>DATHOT010000099.1:0-12797 GCA_035484655.1 Bryobacteraceae bacterium | reverse complement strand
CGCAGCGAGTACGGCGAGCGAACGGTGCACTTTCGCTCGGACGGCGATATCTATGCATTGTTAGACAAGATCGGCCACGTTCCACTCCCGCCCTATATCAAGCGGCTGGATACCGCAGATGATCGCACGCGATACCAGACCGTTTTTGCCCGCGAAACAGGTTCGGTCGCCGCGCCGACCGCTGGTCTCCACTTCACGCCGGAGATACTGGATGCCTGCCGTCGAGCCGGCGCCGAGATCGCATATGTAACCCTGCACGTCGGGCTCGGAACATTTCAGCCTGTTCGTGACGAGAAGCTGCATTCAGAGCGCTTTCACATCAGCGAAGAGAATGCGGCCAGGATCAAGTCATCCAAGCGGGTGCTTTGCGCCGGGACCACCAGCGTTCGCGCGGTGGAGAGCATATTTCTTGGCAAGACGGGTGAAACCGACCTATTCATTCGTCCCGGGTTTCAGTTCCAGCGTACCGGCGCGATGCTCACCAATTTTCATCTGCCGCAGTCCAGCCTGTTGATGCTCGTCTGTGCGTTCGCCGGGCGCGAGTTCACGCTCGACGCCTATCAGCACGCCGTCGAGTTTGGCTACCGCTTCTATTCTTACGGCGACTGCATGCTGATTTTGTAATAATTAGGGACAGTACACTCAAATACCGATTTCCGCCCGCTACCAACCCGTTCGACCGTCCCGAAAATTGGTATTTGAGTGTACTGTCCCTAATTATGGCGATGACTGATACCGCGATGGTCCGGTCGGGGGAAGAGCTGAACTGGGGCGCGCTGGCCGGCTACGTAAAGGACAAGCTTCCTGGCGCCGAGCACTTGGCCGTCGAACAATTTCCCGGCGGCCACTCGAATCTGACGTACCTGTTGCGCACGCCGGCCGGCGAGTACGTCCTTCGACGCGGACCGCTCGGGCCAGTCGCGCCCAAAGCTCACGACATGGGGCGCGAGTACAAAGTGCTCAAAGCGGTCCACCCGGTTTTTGCACCTGCGCCTGAGGTCTTTTACCTTTGCGAAGACCCGTCCATCATAGGCGCGGTCTTCTTCATCATGGAGCGCCGGCGCGGGATAGTGGTCCGCGATCGCGTTCCGCCCGAGCTCGCAGCCTTTCCCGATTACCCGCAGCGAGTCAGCCAAGGATTCGTCGATTGTCTCGTTCAACTGCATTCCGTCGACATCGAAAAGCACCAGCTCACCTCGCTAGGGAAGCCCGACGGATTTCTGGAGCGCCAGGTGCGTGGTTGGTTCGAGCGCTGGAAGGGCGCGAAGACCGAAGAGATTTCCTTGATGGACCAGCTCATCCAATGGCTTACCGATCGTCTGCCCGTTTCCCCCGCGCCGACGCTGGTCCACAATGACTTCAAGCTCGACAACGTCATGCTGAACCCGACCGACCCGGGCCGCATCGAGGCGGTTCTCGATTGGGAAATGGCGACCGTCGGCGATCCGCTCGTAGATCTCGGACTCATTCTCTGCTATTGGTCGCAGCCGAGCGATCCCGGTGGAACCAAGCCGTCGATCACTTCGCAGCCGGGCTGGTTCACTCGCGGCCAGCTTCTCAGCCGCTACGCAGAAAAAACCGGACGCGATCTTTCGCTCATCAATTATTACGAGGTGTTCGCGCTGTTCAAGCTGGCGGTAGTTCTGCAGCAAATCTATGTGCGTTTCCACCGCGGCCAGACCAAAGACGAACGCTTCCGCCATTTCGATACGCGCGTGCACAATCTGATCGAACAGGCCGCCGCATTGATATAATCCAGGCAACATGACCAATCAGGAAACGTCGTATAGCGTCGCCGATCGCGTCGCAACGATTACTTTAAATCGGCCGGATAAACTCAATGCCTGGACCGCCACGATGGAACAAGAGGTCCGCGCGGCGATGCATGAGGCCGAGCATAACGACAACGTCCGAGTGATCGTCCTCACCGGCGCGGGGCGCGGTTTTTGCGCTGGGGCCGACATGTCGCTCCTAGGCGCCATCGCACAGCAAGGGCTCGGCGATCGAGGACAGGAAAACTTTCTGCGGAATACCAACAACGGCGGGCGTCAGAACGTCCGGCCTGATTTCCAGAAGAAGTATTCTTATTTCCCATCCATCGAGAAACCGGTCATCGCAGCAGTTAACGGACCGGCCGTAGGGCTGGGCTTCATCATCTCGCTTTATTGCGATCTGCGTTTTGCGTCCGACTCCGCGCGCTTTGGAACAGCCTTTGCCAAACGCGGTCTGATCGCCGAATACGGCCTGGCTTGGCTGCTGCCTCGATTAATCGGACCGGCTAACGCTCTCGACATGCTGTTCTCGGCGCGGCTGGTGGATGCCAACGAGGCCCTGCGTATGGGACTGGTGAACCAGGTTTTCCCGCAAAGCGGCTTCATGGATAGCGTCTATGCTTACGCCAAAGATCTGGCGCACAGCGTCAGCCCGCGCTCTCTGCGCGTCATAAAAGACCAGGTCTACAACGCAATGTTTCAAACTTTATCCGAGGCTTTTGAGACTGCCGAGAAAGAGATGGTCCAGAGCTTGCAGTGCGAAGATTTCAAAGAAGGCGTCGCCCATTTCCTCGAAAAGCGAGCCGCCGCTTTTACCGGAAAGTGAGCTGTCGCCTCTTATGCATTTCGATTTCTCCGACAAAGTCAAATCGCTCCAGAAGAAGCTGCAAGCTTTCATGGACGAACATATCTATCCCAACGAGCGGCGCTTTGAAAAGGAGACCGAGCAAGGCGATCGCTGGCAGCCTTCGCGAATCATCGAAGAGCTGAAGCCGAAAGCTCGCTCCGCCGGGTTGTGGAATCTATTCCTGCCCGAAAGCGAAGACGGCGCCGGTCTCACAAATCTCGAATACGCTCCGCTGTGCGAGATTATGGGTCGCTCCACCATGGCGCCCGAGGTGTTCAACTGCTCCGCGCCCGACACGGGAAACATGGAAGTTCTGGCGCGCTACGGTACTCCGGAGCAAAAGGAGCGCTGGCTGAAGCCGCTGCTGGCGGGCGAGATTCGTTCCTGTTTTTCTATGACGGAGCCGGCCGTGGCGTCATCGGATGCCACCAACATCGAGGCCAGCATCGTGCGCGACGGCGATCACTACGTGCTCAACGGACGCAAGTGGTGGTCGTCGGGCGGGGGCGATCCGCGCTGCAAGATTTCCATCTTCATGGGCAAGACCGATCCGACGGCCCCGCGTCACAAACAGCAATCCATGATTCTGGTGCCGATGGATGCGCCAGGCATCACTATCGATCGCATGCTCACAGTTTTTGGCTATGACCACGCCCCGCACGGCCACGCCGAGATCACGTTCAAAAACGTCCGCGTGCCCTCCTCTAACATGCTGCTGGGCGAAGGGCGCGGATTCGAGATCGCGCAAGGCCGCTTGGGACCGGGCCGTATCCATCACTGCATGCGATTGATCGGCGTAGCCGAGCGTGCACTGGAAACCATGTGCCGGCGTGCCGATTCGCGCGTCGCCTTTGGCAAGAAGCTCAGCGAGCAGGGGACCCTTCGCGCCGATATCGCCGAGTCGCGAATGGAGATCGAGCAGGCGCGGCTACTGGTGTTGAAAGCGGCCTATATGATGGACTCGGTCGGCAACAAAGCCGCGCGCGGCGAAATCGCGATGATCAAGATCATTGCTCCGAACGTCGCGTTGCGCATTCTCGATCGCGCCATTCAAGCGCACGGAGCCGCTGGGGTTTGCCAGGATACTTTTCTGGCCGCAGCCTGGGCTAACTCGCGCACGCTGCGTCTGGCCGACGGTCCGGATGAAGTCCACCGCGAAGCCATTGCCAAACTCGAACTCGAACGTGTGGTGGGGAAAGCTCGCGCCTCAGCTCCGGCGAAATGAGCACGCTGGTTCTGGTCCGCCACGCGCAATCGACTACGTTTGAAAGCAATTCGGATCGTTTATCCGCGGCCGGTGAACAGCAGGCCATTTGTCTCGGTCAATATTGGCAGGCGCAAGGCATCCAGTTCGATGACGTCTACACGGGCACGATGCAGCGCCACATCCGGACCGCTGAATTGGCAGGCTTTAGCAGCTTTACGGCCAAGCCCGAGTTTAACGAGTACGACGCCCGGGGCATCCTGCGCGCCGATCCGCAATATGCGCCGGCGGCGGACAATCGCCAGTTGCAGAAGCAATTCGAAACGATGATGCCGCTGTGGATCGCAGGCAAGCTGGAGTCGCCCGGCGTTGAATCATGGCCCGCATTCCGCGGGCGCGTCCGGAGCGGCCTCCATACGATTATCCAATCCGAAGGCCCCAGCCGACGTGTCGTCGTGTTCACATCCGGCGGGCCGATCGGCGTCGCGGTACAAACAGTGCTTCAAGCACCCGATCATATAGCGATCGAAGTGAACTGGCGAATCAAGAACTGTTCGCTGACCGAATTTGTTTTCACCCGCGGCCGGATTTCGTTGGACACTTTCAATGCCACGCCGCATTTGCGCGAGGTGACGTTCCGCTAAGCGGTGCATCAACCCCTCGCGACTCGTTGCTACACTAAACTTTTGACCCCATGAAAATTCACGAGTATCAGGCCAAGGCGATCTTGGCTAAGTACGATGTCCCTGTGCCGCGCGGCGAGGTGGCGTTCAGCGTCGACGAGGCCGAAGCCGCCGCGAAAAAGCTCGGCGGCAGCGTGGTAGTCAAAGCTCAGATTCATGCCGGCGGACGCGGCAAAGGCGGCGGGGTGAAGGTCGCCAAGGATGCCAATGACGCCGCGGAAATCGCGAAAAAGATTCTGGGCATGAGGCTGGTGACCCATCAGACCGGGCCCGAAGGTCGCATAGTGCAGCGCCTCCTGGTGGAAGAGACACTCCCCATCGAGCGCGAACTATACCTCGGGATCGTGCTCGACCGCGCCATCGGCAAGCCGGTTTTCATGGCGTCATCCGCGGGCGGGATGGAGATCGAAGAGGTAGCGGCGAAGTCGCCTGAGCTGATTTTGAAAGAGCCCCTCGAGCCGGGTTACGGACTTGCTGCGTTTCAAGGGCGCAATCTCGCCTTCGGAATGGGCGTCCCCGCCGCGAGCACTAATGCAGCCGTCGCGGCCATGACGGCATTGTCCAAAGCTTACATCGCTTGTGACGCGTCGCTTGCCGAGATCAATCCCTTCATCCTCACTAAAGATGGCAAGGTCTACGCGCTGGATGCCAAGATCACTCTGGACGACAATGCGCTGTACCGGCACAAAGATCTGCTCGAGTTGCGCGACTTGAACGAGGAAGATCCGCTGGAGGTGGAGGCCTCGCGCTTCAGCCTCAACTACATCAAGCTGGAGGGGACCATTGCCTGCATGGTCAACGGCGCGGGGCTCGCCATGGCGACTATGGACATCATCAAGTACGCCGGTGGTAGTCCGGCGAATTTCTTGGACGTCGGCGGCGGCGCCAATGCCGAGCAGATCAAGAACGCCTTCCGGATCCTTCTCTCCGATCAAGGCGTTAAGGCGGTGTTGATCAACATCTTTGGAGGCATTCTGCGCTGCGACGTGCTGGCCACCGGCGTCGTGAATGCGGCCCGCGAGTTCAACGTGAAAGTGCCTATCGTAGTTCGCATGGAAGGAACCAACGTCGAGAAAGGACAGGAGATTTTGAAGGCTTCCGGATTCAACTTCACCGTTGCCGACGGCATGAAGGACGCAGCGGAGAAAGTTGTGAGGCTGGCAAAATGAGCGTCCTCGTCGATCAAAACACGCGCGTCATCTTCCAGGGATTCACGGGCCGTGAAGCCAGTTTTCACGCGCAGGCGGCCATCGATTACGGTACGAAAGTGGTGGGCGGCGTCACTCCCGGTAAGGGCGGCCAAACTCATCTTGGATTACCGGTTTTTAACACTGTCGCCGAAGCCGTGAAACAAACCGGAGCCAACGCTTCCGTAATTTTCGTGCCGCCGCCCTTCGCGGCCGATGCTGTCATGGAAGCGGCCGAGGCCGGCGTGCCGCTGGTGGTCTGCATCACCGAAGGCATTCCGACTACCGATATGGTGCAGGTGCGCGATTTTATGCAAGGCCGATCGACGCGCCTCATCGGCCCCAATTGTCCGGGTGTAATTTCTCCCGGCAAATGCAAAATCGGAATCATGCCGGGCCACATCCATCTGCAGGGTCAAGTGGGCGTGGTTTCGCGATCGGGCACGTTGACGTATGAAGCGGTCGGGCAACTTACCAAGCTCGGCATCGGCCAATCCACTTGCATCGGCATCGGCGGCGATCCTATTATCGGCACCAGCTTCCTGGACGCGATCCAGCTTTTCAACAATGATCCGGACACGCGCGCCATTGTGATGATCGGCGAAATCGGCGGAAATGCCGAGGAGACCGCCGCGGATTTTATCGCGAAGAACGTCAAGAAGCCGGTGGTCGGCTTCATTGCCGGACAAACTGCGCCGCCGGGCCGCCGGATGGGCCACGCAGGCGCGATCATTTCGGGCGGATCGGGAAAAGCAGAAGATAAAATGAAGGCCATGGCACAGGCTGGAATCACGGTCTGCGCCAGTCCAGCGGAAATAGGAGAGAAAGTCAAAAGCCGTCTATAGCGCAATGTCAATTCAACAGACCTTTGCAATTATCAAACCTGACGCTGTCTCCAACGGGCACACCGGTCAGATTCTGGGAATGATCGAAAAGGCGGATTTCAGGATTCGCGGCATGAAAATGGTCCGGCTTTCCAAACAGCAAGCCGAGGCTTTCTATGACATACATCGCGAGAGGCCTTTTTTCGAGGGCCTGGTAACATTCATGACCGAGGGTCCGGTGGTCGTTTTGGTGCTCGAGCGCGACAACGCCATCAAGCATTGGCGCGACGTGATGGGCGCTACCAACCCCGCAAACGCGGCGGAAGGTACCATTCGCAAGAAGTTCGCAAAGAATATCGAGCGAAATGCGGTGCACGGATCGGATGCGCCCGAAACCGCCGCCGTAGAAATCCCGTTCTTTTTTAGCATGGCCGAATTGCTTTAGCTTCTAGTATTGGCAACACCCGTGATTAGTTAGTACCATAAAGATCGTGGTTCTCGGGCCCGATTAGTTTCGTGATGGATAGCAATCTCCTTCGTCGGCTCGCTGTGGCCGGCTGGATTCTGGCGGCCTCGTCGAGTGTCGCACAGAATCCGGCACTGCAACTTTCGAGCACCAGTCTGGCATTCAACGCGATCGCCAACGGTCCGAATCCGCCGGCGCAAGTTATCGTGGTCACTTCCGTGAGCGGCACGGCCACCGATTTTGCGTTGCTGGTCGACAGCGGTTCGCCCGGCACGCCCGTCCCGTCGTGGTTAGCCGTTACCCCGTTGCTGGCGACTACGCCCGCGCAGATCCGGGTTACGGTGAGTCCTGCCGCTCTCGCTGCCGGTTCATATTCCGGGCGAATTCAACTGACCGATCGCAAGGGAATCGCTCTCGGCATAATTATTCCGGTAACTCTCCTGGCCACCGCAGGCACTCCTCAATTTGATGTGACCCCGAGTGAGTTAGTTTTCTCTGACTCGGTCGCGGCGGGGAATGTGCAACAGGGCATTCTACTGCGAAGCCTGGGCCCCGGATCGATTGGGCCGGTCACTGTAAGTGCCGTGTCGGGATATCCATGGCTCAACCCCACCGTCGCCGCTTGCACTACGCTTTGTCTCGTTAACGTGAATGTGGCTGTCTCCACGCTGTCTCCCGGCGCGCACACCGGACTTATTCATATCACCACCGCGGCTGGATCCACTGGATCGACAACCATGCCGGACATCCCGGTGTCGGTCTTTGTCGCCGATCATGGCCCCTTCGATCAGCTTAGCCCTAGCGCGGTGTTCTTCGAAGCGGTTCAGGGCAGCGGGCTGTTGGATTCGCGCACTATTTCGCTCATTAATAATGGCGACTCGCCCTCCACCTGGTCGGCGAATGTGACGGCTGGAACGTCATGGCTCTCTGTATCTCCGGCGTCTGGAGTTACGGCCCCCGGCACAGCCACACTCCTGACCGTGTCCATGAATCTGGGTAGTCAGCCGGCTGGCGCCGTGGGTGGTACGATTAGCATCACTTCTCAGGACCCCAACGCCGTCACACTCTACTTGCCGGCCGTCTTGGAAGTGGACGCCAGGGGAACCGCACCCACCCCGATACTTTCCGCAGGCGGCGTGGTGTTTACATCCCCAGCCGGGGCGACCGAAAGCGTTCAGCAGATGATTACGCTATCAGCGGCGAGCGCGACTCCGATAAGTTTTGAAGCCTCCCCTCAGAGTCAAAGCTGGCTTTCCATGACGCCCTTGAGCGGACTAGCCTCCAACACGCCGATTCCTCTTAACGTCAGTGCCGCCCCGCTAAACCAGGCAGTAGGATTCTATAGCGGTCTGATCAATGTCGGGTTTGGCTCGTCTACGTCTAGTGTCCGATCGTTGCATGCGGGATTCTCCGTTACTGCCGCTCAGGGCGCCAACTGCCGGCCCCAGCTCACCTATTTGACGGAGATAGGGATCCCGGATAATTTTTCTATACACACCGGAGCGCCCGAACCTCTGGAAGTTGTTTTTGTCGACGACTGCGGAAACCCGATCGTGAATGGAGCAGTGAGTGCGACATTCTCGAATGGCGAGCCAGGAGTTGAATTGATAGGAATTGGCAATGGACATTATGTGCACACCTGGACCCCTTTGCATCCCTCCAATTCGCTGCCCGGCGGCAACCTCAGCATCGCCTTCCAGGGCTTCGCGCCACCCTTACAACCGGCTTCCACGGAGGTTATCGGCGCGGTTGTGACCGACAACTTGCCCGTGATCGCTTCGGGGGGCCTGATCAACAGTTTCATTTCTTCCGGGGGATTTCCCGTCGCACCGGCCGCTGTGGTTCAGCTTTTCGGCGCCTCGCTTTCACCCGGGACGGCTTACGGGACCGTAGCGAACGGAGCCCTCTCTACCGTAGTGAATGGCGTTTCGGTAACAGTCGGCGGCTTGGCTGCGCCGATCGCTTACTTGAGCGCCGGGCAGATCAATTTGCAAATCCCCGCAGAGCTCCAGGCCAATCGACAGTACCAGGTGATCGTCAACAACAACGGAGTCTATTCGAAGCCTGAGCCGATCAACACCACGGCCGTCCAACCGGTCCTGGCCGCATATTCAGACGGCACAGTCATCGCTCAGGATGTGAACTTCCATCTCATTAATGCACAGAACCCGGCCCACCCCGGCGACGTTATCATGCTGTATTTGACCGGCATGGGCGCAACCAATCCGCCTGTTCCGACCGGCCTGCTGGCTCCAGGCTCACCGCTGGCCCTAACGGCAATTCGGCCTCAGGTTACTATCGGTGGTGCACCCGCCAATGTATCCTTCTCCGGCTTGACGCCCGGAGGAGTCGGGCTCTATCAGGTCAACGTGCAGATTCCCGCCGGCGCCCCGAGCGCTGACTTACCAATCGTTGTAAGTCAGAACAGTATTGCCAGTAACTCGGCGACAGTGTCAGTGCGATAATCGCCGGCTGTTGAATCACCACCTCTGCGGCTCGAAACCCTTTCGCACCGCCGCCAGTACTCGCCGAAACCAACGCGGCTTCGCTTGGAACGGTGGTAAGGGAGGCGGCTCCGACTGCTGAACCATCAAAGGAGATATCTGCTCCCCCATCCATTCGTTCGGAATAATCAAATCATCCGGGATATCGAGCACTATGTCCGCAACGAGCGGCGGCGCTCGTTCGGGGGGCGGTTGAAAAACGCGATGCGCGCGCCAATGACGAACCCGAGTCGGAGACCGGACGCTTCGTGCTTGCGGTTGGATTTTTAACGGCTTCAGTGTGCTTAGGTCTGCCAACATCGGCGGCGAATCGCGCGATGGCGCGGGCGCGTTGCATACCAGAGCGGTCCCGGCGGCAATTAGTAACACAGCGGCAAATCGCGCGGGCTTCCGATGAATTGCGTGGGACGGATGAATTGCGTGGGACGGATGAATTGGGTGGGATGGATGAATTGCGTGGGATGGAAAAGAATCGAACTCGACGGCGGCCTTCAGAACCGCAATGAACTCCGATACAGAAGAGAGCCGGTCCAGGCAAACAGTACAATCGAGGTAGTGCTCTTCTATGATTTGCTCATGCGCAAGTGATAGATGACCCACCAAATAAAGGTCCAACTGGTCGTCGGACGGGTGCACGTTGAAAAGCTTCCCCATGCGTTCCTCCAAGGGTGACGTACTACTAGTACTGGGGTGCGCTCTTTTCTCTCAGATTATTTTTAAATCATTCAATCTAAAACAGAAGCTTCAGCGCTAACTGGATCTGCCGGGGCGGATACGTCGTCCGAATCGTTCCAAACGCTGCGCCGTCGCTGACCCGGGGGTCCGGAAGTAAGAAGTTGGTGTGATTCAGGATGTTAAAGAATTCCGACCGGAATTGCAGGTTTATACGCTCGTGGATCCGGAAGTTCTTATCCACGGACAAGTCCCACTGCTCGAAGCTGGGAGCGCGGAATGCGTTGCGTCCCAGATTGCCGAAAGGCGCTTGGGGCGTAGGCTGGGTGAAGGTATAACCGGCGAAATAATTGTTGATCATCGCCGATGTGCTCTGGCTGATCCCGCTACCGGATACATTTGGGCGGATCTCTGCTTGGCCGCGATAATCGTTTTGAAGTCCAGTGACATCGATTGCCGCGGGGGTGGTGTAATAGGCGACGTCAATCGGTTGCCCGGTATGGGCGGTATTGATACCGTTTAGTTCCCATCCACCGGCCACAGCATCCAGCACCGGGTTCCAATTGGAGCCGAACTGCCGTCCCTTGCCGAATGGAAGCTGATACACCACGCTCGTGACGTTATTCAATTTGATGTCGTAACTGGTAGGTCCGAACTCGGCAGCCAGATTATGAATATTTTGCGGGTTCGCTCCAAAACCCGGAGTGGGAAAGTATTCGAGTGCCTGTTCAGAGTCTCCCATCGCGTGACCCCAGGCGAACGTGTTGAGGAGGTACAAGCCCTGCGCAAAACGATGCTCCACGCGGGCTATGAGCCCGTTATAGTTGTTGTTGCCTGCCGGATCGACCCAGGTGATCGGACCGAAGGTTGGAATGGGTCGACGCGCGGCCAGTGGCAGCGTCTGCCCGGGCGGGCTCGGTACGGCCTGGTTGTAGTCGCCGAGGATCGGAAGCCTCAGGCTGTGGTTTCCGTTGTATGCTAACTCCACGACGGTATTCCTGGCGACTTCGCGCTGCACGGAGAGAAACCAGTTCTGCGTGTACGGCCAACGCATGTTTGCCGGGATGTATGCGACGTTCGAGTTAGCCGGGTTGAAGGCGGAAGGATTGGCAATACCGGTGGTGAAGCTGTTGACGGTGGTAAGGAAACCGGCGGGCACCGGACCTCCAGCGGGAATGCTTTGACTAAAAGTTCCAAAGAGAGCTTGCGGCGCGTTAATGCCTTCCATAGCGCTGCCGGGCCGATTGAAGAACGAGTAGCTGATCCCGTATCCGCCACGAACCACGGTTTTAGGGTCGATACTGTACGCCCAGCCAACACGCGGCCCGAAGTCCTTGTAGTCGGGATGCACCAAACTGCGGTTATACAGACTTCCGCCCGTGGCCTTCACCATCGTGTCCGTGGTGGGGTTGAAGTTGGAATAGTTGTTGTCGCGCTCGTAGAGTGGGGTTGCGAAGTCCCAGCGCAGGCCGAGATTTACGGTGAGCTTCGGTGTAACACGCCAATCGTCCTGAATAAAGAGCGAGTGCACATACTGGCGGAGGTTGATTACCAGATAACTGCCTTGGGAAATGATGGCCGGGGTGCCGAAGATGAAGTCTGCAAGGTTGTAGCTGGTCGCGTCGCTCGCTATCGAACAAGTGGAAGGCTGTCCCAGTAGAGCGCAGGTGGGCTTGCTGAACTGGCCGTTGTAGGTGTCTTGACCGTACAGCGGATTCGTATCCAGAACCTCGGTGTGAATGAGCATGTACTCATAACCCATCTTGAGCGAATGGCGGCCGAAGCTCTTCGAGAAATTCACTTTTGGGTCCCAGGACGTCGGATTTTGGAACTGGGGATTGCTGGTTTGACGGCCGAACGCCGTGAAGCCGCTGACGGTTTGGCTATTCAATCCACCGGCGATGTTGGGCGTCGTTGGAAGGCCCTGTATGCCGAAAAGATCCTGCAGGCTAGGGCCTCCCAGGTTGGGCGGTTCCTTCCCGCCCAGGACGTGAGTAAAGCCTAGCCGAACTTCGAGGATCGAACTGGCATTCACGGTCCAGGTGTAGCCCCAGGAAGCGTTTTGTTGGATTGCATGGATGAAGCCGTTCCCATCCCCGCCCGCAAATCCCGGCATGCTGGGCTGCTGGAAGTAGATATCTTTGCGCTGGCTCCAGCGCAGGAACATGTTCATGCGGTCGTTAATCTGGCCATCCAGCTTCGCGTCGTACTTATCGCTGTAGTCTCGATAAAGCAGCAGCGTCTGGTAGTTGTTGGAGACGCCGGGGCCGTTCGTAGCCGGCAGAGCGTTCAATACGGCGGCAGCGAAAGGATTCAGGCTTTGAATCGGGATCGCCGTACCGGCCGGATACACAACTTTTGTCAAGGGATCGACCACCGTAACCGGCAGGACGCCGCCGCGCTCAGCGAGACTCGGAATCGAGTCGAAGTTAGGGTTGTGCTGCAATTGGCGATACCCTTCATAATCGCCAAAGAAGAACAGCTTGTTCTTGATGAATGGTCCGCCAATGCTCGCGCCAAACTGATTGCGCTGCAACGGCGGCTTGAAATACGGTTGCGCGAATTCAAATCCTCCGGCGTTTAAGTCGGTGTTTCGAACAAACTCGTAGGCTGTGCCGTGAAGCTGGTTGGTTCCAGA
>DATHOT010000098.1:0-4688 GCA_035484655.1 Bryobacteraceae bacterium | reverse complement strand
ATGTTGAGGTCGCGCACGACTTACGATCCAGCGCGACGCCAGTCGGTCGGATCCCCGTCAGCTTAAGGCTTGCCGCGCTTGGAAGCCACTCTGAAGGGTACCAACCCTTCAAAAAACACTTGACAAATGGTGGGGAGTCCGCACCCTTCCAGAGGAAAAAAGTGTAACCTAAGTCTCCGGTACGTTCTGTTACCTATGTGTCGAGCCGGACAATCGCGTTCATTCCAGTAGACGCTCGGGCGTGCGATAGAGCCAAGTCGTTTGTATTCGGGGTCGAATCCTCGCTGGCCTTTGAGAACAAAGACTGGGTCTAGCCTTTCTTCAGACCTTCGGTAGCCAGCCCCAAGATGTAACTGATCTCTCCATCGCGATGAAGCCAACTTCTGGGCCGGCGCACATTCCGACAGGAACAAGGGAGTCGGTAAACGCTGGGCACTTCCGGCTACTGTCCGAACTCGGTCAAACTGTGCCCGCGCGATGGCCGTACCTTCACCCAGACAGCTATCATTGCAGTTGAGCGCTATGCGCCACTTAATGCCCATCGTGACGGCGCGTCTAGTATTGCGTCCGCCAACGCTGGACGATCTGGATGCTATTCAGGCCGCCAAGGAAGATACCTGGAATGATTTGCAGCTTTGGATGGCTTGGGCGTTCGACAACCAACGATCGCGGCAAGCACTGGAACAGTCCATTCGACGGGTGATGAACTTCCAGAGTCAAGCAGGTATCGCATTGGCAGGATTCCACAGGATCAACGGGGATTTCGTCGTCCGAACCGCATTGGATCTCACCGACGAGCCGGACGTCTATGAGACCGGTTATTGGGTGGCGCGGAAATATGCCGGACAGGGCATGGCGACCGAGGCAGCAAACGCCGCTATTCGTTACGCATTCAGCCATCTTGGCGCTAAGGCGATCAGCATCGGGTTCTTCGACGGCAACGACGCTAGCCGCCGCATTGTGGAGAAACTGGGCTTTCAGAAGCTTCGCGTCGCCCGTCAAGCGGCGACACGGTGCCTCGACGGGACGAAGCTTGACCGCCATGAATACATCTTGACCAGCCCAGATGTCCTTCCCAAACTTGATCTTTCTTGGGGTTGAAGCTTCGGGGGTTGTGCAGTCAAGAAACGTTTCGGCACACTCCAAGTTCTCGGTCACTCGGATAGATAGCTTCCCCAGACGGCGCGGAGTTTACGGTCCTCACTGGATTCTCTGCTCGAAGATGCTCGGTCTGAAGGATTCGAGAAGGATCTCAGCTGGGTACCCAGTCTGGATGAGGGGCGCCAATCCTGCGCGCCCGCCCTTGGCCTGAAAGAAGTTGGACTGGTTCGAGCGGATCGCATTTCAGGCCGCAAAGTTCGAAACGTGTCCAACGTGGGGAGCCACCGTCCAACATGGGCACCCAGGAACTCACCTTTCAAACTGCGGACCTGATGTGTTGACAGACCGGTTTCGATGCAAGGGAGACGATCAGTCGAGATCCATCGCCGCCTTCAACCCCTTCTCGATCTCACGCAGGGGCTCGGTCGGGAGACTGCCGAGTCGCTTGGAAAGTTTGGCTCGGTCCAACGTGGTCACCTTATGACAAACTGCAAAGCTCGTCTTCGGCAAACCGGCAGTCCCACTTGAAATCTCAATGACGGTAGGGCCGCGCTTGCCTTGCGATGAGGAGGTTGAGATGGGAACTACAATGATCGACCTCCACCCAGGCGTTTGGTTGAAGCCGTCGTGAGACAAGACCACAACAGGACGGCGTCCGCTCTGTTCGGAACCTGATCTTGGATTAAGATCGGCCCAATAAACATCACCGCGATTCATTTTCGTACTGTGCCGGCCTTCACGAGATGCTCGATTCCAGCAGACTCCAAGTTATGGTCCAGATCCAGGTCCGTACCAGCCAGTTCAGCTGCGTATGCCATGATGGCCTCGCGCCTGGCTTTTCGCGCCTGATGCGATAGCCACGAATCGATGGCCTCTCGTGCGAGCGTGGTCGCAGGCACTTGGGTTCGTTCGGCCTCTGCCCTGAGTTGGAGGTAGGTGTGCTCCGGCAGGGGAAGGTGGAAGTTCTTCATGTCTTGCTCCAGGCTCCATAATGGCATAAATACATGGCATATCGCTATGCCAGCATTGTATGGCATGGCCGGCTGGCAACTTGTTTCCTCCCGGCGCGACCATGCGGACAAACATCTCGGCCCTGGTCGCAACGGCGCCGTCGCCGGCGTAACCGATTGTTCCATTGCCTGCGAGTGTAGAAATGTTGCCACCGGAGATTAACCGGATCCGTTCATTGTTCACATCCGCAATGTAAAGGTTGTTTGCGGCATCCAGTGCCACTCCAACCGGCCCGTTCAAGGTGGCGGCCGTCGCTGCCCCGGCGTCACCCGAAAAGCTTGCGGTGCCGTTCCCAGCTACCGTGCTGATCGTATACTCCTGCGCCCCCGCATCCGCCGCGAGCGCGGCGCCGAGCGAAAGTACCATGACGATTCGGATTCGATGACTGGAAAGATCCAGAGCGTTCGCGGACCGGCGCGTTTGTATAAACCCGTTTGGGCGTCGGGATTCGAGTTCAAGTTCCGCCCCGATTCCGTGTGCATGGCGATCTCACACAACTTTACAAAGGCCTGCCGCTGGCGTCGCGTTTCCGGCGGTCAGGCTCTCAGCCGCGGGAACAACCGCTCCGCATTCCCTCGATTGATGGCACGCCAATCGGCCTCGGAGAATCCGCGGTATTCCGCCAGTCCCTCGATAGTCAGCTCGTAACCGCGGATCGGAACGTCGGCCCCGAACAGGATCTGGGAGACTGGCGCTACATCTTTGAGAGCGTCCAGCGCCGGCGCTTTACTGGCGTGCGCGACCTCGTAATAGAACTTTTTGAATTCATACTCGACGCCATTGGGCAACTGGCTCAGGCGGTTTTTTGGATAGTCATCGATCATGCGGGCGGCTAGCACGGTGATCGCGCCGCCGGAGTGCGAAAAAATAAAGCGGATGTTGGGGAAGCGCGCGGGCGTGCCGTTCACCAGCAGGCTTTCGGCCGCGCGGGCAGTGTCCAGATCGTATTCGATCATCCCCGCCACCTGAAGGCCGGGGATCAAATTGCGGCAGCAGGAAGCGGTGGCGGGATGGAAAAAAATCACCGCGTTGCGCCGATTGAGCTCCGCGAAAGCGCGCTCGAACGCCGGATCGCCCGGCCATTTGTCGAGGTAGCTGGTCCATAGTGTGATTCCATCGCACTTGAGCGTATCATAGGCGTACTCGATTTCCTTCAAACTTCCGTCCTGATCGGGCAGTGGTAGCGCGGCGAACAGGCCGAAGCGTCCAGGATGGTCTCTCACCACCTGCGCTCCGAATTCGTTGCTCTGCCGCGTGAGGCTGCGGGCGCGCTCGCTGCGGTCGCTCATGGAATCGGCCACCACGCGCTGCACCGGCGAGAGCATGGCAGTCGCGATGCCGTGTTTGTCCATGGCGTCGAGCGAAACGGCCGGCGTCCACGGGCGGGCGGTGAAATTGCTGCGCTTCAGCTCATCCTGCATGGCGTTTACGTAGAACGGCGGCTGCATGTGATGGTGCACGTCGATCCGGCCTGCGTCGATGCGAGAAGGCTGTCCGTTGATTGGCAGCATACCGCCTACACCGGCCACAGCCATCGCTTTCAAGAAATCGCGGCGGGAATTCATGGATCACTAAATCATACTCCCAACCCGATTGACATAAGGTTTGGGGCGTCCAGCCGAACCGGTGCGATAAACTGGAACCCAGTTATGTATTTACAACGAAATCGCCTGTTCCTTTCTCTCCTGGTCGCGGTGGCGCTGGCCGCTCCGGCTCTCGGCAATCGCGGTGTAACCGCGGAAGACTATTTCGCTTTCCGTTTTCCGGGCGACGCGCACATTTCGCCGGATGGAAAACAGGTGGCCTACGTCGTCACGGTGATCGACCAGCAGAGGAATCGCCGTGTTTCATCCATCTGGCTCGTGGATACGGATGGCCGATCCGCGCCGCGCCGGCTCACCGCCGAGGGCGTCAATTCGAACGCGCCGCGCTGGAGTCCGGACGGATCGGAACTGGCCTTTCTGTCGACGCGCAACGCGGCGGCTGGTGAAAGCGCGTCAGGCGCGGCGGCAGAAGCTGCGCGTCCGCAGATCTGCATCCTGCACATGGACGGCGGCGAGGCACAAGTAGTCAGCCATCTGAAGAACGGCGTGAACGCGTTTCAATGGTCACCCGACGGCAAGCGCTTCGTGGCAGTGAGCCGCCTCGGTCCCAGCGATGAGGTAGCGCCCAGCGCGCGCAAGAGCGATGTCCGGCACTACAAGCACATCTCCTACAAATTCAACGACACCGGTTGGTTCGACGACAAGCGCAGCCATCTCTGGGTGATCGAGGCAGCGGGTGGCAAGGACAAGCAGATCACTTCCGGCGACGATTGGAACGATACCGACCCGCAGTGGTCGCCCGATGGCTCGCGCATCGCCTTTGTGTCCGACCGGTCCGGCCGCGAGTACGATGACAGCCACAACAAAGATGTCTGGGTGATCTCGGCCGACGGCGGCGCGCTCACCAAGATTTCCGACCACGCCTTCGATGACAATCTGCCGCGCTGGTCACCCGATGGCAAGCAGATTCTGTTCGCCGGCCAGACCAAGCGCCGGGAGTTTCCGAAGCTGTACGTGGCGGCATCCACGGGA
>DATHOT010000097.1:0-18776 GCA_035484655.1 Bryobacteraceae bacterium | reverse complement strand
CGGTCGGCCTCGTCCCGGCGCGAGCGCCGCACGCGGTTCACGGCGCACACGATGGCGGCTGCCGTCGCCGAAGTCGCGATCACACGAGCGAACGGTCCTGCGCCGAGCTTACGCAGCGGAGTCGCCAGCTTCTCCTCGATGTACTCGTTCATGCGATGCAGTTCCAAGGGCGCGGGCGGATCGCTTTTCAGAAAAACTTCGGTCAGACGAACCGAGCCTAACGGTTTGGAAAAGGCCTCTGAAAGAGAACCGTGGTCGGCCAGGATCACTTCCGCGCTGCCGCCACCGACATCGACGATCAACACGCGCTTGTCCGGCTGCGGCCACCGGGCCTCGACGCCCAAGTGAATCAGGCGCGCTTCCTCCTGTCCGGAAATGATCTCCACTGGAGTGCCTAGCACGTCCGAAGCTCTATCCAGAAATTCCTGCTGATTGCTCGCGTCCCGCACCGCGCTGGTGGCTACCGCTCGCACTCCGACCACATCCAGCTTGCGGTAGACCTGGGCCATCCGCGCGAGGTCTTCGCAAACCAGATTGATGGCTTCGGGCGCGATTCGGCCATTTAGAAAAACGCCCGCGCCCAAGCGCGTTACTTCCCGTTCCGCAGCCAGGATGCGGGTAGCCCTGCCGGGGGCAGTTTCAGCAGTCAACATTCGAACCGAGTTGGTCCCGATGTCGACGGCGGCATAGCGAGGCATACGTTTTCATGGTATCGTGAGCCGCTGTTGTTATCGAGATGTAACAAAGAGGCGCTAATGAGCAGATGCCAGAGCCATGGTTGCCCAATTGGTGCCCGCGACGGAAATCCATTGGTCGCGGCCATAGGGAAAATCGCTCTCGAAGAAGGGCATGATCGCGATATCGCGGCTTCGCACATACCAAGAACCATCTTCGAACTGTGTGCTCATCAGGAATTGAATGCCGCGTTTATACGCCGGGTCGGAGGCGCCGAGCGCACCGGAATCCTGCAACGCCACCAAGGCCTGGCCGGTAGCATAAGCGTCGCTCTCGAGCGTTGGAATCTGAGCCCACCCGCCGTTGGATCGTTGTTCGGCTAGCAGGGCGCGCGCCGCCTTTCGGATGCTTTCTTTATTCCCGCCGGCCCAAGTCAGGCCCAGCAACTGAAATGCGCGATCTTCCATGCTTTCCGGCTGAGCATTCTCAAGCCACCGAACGCCCAGCTGGACGGCTTTCCCGTACTCTTGCCGCTGCGCTTTTAGACCGTACACCTGAATTGCACGCAGCGAGATCGCTGTGTCAGAAATATCGCTGGTTTCCAGTGGCGGGCGATGGTCTCTGATTCTCCAGCGCCCGTCGGGAGATTGCCGGCCCTTCAGATAGCGGGCTAAAGCATCGGTGGCGCGATCGGGCGGATAATTTTCGGCGGCCATTCCGAGGAGAATGTAGCTGATGGTGTCGGACAGGCCTGGAATGCCTTCCCCCTGCAAAACGCGCTCGCGCCAAGTCTCGATGTAGCTGCCAACGGTTGCCAACTGTTTGCGCGCGATGTCATCGTCGACTGGAATTCCGTTGCCGCGGGCTCTGGCGACAGCCATGGTGGTAAGAGAATTGTTGTGGCAGGAAACGCAGCCGGCCTTCCGCAGGAAAGTCACGTCGGTTCGCTGTAGAAGCGGAAGGCTCCGTGCGACAGCGGCGCGCGGAGAAGCGGCGGGCGCGGGTCTAGCGGTTGGCCCAGCGGGCATGCCGGTCTCTCTTGCGCCGGCCTTAACCAGCAAGTCGACAACCGGAGTGCTGCCGCGCAGCTTCGCAAAGTCGAGCGCAGTTTCGCCCTGCGCAGCCTTGGCATGGATATCAGCGCCATGTTCGAGCAGCGCCCGGACTCCGTCGATGGGAAGAGCGTCAGAACTGGCCGCCAGCATCAGGATCGTGTGGCCATCGCGATCAGTAGCGTTCGCGTCCGCGCCACGATGGAGGAGCATTTTGACATCCAACGCATCGCCGCGCGGCGGACTGTTCATCAGCATGGCGACACTCAGAAAACTGCGATCGGCAGACTGGAGCATCAGGTCACGACACGCGGCGCAGTTGGAGTGCAGAGCGAGGTACAGTCCCTGTGGACCGGCATCTTTGACGCTGGCGCCGTGCTCGATCAGTAGGCGCATGGTCGCCTCATCGCCCGCGCGGGCCGCCGCAGCCAGCGGACTTACTCCACCAACGCCGTTTTCCGTAGCCTTGGCGGACGACTTGGCGCCATGATCCAGCAGCAGCTTGACCACCGGGCTGGCGCCATATTGATCGGCAGCGATTATCAACGGCGTGCGGCCGTCGTCGGAACGCGCATTGGCGTCGGCTCCATTTTCCAGCAACAGTCGCGTCTTTTCCGCATCGTCCGCGGCCCACATGAGAGCTGTCGCGCCGGCGTCGTTCCGGAAGTTTGGATTCGCCCCGCTCGCGAGCAGAAGCCGCACAGCTGTCGCGTCTCCATACAGCGCTGCATACATCAGGGGGGTGGAACCGCCTACGCCTTTCCGGTTCGCGGCCTGGGGATCAGACTTGAGCAGCTTCTGAAGAGCCTGGCGATCGCCGTTGCGTAGCGCGTCCAATATTGGCGCAGCCTTGGGGTCGGGAGGCGCGGGAGGAGTTTCTCCGGAAACCTCATCGGGCCATTGCGCGCCCTGATCGATCCAGGCCTTGATAGTGCCGATCTGTTCGGCGCTCAAAGCTCCAGTGGGCGGCATCTGGAGTCCATATTGGCTGCCAATCAGCCGGAGATAGAGCCGGCTGGCGGCCGCGTTTTCCGGGCCAATCACCGGGATAGTACCGCCCCGCATGGCATCGTGCCGCCGGTCAAGCCTTAGGCCGTTCATTTGCTGAGACGGTCCGTGGCAGCCGATGCAATAAGTCTTGAAAATAGGTTGAACGTCGCGAGCGAAATCGACTTTGGCGGGCACCTGGCCGTGAAGAACCTGGCCGAGTGCCAATGCCAAAGGAATGAATGCACGACAACTTCTCATGAAGGGTCAAAGTGATTTTACACCTTTAATAGAGTCGGAGCGCCACGGGAAGCAGTGAACAATCGTTATAATAAGGTTCCGTCTCCCCCTATGCCAGTCCTGGTTCCGAATCGCCACCGCGGCAAACTCATCGTCGTGGAAGGCATTGACGGCTCCGGCAAGTCCACGCAGCTATCCTTATTGAGCCAATGGTTGCGCTCGCAGCGGATCGCGGTCGCGTTCAGCGAGTGGAACTCGTCGCCGCTGGTCCGCGAGACCACTAAGCGCGGCAAGAAGAAGAACATGTTCACGCCGGTGACGTTCAGCTTGATCCATGCCACCGATTTCGCCGACCGGCTGGAACGTTACATCACGCCCTTGCTCAAGGCCGGCGCGGTGGTGTGCGCGGACCGCTATGCCTATACCGCGTTTGCCCGCGATGTGGTGCGGGGTGTAAGCCGGCGGTGGGTGCGAAACCTCTATCGATTCGCAGTGCGGCCGAACCTGGCCTTCTATTTCCGCGTACCGCTGGAGGTGGCGATCGGAAGGATCCTGGGCGGCCGGGATGCCATCAAATACTACGAAGCCGGCATGGATCTGGGGCTCAGCGGCAACGTGCAGGAGAGTTTCCGTTTGTTTCAGGGGCGCATTTTGGACGAATACGAAGCCATGATCGATGAAGTCGGATTCCATGTGATCGATGCCACCGGCTCGATCGAAGAGCAGCAGCAGCAGATGCGCGAGATCGCAACGCGCGAATTAGGTGAAAACCTGCACAACGGCCACCTGCTGAGAGCTTCCCAGGGAGACATCGATGCTGCGAAAGCCGCCGCTCGAATTTTATAGCGAGTCACTGGCCGGCGTCGACCGGGATGACTTACAAGGCAGGTTAATCGTCATCGAAGGCCCGGATTCGGTGGGGCGATCCACTCAGGTAGCGCGGCTCCGAACCTGGCTGGAGCACCAGGGCCACGCCGTCCTGGATACGGGGCTGGCGCGAGGCGCGTTGGCCGGCAAGGGCATTTCGCAGGCCAAGAAAGGAAATACCCTCGGCCCGATTACGATGACCCTGTATTATGCCACCGATTTCGCCGACCGGATGGAGAACGAGATTATCCCCGCGTTGCGCGCCGGTTTCGTGGTCCTCACCGATCGCTACATCTTTTCCCTGATGGCCCGCGCCATCGCCCGCGGGGAAGACCGCACCTGGATCGAGCGCGTGGCCGGATTCGCGCTGGTACCACATGCTATTTATTATCTGCGCGCGGATGTTCGCGAGCTGCTTACTCGCGTCGTGCTGGGCCGGGGCGCGTTCGATCATTGGGAAAGCGGCATGGACATGCGCTTTGGAGCCGACATGCACGACAGTTTCGTCCGCTATCAAACGCGCGTGATTCGGGCTTTGGACCGCATGGCGAAGCGATATGACTTTGTCATCATTGACGCCACAAAAACTCCCGACCAGATTTTTCGGGAACTGCGGCGGTCGATCGCCAAACTATTTTAGTAACGTTGATGCATGTCTGAGGGCGCCGGCGATCGGGGATTTCCAAAGCACTTTGACGGCAAGCGCTTCTACAATCCAGATGCTCCGCAGGTGCGCAGGTTTTATGATCTCCTCCGATGGAAGCTAACCAGCCGGCCGGAACCATCGCCCAGTTTTATTCCGGACGTCGAGCAATCCCTGCCGCCCGGCCGTGTGGAAGGCAGCGGACTGCGAATCACTTTAGTGAACCACTCGACCGTGCTCCTTCAACACGCAGGGGCCAACATTTTGACGGATCCAATCTGGTCCGAGCGGGCGAGCCCTTTGTCCTGGACAGGTCCACGGCGGCACAGAAAACCGGGAGTATCCTGGGAGGATCTGCCGCGCATCGACATCGTGCTCATCAGCCACAATCATTACGATCATCTGGACCGGCCGACGCTGCGCCGGCTGGCGGCACGCGGAGAGTCGACCTTTATCGTTCCGATTCGCGTGGCTGCGCTGCTTCGGTCGGAGAAGATAGGACCCGCGCACGAGCTCGATTGGGGCGAATCCTTTTCATTCACCGGGCCGCTTGCGGGTGCTATCGTCCACTCGGTCCCGGCTATGCATTTCTCAAGCCGGGGAATTTTCGACGGCAATAAGACCCTATGGTGCGGGTATCTGATCGAATGGCCGGAACGGCGGATATATTTCGCAGGAGACACAGCGTTCGGAGGTCATTTCGCCCAGATTCGGGAAAGGTTTGGATCGCCGCACCTCGCGTTATTGCCGATCGGAGCGTATGAACCACGCTGGTTTATGTCGCCGATACATATGGCTCCCGATGAGGCGGTGAAAGCCCATAAGATTTTGGGCGCCGAGACCAGCGTCGCGATCCACCATGGAACTTTCCAGCTAACGGATGAGGGCATCGACGCCCCGAAGAAACAGCTCATCGCTTGCGCGCAGGACCCGTCGTTTCTGGTCCTCAACAACGGCCAATTTGCCGAGATTCCATGATCATCGACAAGCACACGGTCGCGCTGATCAGCATAGTTGGCAGTTCACTGGACGTGCTCGGTGCCTTATATCTCGCCTATGATCTCTTGGGTGGAGAACACGGACCACTGCGGACGCTCACCAGAGGCGTCACCTACGGTGCGCTGTTTGGAGGCGGGTACGGTCTGGCCCTTGGGCCGGTGTTCGGAATGGCGAGCGGTGTCGCGCATGGCATCACGCTCGCATGGGAATATTCCCGCGCTTCGAGGGGCGGGCCGAAGCCCGGATTCTGGTATGACCTGGCGATGAGCGCTATTCGCGGGGCCGGCTTCGGTTTGGGCGCGGCATACTTATATGGAGGGGCATTTGGGGCTACGTTTGCAGCGTTCAGCACGGTCGGACAGGTGGTTGCGTATCGAGCCGGTATTCGGCCGACCATCGACTACCAGCCGGCCACCCGGCCGCGTCTGAGCAAATATCAACTTCTCGCGGCGGTAAACCGCACGGTTGGATACGCGGTAACCGGCTATGTCAGCAGCCTGGTGGCAGGGCAACGCGAACACGCGATCGCAGTCGGGCTGAAAGCGGGGCTAGCTATTGGAGTGGTCACGGCGCTCGCGGGCGCCTGCACGCCTTTCGTCGAATGGACCGCCGATCATGTGCGCGAAAAGACTATGGGAGTGTTCGGAGTTGGCTTGATCATTACCGGCTTCGGGCTGCAATCGGTTCAGTATTGGCTGGTTTTACTCAATGTGACGATTCGTTAAGAGGAGATGGATGTGTCCACGCACTTCAAATTTCGCTTTCTTTGGTTGCTGGGTTCTCTCACCGGCTCGGCATTCTGCCTGATGGCGCAAATTCCTCAGGAAGACTCGCGCAATGTCAACGTGCCGAATACCAACACGCACTTCACCATGCCGGCCTATCGGACACTGGCTGAGTGGGAGGCGCATAAGGCCAAGCTGCGGGCTCAGATTCTCTTCGCGGCGGGGCTAATTCCCAGCCCGACGAAGAACCCGCTCAATCCGGTCATCTTCGGGCGCATCGAACACAGTGATTATTCGATCGAGAAAGTCCACTTGGAGACGCTTCCCGGATATTATCTGTGCGGCAACCTTTATCGGCCGCGCGGGCGTGCGGGAAAATTTCCGGGAGTGCTGGCTCCGCATGGCCATTGGGACTACGGCCGGTTGGAGCATCAGCCGCTCATCTCGGTCCCACTGCGGTGTATAAATCTCGCCAAGCAAGGATTCGTGGCTTTTTCTTACGACATGGTCGGTTACAACGACACCATCCAGACGCCGCACGATTTCGGCAGTCCACGCGAGCAATTGTGGGGCTTCGGACCGCTGGGATTGCAATTGTGGAATTCGATTCGTGCGCTTGATTTTCTGGAATCGCTGGCGGACGTCGATCCCCAACGGCTGGCTGTGACCGGAGAGTCGGGCGGAGGCACTCAGACGTTTCTGCTGGGGGCGGTCGACGACCGGGTCAAGTACGATGCCCCGGTGAACATGATTTCGACCATCATGCAGGGCGGGGGACAGTGCGAAAATGCCCCCGGGCTGCGCTTCGACACATTCAACGTCGAGATCGGCGCGATGATGGCGCCCCGGCCGATGCTCATGGTGGCAGCAACCGGGGACTGGACCAAGAACACCCCGCGCGAAGAATATCCCAGCGTCCGCTCGATCTACGAACTCTACGGCAAGACGGACAATCTTGAAACGGTGCAGATCGACGCCCCGCACAACTACAACCAGGCCAGCCGCGAAAGGATGTACGGCTTTTTCGGAAAGCGAATTCTCGGCGAGTCGAAAGAGGTCCAGGAAGCCCGTGGCGTTCACGTCGAGAAGCTGCAGGACATGCTGGTCTGGCAAGGCCGGTCGTTGCCCAAGAACGCGCTGACCTATGAACAATTGGTAGAACAGTGGATCGCGGAGTCGAAGAAACAGACCGATGAGACGCGCGACGCGGCTGTTCTGCGCGAGCGGTTACGTCTTGCGCTCGGGACCGAATGGCCGGAGCGGGTGCTCAGCGAACGCGCCGGTGAACGGATTGTGCTGAGCCGGGCAGGGAAGGGCGATCGGGTATCCGGAATCCAGCTCGGTAGCGGCGTGCCGTCGATAGTGGTGGTCGATGCAGGTGGCGCTGAGGCGGCGCGAAAAATCGCGGGTAATTCCGCACTCCTGCTCACCGTCTTCCAGACCGGAGATGCGATTGCTGCGCGCGATCGCTCCGGACCATACTTTCTGACTTTCAACCGTAGCGATGACGCCAATCGCGTGCAGGACGTTCTCACTGCGCTGGCATATCTAAAGCAAGAAGGCGCCAGGGATCTTCGAATCGTCGCGTCGGGCAAAGCGGCAATTTGGGCGCAGTTCGCGGCAGCCGCAGCCTCGGTTCCAGTTGCTGTTGAAGGCAAACCCGATGGGTTCAACGGGCGGGATCAGGACTTCATCGACCAGTTCTTTGTTCCTGGAATCCAGCGCGCGGGCGGGCTAGAGGCGGTTCGGCGGATTCTACCTTAGCCGAAGGGGGCAGCGTAGAAATTCCCTGAGATGGTCACGAGCCTCGCGCTGAATACACTCGACTAAACAGGTTGGTAGTGCGATTGCACTTCAGGTAAGTCATGAAGAGATTACTTGGATTAGTTATAACGGGGATTCTAACCGTCGGTATAGCGCTGGCGCAAGACGGCGCGAAGGATAACGCAAAGCGGGCCGGTCACGACGTCAAAGATGCCGGTAAAGACACCGGCCGAGCAGCAAAGCACACCGGTAAGGCCGTCGCGAAGGGTACCGAGAAAGGCGTTCACAAGGCCGCCGGCGCGACCGAGAATGGCGCCAGAAAAGTAAAGAAGAAGACCAGCAGTTCGTAGTCGGCCGCCAGGGGTATCCCTGAGAAGCGTGTCAACAATCGCCCTATATTCGTGAACCGATTTGTAGCTGCGTCCGATCCTTTTATAGATGCAGCCTATTACTCTGCTGGGCGCGGGCCTTTGCTTTGCCGTTATCTTTTTACGGTATCGGAGCCGGCCTAAAGACAGCCCACCTCGCAGCACGAAGCAAAAGGTCAAGACAGCGAAAGTCTTGCTGGCGGGAGCGGGCGCCTGGATGGCGCTCTACTATACGCTGCGGCATATGATTGGCAGCCTGGATGGCGTTGTCGTCGAGCCATCGCTGATGGAACGCTTCGTTTCTTATCTGTCCAAGTGACGAAACGATTATTCTGGGCTACAGCTAGACTAGAGCGAGCGCAGGAAGTTCACGATGTCTTGCCGCTCCTGAGCTTTTAGCTTATTGAAACGGTCGATGACATGGTTGGCCTCGCTGTCGGGGCTCTTGTGGGCTTCGATAGCCTCCAGCAGATTGCTGGTCCGCCCGTCATGCAGGAAAAAGACGCGTTTCCCGACGCCCCAGAGCGGAGCTGTCCGGAACTCATCGGGGCCTGCGCCACCTTGCGTGACGCCGTCTGCAAGACCTTTACCCATGTGGTGGACGAGGATGTCGGAGAAGAGATTCGCAGTCTTATTGGAAAGCGCGGCGCTCGGGACCGTCGAGGAGCCGCTGGCAATCATCCTACCTGTCGTAAGCGAAGGCGTGTGGCAATGTACGCAACCTGTCTTTGTGAAAAGGGCCCGTCCATTCACGATGGATGGCGTGTCAGGCGCCGGAGTTGGCGGAGCCAGCATCCGCATGAAGTCGGCAAACGCCTCGATGTCCGAGAGGACCGCCGTATTGGAAGCGGGCGTAGGCGTGAAGTTGGTTGTATCCTCGGGCGTGGCATTGAAGAGACAGCCCGGAGTCTCGTCGCGCTCCTGGGGGAAAAGTTGGTTCGTGATCCCCATCTCGACGTTATACGCTTCGCCCGCGAACATCATCAGGGACTTGTTTTGTGCCTTCCATCCGAAGCGGGTGATGGTCCCGTCGTTGGCGCTGAAGTTCGCATTGCCGCTCAGGTGCGCGTTGGCGTGACCGGAGATCCCTAACCCAGCTTTCAGAGACGCGTTGGCCTTCATGTTGGCGAGGATCGCCGAGTCCGGGATGGCTTCGATAAGCCCCGCGCCAAAGATAGGCGTCGGAATGCGGAAAATAACGTTCGGATTCCCCCCTTGCCCGGACAAAGGATTTCCGGCCGGCATGAAGTTGGGTTGAACGACGTTGCAGCCAGCCGCGTCAGTGCGGCCAGTGATGACGAAGAGGTCGTGCACTTCGCCATCGTTAGTTCCATCGGAGTTCCTCTTAAAACGTGCTTCACGGACGGGACCATTTAGCGTGATGAACCATGGCACGACATTTCTTGCCCCATTGAGGGTGGCAATCGCGATCAAAGGGTTCCGGGCCGGGCTTGTTCCGCCGCCAGCCGGATGCGAGTGGCAAGACAAGCACTGATTGGAATTGAAGCGAGGCCCAAGTCCATTGTTATTGCCGCCCGTGACGACCTCTATGTCAGCGAACCTGGATAGCCCATCTCTAAAGAACGCAGTTTCGTCCGCGGTAAGGCCTGGCAGAGGACCGCCGGCACCAGCCGCACCGCCGCGCACACCAGGATCCATAGGCACTTTGACTGTTTGAGCCGACGTGCCGAGGCAGGACGTTGCCAAAACTGCGGCAACGAATGCGTCGAAAGCTC
Organism: Bryobacteraceae bacterium; assembly: GCA_035484655.1. Lineage (GTDB taxonomy): Bacteria > Acidobacteriota > Terriglobia > Bryobacterales > Bryobacteraceae > Palsa-89. The sequence continues at coordinate 8,720 of DATHOT010000097.1, read as the reverse complement.
TTAGAGCAACTTTCTGTCGCGCTGTCATTACCCTTCCTCAGCTCTCCTAAGAACAAAAGCACCGGGTACCATTCGATTGTAATGTAAGTGAGTGCGTTGATGGCAAAGGCTGTCGGACTACGCCCCGCGTACAGGGACCCGGGCCGTTGGTTACCGCCGTGGCGATCTGGGCGCGTCCGCGACCAACGAGCTTGAAGTAATGGCATGTCGAGCGGCGCAGCACATAATCGACAACCGGCTGTACTCGAAAATGGGTATTCCCGAGCCCGCCATTTCACTGGCGGCTTTGGTGCAGTGGTACTGGCTCGAGGACAAGGCGCAGCAGGCGGGACTCGCGTCCTCCCTCGCGTGGGGTATTATCGTAAACATCATTCGGATAGTGGCAACATCGTAGTTGGAGCATACGAACCATGCTGAATCGGCGAGATCTCTTAAAGCTTTCGGTGGGGGCTGTTGGATTTGCCCAACGGGAGTTGGCAGCGCAGGACAAAATTGCGAAGGCAGTGCGGGGATTGCCGTCGCCCAAGATCAAAGATGTGAGCGTGATCGCGACCGCGCCCGCGGGGCTCCGGTTGGTGGTGGTGAAAATCACCACCGATCAGGACGGTCTATATGGCTATGGCTGCGGAACGTTCACGCAACGCGCCGACCTGGTGGTTCCGGCGGTCGAGAAATATTTGAAACCGTTTCTGATCGGCAAGCCGGCGGATCGTATTGAAGACATCTGGAACGCGAACTATAACAGCTCTTATTGGCGTAACGGGCCGGTGTTAAACAATGCGATCAGCGGCGTGGACCAGGCGCTATGGGATATCAAAGGGCGGCAGGCGAATATGCCGGTCTATCAACTGCTGGGGGGAAAGGTGCGCGAAGCGGCGGATTGCTATGGCCACGCTGACGGCGCGGAGTACGCACAGACCATTGAGAACGCGAAGAAGTGGATCGAGCAGGGATTTCGTTTTGTCCGCGTGCAAGTGGGCGTGCCGGGAATGGCCGGTTATGGATCGAGCCGCGGCGATGCGGCGGTGAAGGCACTGCATAGCGGTCCGGTATTCGAGCCGGCGGTCTATATCCGGCGGGCGCTGAAGTTGTTTGAGGAATCGCGTAAGGCGCTGGGCGACGATATCGAATTGCTGCATGACGTACATGAGCGCGTCGCGCCGATTCAGGCGGTGCATTTTGCCAAGGACGCTGAAAAATTCAACTTGTTTTTCATGGAAGACGCGCTATCGCCCGAGGACATTGCGTATTTCCGCTTGATCCGCCAGCAGTGCTCGACGCAGCTCGCGATGGGCGAGCTGTTCAATAGCCCGCATGAATGGCGTCCGCTCATCACCGAGCGGCTGATCGATTTCATCCGTATTCACGTTTCGCAGTGTGGAGGATTGTCGCCGGCGCGAAAGATCATTGCCTTCGCCGAGCAGTTCGGCGTGCGCAGCGCCTGGCATGGACCGGGAGATGTATCGCCGATCGGGCATGCGGCGCAGATCACACTCGACGTCACGGCTCCAAATTTCGGTGTGCAGGAATATTCGGCGTTCAACGAACGCACGCAAGAAGTTTTCCAGGGCTGTCCGGTGATGAAGGAAGGCTACTGGTATGTGAACGAGGCCCCGGGCTGGGGTATCGAAGTGGATGAGAAGGCGGCGGCGAAATATCCGTTCGGTTTCGGTGAAACGGGTGAGCGGAAGACGCTGAATGGTGGATGGGGAGAGATCCGGCGGAAAGACGGGACGATCATCAAACAGTAGTTGCCTAGCGAGGACGGTCTGGGGCCGCGCGCTGCCGGGCCAGGTAGCGGGTGACGGCATCGCTCGGTCCTCGCGTTTGCTGCAGGCCCCGTAGCTTTTGTAACGTGTACTCGTCCGGCCAATATGACAGACCGTCCAACGTGTATCGTTGAACTGCCGCGTTGGCATGGTACAAATAGCCGGCGACAATGTCGAACGAAGCGTCGTCGGGCACGCCGAGAAGGCTAGGAAGCGTGTTGGTCAGAAGTTCGGACGGGTCGCTGGGCGCGCGATCGCGAATGGAACGGAGCCATTCAGACCTTTCACCAGGCCTGGAGGCCAGCACCTCGATGGGCGTCCACTCAGAGCGGATTCGGAAAGCTGTCTGGGGCAGAGCGACGCCGACCGGCATGCTACGAAGCGTATATCGAACTTCGTAAATCCCCGGTCCATCAAAGCGGTACAGCAGGTGCAGCGGCAAACGGTCGGTTTGAGTGTCTCCGGCTGGCGAATACGATCCGCATATATTTCCACCGATTACCACGCCATATCGCGTCCAATCGGAGCCGGGCAAGAGGGGGAGCATGTGGCCATCCCGCCGTACCTCAACCTCATTGCAGCCAAATCCGGCTGGGCCTAGTATGAACGGATATCGAACCACGCCTGTGAATTCAAATGGCAGGTCGATCTTGAGCCAGATCGGCATGTCCGTGTACGCTGGCCCATCGAGTGAAACCGTGGCCGGCTCGAAACCAGCCTTCATTGCGACCGGCCGGCTGACCTGCCCATCGTAGACCACTCTAATTTCCACCATTCCGTTTTTAGGTGAATCTTGCGGCACCTTGAAATTGATTTGCTTGTCGGAAACATAGAGAATTTCGGTCGGAATGGCCCCGATGAAAATCTGGGTACCGCAGAATTCCCTAGGCCAGTTGGAAGCTGCAATGACCGCGCTGCATTTTCCTGGAGGCGGGCCCAGATGAGTCCCGTAGATTGTCAGGTACGTGCCGGGTACCATCATCCTGGCAGGCTTGGTGCCGCGGGCCACGCCGGCCGCCGTGAACTCGGGCGGAAAATCGGCGCCCGCTGCGCAAGTAGCGAGAATGAGAACCCCAACCCATCGCCGAGAGATCATATCGTATTAGACACCGGTTCCGCTCGAAAAGAGCCGCCTGTCCGGCCAGCGATCATTGCCGTCAATCCGATGCAGCGTGAAAAACCTCGCTAGAATCGTTTGTACAGACATTTTATGGGGGCGAAAGAAGAGGGCTCTTGAACCCGGAGGAGTGCAGCGAGCGGATTGACCTGGTCGAGAAGTACAGCCGGAGCATTTCAGAGTACAGTGTTCGGCGGGAAGCCTTGAAGGGTCTTACGGATGAACGGAAGGACGTGGCTTGGAGAGCTGTCGAATCGGCCTGGGTTGAATCCCAGAAGGCCTGGGAAGCCTTAGAGCAGCATATCGCTGAGCATCAATGCCTGGATCTCGGCTGGCCGCGCCGCGATGCCGCTGACACGGTCGCCAGCCAAATTCTGGGCAAGGCGGCCGCGGCAGCGCTCGACGTGATTCTGGTAGCGGACGACGATCGCTGCTTCGTAGATGTGAATGAAGCGGCAGTAGACATTCTTGGGTTGCCACGGAATGAAATAGTAGGCCGGCGCATCGACGAGTTCTTCTCGCAGGCTCGCGGAGAAGCCATTCCAGTAGCGTGGAAGAGCTTCGTTGCTGAAGGAGTGCAGTGTGGAATCTGCGAACTTAAGGCCCCTGGCCGGGTGCGTAGCTTTGAATACCGCGCGAAAGCAAACTTCGCACCCGGGCTCCATCTCTCGGTCTTGCGCGAACAGACTTAGCCAAGCCTTACTGCATACTTTGCGTCTGGGCTTGGGGCGCTCCCCTCGAATACCCAATGGGCGAAAGCTCTGGAGAGAGCAACGCTTCCGATTTGATTCGCAGCAGACCGATTGGTATGGCATGGTAACGTAAATGCGCGTCGACAATGCTAGTCGAGTGTGGCAGCGCTGGGCTTGGCAGCCCCAGAAGATCTGGTTACGACGGGCGCTCTTTCAGGTGCACTTATGGAGCGGCATCGCTGTCGGACTTTACATTCTCATGATCAGCCTGACCGGCAGCGTGCTGGTCTATCGAAACGAGCTTTACAGAGCGGCGACGCCCGAGCCGATCATGTCGAAAGGTTCAGGACCTCGACTGACTGACCACCAGCTCGCAGAGGCCGCCACGCGCTTGTACCCAGGCTACCGGGTTGTGAAACTCGGCCGGGCCCAAGATCTCGATCAAGCCGTGGACGTCCAGCTTCGGCGCGGCAATGTGATCAAGAAGCGGTTGTTTGATCCTCGGAGCGGAAGGGATGTTGGCCAAGCGGTTCCTACCGGCATTCGCCTTATGTCAGAACTGCTTGATCTGCACGACAATCTGCTTACCGGAGAATCCGGCAGGAGAGTGAACGGCATTGGCGCAATCGCCGTGCTCGCGCTTGCTACGACCGGTCTGGTGGTCTGGTGGCCTGGCATTAAGACATGGCATCGCAGCCTATCACTACATCGTGGGGTGGGATGGAAGCGCCTGACCTGGGACTTGCACAGTATGATCGGCTTCTGGAGCCTTGCATTCACCTTGATTTTTGCGGTAAGTGGGGTCTATCTGGCAAATCCCGAGCTATTTCAAGACCTCGCCGACCGGCTCGAGCCTCTCACGACCGCAAATGCCGGAACACGTTTCAGCGACCGGGTCCTGTATTGGGTCGCCATCTTGCACTTCGGCCGCATTAACGGCATTGGGATTCCTTGTAGGGGCCCCGGCCTCTGTGACCAGACGACCAAGGCGATTTGGGCGATATTCGGACTGGCGCCCGCGGGCATGTTTGTAACCGGCACGATCATGTGGTCGAACCGTGTGCTGCGCCGCGCCTGGCAGGCGCGTCGCCAAACCCGCTCGCGCCACTACAATGCCTGATTGAACCACACTTATCTGATACGATATTCGCAATCAATATGGCCGGCGCATTCAAACAGTTCTTATCGGTTACCGCAGGTATAGTGGCATTCGGAACGGCGGTCGCGATCCACACCACGGCAGTGCGAGCGGCGGAAAGTCATTATCACCTGGTCGAAAATTGGGCCCAATTCCCGCCTGGCGTCGCAAAGTGGGGGGCCGCTACCGGCGTAGATGTTGACGCGCATGACAATGTGTACGTGTTGCATCGCAACGAATCAATGCCGATCATGGTCTTCGACCGCCGCGGGAAATTTCTCCGGTCGTGGGGCCAGGGCATGTTTAAGACGACGCACTTTTTGCGTGTCGATCCGGCCGGGTATGTCTGGGTTACCGATCGCGGAGACATGCAGGCGTTCAAATTCACCCTGGATGGAAAACTGTTAATGACGCTGGGCAAGAAAGGCGTCACCGGCGACAACACTTCCGAGGACACTTTCAACGGTATGGCTGACCTTGCAGTGGCGAAGAACGGCGATATCTTCATCGCCGACGGCGAAGGTCCCAATACGCGCGTGGCGAAATTTTCAAAGGATGGCAAGTTCATCAAATGGTGGGGCGGCAAAGGGATCGATCCTGGTCAGTTCAACGTGCCTCATAGTATTGCGATCGATTCACAGGGAAGGGTCTACGTCGCCGATCGCTCGAACAACCGCATCCAAATTTTCGATGAGTCCGGCAAGTTCCTGAATCAGTGGACCAACTTTGGCACGCCGTGGGGCTTGTTCATCAAGGGCAACCTGATTTATGTCGTGGATGGAACCGAGAATAACTGCCTGCTGATTGCCGGCACAAAAGACGGCAACGTGCTGGAGAAGATTGAGGGGCTCGCCAATCCGACGGCCGTAACGGTTGATTCCAGTGGCGCTATTTACGTCGGCGAAGTGAACGGGACTAATGTGAAGAAGTTCGTCAAGAACTAATTTCGATGTTAAAGTAATCCTGATGCGAGCCATTGGACTCTTCTTAACACTCACCGTGCTCGCCACATTCGCCGGAGCGCAGACCGACTGGCCTACCTTCGGCCACGATTCGGGCAGCAATCGCTACTCGCCGCTGAAACAGATCACTCCGGCCAACGTGAAAACGCTGACGCGCGCCTGGACGTATCACATGAATCCGGGCGGCGTGAGCGCAGGTGGTCCTTCGTCGGAAACGATTCCCCTGGTGGTCGGTGGAATGCTGTATCTCACGACGCCCTACAAGCGCGTGGTGGCGCTCGAGCCCGAGACCGGCAAAGAGATCTGGGCTTTCGATGTGCCGGACGGAAATCCGGCGCGGCGTGGTCTGGACTACTGGGCGGGCGACAAGCAAAGTCCGGCGGAGGTGTTCTTCGGAACCGATACGGGGAAGCTCTACGCGCTGAACGCCAAAACCGGCAAGCTGTCGCCGGGCTTCGGCAACGAAGGCGTAGTGGATATGAAGCCGGGTGCACTGAACGGAGTTGCTAAAGCCTCGTTCGGACTTTCGTCTCCGCCAATCGTGTACAAGAACCTGGTCATCACGGGCGCAATCGTACAGGAGACGCCCAGCGTCGGCGCGGCCGGCGATACGCGGGCCTGGGACGTCCGCACGGGCAAACTCGTCTGGACGTTCCATTCCATCCCGCGGCCCGGTGAAACCGGCAGCGATACGTGGGAAGGCGATGCGTGGAAGAACCGGTCCGGGACAAACGTGTGGGGATTCTTCACGATCGATACGAGTCGCGGCATCCTCTATATGCCCTTCGGCGAGCCGACGACCGATTACTGGGGCGGCGACCGGAAAGGTGCGAACCTTTTTGGCACGTCGCTTGTTGCCGTGGATGCGCAGACCGGCAAACTGAAGTGGTACTTCCAGGCGGTCCATCACGACACCTGGGATTACGATCTGTCCGCTCCGCCGGTCCTCATTGATGTGAAGCGCAACGGGCGAACCATTCCCGCAGTCGCGCAGGTCACCAAGATGAGCTTCGTGTACATTCTCAACCGTCTGACGGGGGAGCCGATCTATGGCGTGGAAGAGCGTCCCATCCCCCAGGATGACATCTTGCCCGGCGACACCACGTGGCCCACGCAGCCGTTCCCGGTGAAGCCGCCTGCGCTTGCACGCAATAGCTTCACGAAAGCCGATATCGCGACCGTGACGCCGGAACTCCAGAAGTTCTGCGAAGCCCTGTTTGAAAGTGTCCCGGGCGGCATGCACTCGGGCGGACCCTTCACTCATTACTCCACGGTGCCGAGCATCATCTTCCCCAGCTCGATCGGGGGCGGAAACTTCAATCCTTCTTCTTTCAACCCGGAGCTAGGATACTTGTTCGTAAATACGCACGATCTGGGCAGCACCAACGTGATGGTGAAAAGCGCCGACGGAACGATTTATAACCGCGAACCTTACAAGGGGTCGATGCGGTTCTGGAATCCGCAGAACCGCCAGCTGTGCAACCAGCCGCCATGGGGACGGCTGACCGCTATCAACGTCAACACAGGTGACATCGCCTGGCAGGTGAATCTGGGGATCACCGAGAGTCTGCCAGAAGGTAAGCAGAATACCGGCCGGCCGAATCTGGGCGGGTCGGTCGCTAGCGCTGCAGGACTGGTATTCATCGGTGCGACGGACGACAGCCGGTTCCGGGCCTTCGACGCCAAGACGGGCAAGGAGCTGTGGACCGCGAAGATCGACGCCGGTGCGCATGCTTCGCCGATCACGTATCTGGGCAGAGACGGAAAGCAATACGTGGCGATCGCGGCAACGGGCGGGAGCCAGTTATTTGATCCGACCAGAAGCGACGCGTTAATCGCATTCGCCTTGCCGTAAATCGTCCGCAGCTGGCGGCAGAAAGTCTATGCAGAGTTTTGGTCGGGCCGCTTAGATTTGAACTCGGGACATCTTGCACCCCCAACAAAAAATATCAATCATTTACGCGGACGTCCGTTTGAGAACAAAAGACTTGCGATCACCCAATTTGGACGCCAAATGGACGCCAAACCCGGGTCGGGCAGTAAAAGGACTCCACCTGGACTCCACGGACGATTGTTATCTCCGATTATGTCGCCCGGAATCAGCTCCGGTCTTGGTAGTAACTATCCGGGTCATTCGGCTGGAGCACGCGGAGCCGGTCGCGGATGGTCAGGCCCGGCGTCACGACGAGAAAGCCGCGCGTGAAAGCGCATCGTCGGCTAGAACGGCCGACGTAAAACAATTCAACAACCGGCCACCGGATTATTGCCGAGGTGTATCCGAGGCAGCCGGAATCTGACGTTATTTTTATGACCCCCAATGCAGAAACGCTCCAGATTGAATCCTGGGCCATAGAACGCCTGGTTCCCTACGCCTGGAATACTATCCATTCCGACGCTCAGATCGCCCCTTAGGACGTATCAGGCGGGGCGGCAGAGCTTTCTTATGCCGTGATAGAATCGCCGTGAGCGATGGCTTCGCTTGGGGGAAGGGTGAACAACTGGTCAGTCTCGGAAAAACATCTGTTTCAAGCCCAACTGGCAAAGGTCCTGGACAGTTCCCAGTTCCGATCCAGCAGACGTTGCTGCCGGTTTCTGCGCTGCGTGGGGGAACACGTAATCGAGAACCGGATCGATTCGCTCAAAGAACGGACTCTGGGCATCGAGGCCTTCGAGCGCGATCCGGCCTACGACACGAACCAGGATCCGATTGTCCGCTCAACGGCCGTCGAGGTCCGAAAGCGCCTCGCGCAATACTATCTTGATCCCGGACACGAAGCGGAGCCTCGCATCTCGCTCCCGCCGGGGTCCTACGTGGCCGAAATCCATCCCCCGCCTGAGAAGGCTCGGTTATTGCCCCCGTGGCAGCTATTCTCCAAGAAGATCTGGCTTGCATCGACCGGCGCGGTCATTCTGTCAGCCGCGGCGGCTTTCTTCTCCTTAAGCTCCCGGGAAACCAACCTCGATCGGTTCTGGCAGCCCTTCACCTCGTCAGCGGAACCCGTCATGATCTGCCTCGGCCAGCCGCACACGTATGTCTTCGTC
>DATHOT010000096.1:0-48911 GCA_035484655.1 Bryobacteraceae bacterium | reverse complement strand
GCCGGCCGGTGCAGAATGGCGATCTCGAGTGCCTTGCCGGAGAATTCGCCCGAGTCGTAGAGTTCCTTGCTCAGTCCACTGGCGGGTCCGCCGGGAGCGGACCCTTCAAACCCGACCACCAGCAGAGCATCCGCTTCCACTTCCGCGATGGATTTCCCCTCAACCTTTATGTCCATGTCCCCTTACTCGATGTCTCCAGTCGCTAATTGCCAGTTACAGACGTCTTCGATTCATTCCCGCGCGCGCCTCGGCTTCCATTTCCCGCTCGCGCTCGCTTTCCCGTTTGTCGTGCAGCTTTTTCCCCTTGGCCACCGCCAGCTCCAGCTTGATCCGCCCGTTCTTCAGATACATTTTCGTCGGAACCAACGTCAGGCCTTTTTCACGGGTCTTGCCAAGTAGTTTGTCGATTTCGGCCCGATGCAGCAACAGCTTCCGCCGCCGGGTCGGCTCGTGATTCTCGCGATTGCCGTGCGAATATTGGCCAATGTGCGCGTTCAGCAGCCAAGCCTCGTTGCCGGCCACCTCCGCGAAGCTATCCTTCAATTGAACTCTGCCGTCTTTGGCCGACTTAACCTCGGTTCCAGTGAGCGCGAGACCGGCTTCAAACCGCTCCAGCAAATGGTAGTTGTGGCCGGCCTGACGATTGTCGCTCAAAATTTTGATTTTAGGCTCCACGGTGGCCTGTTTTTTTGTACTCCACGCTCGGAAAGCACGCTACGTCAACCGTTTATGTGGTGTATCTCAGCCCAGCGCAGGTTCATTCTACCATAAGGCGTCAGTTGATAATAAGATGATTGCTTACAATAATTTACGCGGTTTAGCGATACTTGCGGCGGTGTTGATCCTGCTGCCCGTGCCCGGTGCCGATGCTGGTAACAGGAAGGGCGACAAGTTCATGAAGTTGGGTCAGGCAGCGGAGGCTCGCAAGGATTATGATGCCGCGCTGGAATACTACACCAAGGCCCTAAGCACGGATCCGCAGGAAGTCAGCTACCAGTTGGCGACGCGGCGCACCCGGTTCCAGGCCAGCCAGTTGCATGTGGAAGCCGGCGTCAAACTTCGTCAGGCTGGCAAGCTGGAAGAAGCGCTGGTGCAATTCCAGAGGGCATTCAGTATCGATCCCGGATCGGCGGTAGCGCTGCAGGAGATAAAGCATACGACCGAGGCGCTCGATCAGGTGAAAAAGGGCAATGTGCGCCCTGGCGAGAATCCCTTGACCCCGGCCGAGCAGTCTCGCGTAGATAGCGTGAAAATGATCGAGTCCATGCTGCCGGTCCCGGCGTTGAAACCGATCACCAGCCAGATCTCCTCGCTGAAGATGAATAATCAGCCGCCCAAGGTGCTCTATGAAACAGTGGGCAAGCTAGCCGGCGTCAACGTACTGTTCGATCCACAAATGCAGCCAGGCCGGCCCGCGAATCTGGACTTGAACAATACCACGCTCGATGAGGCGCTGGATTACATCGCGCTGCTGACCAAGACATTCTGGAAGCCGGTCAGCGCGAACGCTATCTTCGTTACCGAAGACAACGTCACCAAGCGGCGGGATTATGAGGACGAAGTGGTGAAGGTTTTCTATTTGAGAAACCCCACCTCCGTGCAGGAGTTTCAGGAGATCATCACCGCGGTGCGATCGGTCACCGATGTTCGCCGCATGTTCACCTTTAATGCGCAAAACGCGGTGATGGTGCGCGATACCGTCGACAAAGTGGCGCTGGTGGAAAAGCTGCTCCACGACATGGACAAGCCCAAATCGGAAGTGATGGTGGACGTAATTGTAATGGAAGTGAATAGCGATAAAAGCCGGAGCATCGCGTCGGCTCTGGTATCAGGCGGCACTACCGGGCTAGCGCTGCCCATCGCGTTCACCCCCCGAAACCCAGTCCAGGCAAACAACGGTACAGGCACCACCGGCACCGGGACTACGGGGACCACCGGGACGACCGGCCTCACTGGGACGACCGGCGCGACGGGAACCACCGGCGCCACCGGAACTACCGGCGGCGCAGTCGCGCTGAACCAACTCTCGCACATCGGGACGGGCGATTTCTCGACCACTCTGCCGGGCGCGTTGCTCCAGGCCGTGATGTCGGATTCATCGACTAAGGTAATGCAGTCGCCGCAGGTACGCGCCTCGGACGGGCAAAAAGTATCTTTGAAGATTGGCGACAAATACCCGTACGCCACTGGCAGCTTCCAGCCGGGTATCGGCACCGTAGGTGTCAGCCCGTTGGTCAGCACGCAGTTTCAGTTTGTCGATACCGGCGTCAATGTCGAGCTGACACCGCACGTACATGGCAGTGACGAAGTAACTTTGCATATTTTGGTGGACATCTCCCAGGTGAGCCAGACCATTAACCTGGGCGGCCTGCAGCAGCCGGTTATTTCGCAGCGGAAGAACGAGGCGGACATTCGGCTGCGCGATGGGGAGGTCAGTTTAGTAGGTGGCCTGACTCAGACTTCAGACACTAACACTACCAATGGAATTCCGGGTCTGACGAGTATTCCCATCTTAGGGAAGTACTTTCTCGGTTCGAACTCGAAGGACAAAATGCGCGACGAACTGATGATCGCATTGATCCCGCATATCCTGCGGACACCGGATATCTCGGCGCTAGACCTGCAAGGAGTATCGGCGGGAACCGATCAGACGGTGAAGCTGAGCTTTGCGCCGCGCAAGGAAGAAGCAGCGCCCGCACCTCCCACTCCTCCCGCCCCAACTGCCCCGATCCCTGCGCCTGCGGCCCCCGCACCCTCGGCCATCCCCGTAGCGCCTGTCGGCCTGCCGAAATTGTCGTTCTCTCCGACGCCGATTCAGGTGGCCTTAAGCGCTCCTGTAGTGGTCTCTTTGCAAGCCGACAACCTTACCGATCTCGCGGCCGCGCCGGTAAAAATCAAGTGGGACCCGAAGATCCTGCGCTTGAATCAGGCGGTGCCGGGGAGTTTGCTCGGCCAAGCCGCAACCGTAAATGCGCCGACCCTGGATATTCGCAATGACGCAGGCGAAGCCACCATTGAAATGAGCCGCCGGACAGGGGCGGGCGGCGTGAGCGGATCCGGGCCCATCCTGGAATTGACCTTTATGGCGATCGGCAAAGGGTCGACCACCATTACCGTCACCGAAGCGAGCCTGAAAGATTCGAAGCAGCAGCCGATCAGCGTGGCGGCGCCTTCGGTAACCGTTACCGTGCAGTAGAGGTTCAAAAGTGAAGCGGCGCAGTCGACAAAGCGGCTTGACCCTGGTGGAGCTGATCGTGGCGTTCACCATCCTGATGCTGCTTTCCGCCATGGCCGTTCCCCTGGCGCGCTACAAGGTGCAGCGTGAGAAGGAACGCGACCTGGAGCGCGCTCTGGTCACGATGCGGAACGCCATCGACAAGTTCAAAGACGACATGGATGCCGGCAAGATCGGCCCTGCCAAGCTGGATTCGGACAACTATCCCGAAACGCTGCAGCAGCTGGTGGACGGCGTGAAAGCTACCGGTTCGGTAGACAAGAAAATCAAATATCTGCGGCGCATTCCGAAAGATCCGATGACCAAGTCCTTCGACTGGGGTCTCCGCAGCACTCGCGACGATCCGAAAGAGCAGTCCTGGGGCGGGCAGAATGTGTTCGAGGTTTATACCAAGAGCATGGACAAAGCGCGCGACGGGACGGCTTATTCGGAATGGTGAGTTCATGAACAGGCGCCGATTCGGATTCACGCTGGTAGAGCTGATGATCGTGATGGCGATCATCGCAATTCTCATGTCGGTGGCTATCCCGATTTACAGCCGATCCATCACTCGTGCCAAAGAGAGCGTGCTGAAGAACAACCTGTTCACCATGCGCACGGTCATCGACGAGTACACCTACGACAAGCAGAAAGCGCCGCAAACGTTGAACGACCTGGTGAGCGACGGCTATATGCGGCAGATCCCGGTGGACCCCATCACCGGCACCGCGGACAACTGGAAGGTCATCATGGAAGACGCCAGCAATACCGTAAATCAGAGCGAGCCCGGAATTTACGACGTGCGCAGCAGTTCCGACAAGATCAGTCTGGAAGGGACGCCGTACTCGGAATGGTGACGCGTCGAGTTTGCGCATGCGGCCGTGCGCGAAACCACACTCCCAGCCGATAACACATCAGTACCGCCCATATTGCGCCATACATCAACGGCAGCCGGACGTCCGACTTTACCAGCCAATAATAATGAACCACGCCAGCCAGCGCGCTGAAGTAAATCAGCCGATGCAGCCGCTGCCAGCGTATAAAGCCCAACCGCCGCACCCAGCCCGCTGTGGAGGTGATAGCCAGAGGCAGCATCAGCAGAAACGCCGTCATGCCGGCCGTGATAAAGCGCCTCTTTATAACGTCCTTCCACATTTCCGAGAGATCGAAGAACTTGTCGAGACCCAGCCAGGTCATCAGGTGCAAGCATCCGTAGAAGAAGGCGAACAGGCCCAGCATTCTGCGGAAGCGAGCCAGTTGCGGCTGGTTGAACAGCTTCCGAAGCGGCGTGACGGCCAGGGTGATGAGCAGAAAACGGATGGTCCAATCGCCTGTGAAGTGAGTGATGTACTCGATCGGATTGGCGGTCAGATCCTGCTTGTATGCGCGCCAGCCCAGCCACGCCAGCGGAACCAGGCACAAGATAAAGAGGACGACCTTGGTCCACCGGTTGGAGAGGACCTTCTTCATGCTTTAGTAATTCTTGCGAAGATCCATTCCGGTGTAAAGGCTGGCCACCTGCTCGCCGTATCCATTGAACTTGAGAGTATTGCGCTTCAGGAATTCGCCCAGCCGGCGTTCTTTGGCTTGACTCCAACGCGGATGATCCACTTCTGGATTGACGTTGGAATAAAAACCGTACTCTTGCGGCGCGGAAAGATTCCATGTGGTCGGCGGCATCTTTTCGACCAGCTTGATCTTGACGATCGATTTGATGCTCTTGAAGCCGTATTTCCATGGCACCACCAGCCGGAAAGGCGCGCCGTCCTGCGGCGGAAGAGTCTCGCCATAGAGTCCGACCGCGAGCAAAGCCAGAGGATTCATCGCTTCATCCAGCCGCAGCCCTTCGATATACGGAAATTGGATCCCCGCCCAGGTCCCCTGCGGCATTTGCTTGCGGTCATAGTAACTTTCGAACGCCACGAACTTGGCCTTCGACGTCGGCTCCACTTCCTTGAGCAGCGCGCTCAGTGGGTAGCCGATCCATGGCACCACAATCGACCAGGCCTCCACGCAACGGTGGCGGTAAATGCGCTCCTCAAGCGGCGCCAGCTTCATGAGAGCATCCAGATCGAGCACCTTCGGCTTGGCAACCTCGCCCTCCACCTTTACCATCCACGGCGAAGTGCGAAAGTTCTGCGCGTTTCTGGACGGGTCTTCTTTGTCCGTGCCGAATTCGTAGAAGTTGTTGTAGTGCGTGATGACATCCAGCGGCGTGACTTTGTCGTCGACCGTATAGGAACTCTTGGTGACGTTGGCGAGTTTGGTGGTGGCCTGTGCGGCGCGTGAGCCCAACAGCGCTCCCAGCGCGACCGGCGCGGCGCCCAGGAACCGGCGGCGGTTCAGGTATACTTGCCTGGGTGTGACATCGGAATAGCGGAGGTCGGACGGTTTGCGGATGATCATAGCCCTTTACTCCATATTACCGCTCCCCGCATCCGGCTACCTGCCGCCGGAGAACTTACCTGCCGGACGACCCGAATCCGCCGGCCCCTCGCGCCGACTCGCCCAACTCGCCCTCTTGCCACTGAATGGCTTCGTAACGAGCCACAATCAACTGCGCGATGCGGTCGCCTTTCTCGACGGTATAGTCCCCGCGGCCCAGGTTGAACATCACCACCCGGATCTCGCCCCGATAACCCGGATCGATGGTACCGAAATTCACCGTGAGCGAGTGTTTGAGCGCCAGGCCGCTGCGTGGCCGAACCTGTGCCTCATAGCCCGGCGGCAGCTCGATGGCCAAGCCTGTGGGCACGGCCTGCGCCACCCCGGGCTCCAATACGACGCGCTCCACGGCCCGCAGATCCAATCCCGCGTCTTCTTCCGGCCCATGGGCGTAGTTTGGTAGAACGGCGTCTGGGTGCAGCTTCTTGATGCGAATGTTCATGCTTAGGATATGGTGGCACGAGTCACGTTAAGATGCGTAAACCACTGAAGCCGCGCTGCAACCGGGCATCAGCCGACTGCGTCTGAATGATAAGCTAGGCAGAGGAGGCCCTATGTTACTTCGAGTTACGACGGTTATAGTCGCGCTTGCAACAATATGTTCGGCTGATTCACTCACGCTTCGCAGCGGCAGAGTGGTACACGGCCAGTTTCTCGGAGGCGACGCTCGCCAGATCCGGATGGCCGTTGGCGATCGTGTAGATACCTTCGACGTGGCTGATGTATCGAATTTGCAGTTCGGAGGTGGAGAGCGGCTCTCGTCCGACCGCGACAATTCCGGGCCGCCACAGCAACCCTACAACGGTCCCGCGCCGCTGCAGCCCCAGAGTCCAGCCTACGGAGCTCCTCCGCCCCAGCAGATGGCACTGCAAATTCCCAGCGGTACACCCATCACGGTGCGCATGATCGACGGTGTCGATTCGGAACAATCCCGCCTGGGCCAAACGTACCGGGCGAGCGTGGATGAGCCAGTCGAGTTGAATGGCCAGACTGTTATTTCACGTGGGTCGGATTGCGTTGTGAAACTGGTCGAAGACAAGGAGTCTGGGAAATTCGCCGGTCGAACCGTTCTGACGCTGGCGCTCCAACAAGTACAGGTCAATGGTCGCATGATCGATGTCACGACGGGCGATGTTTCGCAGGCCAGCTCGTCGCGTGGCGCGCGCACGGCTAAAGTGGTGGGTGGCACCACAGCGCTTGGCGCCATCGTCGGCGCGCTGGCCGGCGGCGGCAAGGGCGCGGCCATCGGAGCGGCTTCGGGCGCGGCCGTCGGTGGCGCAGCTGAGGTGCTTACCAAAGGCCAGCGCGTGAAAATCCCGTCCGAGACCCGCTTGACGTTCACGCTCCAACAGCCCATGAATCTATGACGCGGCTGTTCGCGGCCGTAGTGCTGGCGGCGATGTCCGGCCACGCGGCTGAGCGGCATCTTATGGAAGGCGCGGCGCAAAGCACGGTGCAAGTGTTGATCTACGAAGATCTTCAATGCCCCGACTGCGCCGATTTCCGCACCATGCTGGACCGGCAGCTTCTCCCCCGCTACGCGTCTACCGTGCGATTCGAGCATCGCGACTTTCCGCTGGCCAAACATGCCTGGGCGCGCAAGGCGGCCATCGCCGCGCGCTTCTTCGAGGAGGCACAACCGGGCCTGGGCGTCGCCTATCGCAAATTTGCGCTCGCCAACCTGCGCGATATCAACCCGGATAACTTCAACGCGATGCTGTCGCAGTTCGCATCCGGACACGGCGTGGATTCCGCCAAGGCAGTTGCCGCGCTCAGCGACCAGCGACTCTCAGCTCTGGTGGAAAAAGACTACCAGGAGGGCGTAGCGCGCGGCATCGCCAAGACCCCCACCGTTCTGGTGAATGGAAAGCCCTTCATCGAAACCTTCGCCTTCGAAGACGTCGCCAAGGCCATCGACGCCGAACTTGCCGCTTCCAAATAAGCCGGTCGCATTGGTCACCGGCGCAAGCCGCGGGATTGGTCGGGCTATTGCTGTCGAGCTTTCCAAAACACATAGCGTGGTGGCGACTTACCGCGGCAGCGTCGAAGCCGCAAAATCGCTGCTTAAAGCAACGGGGGCGGATGTCGTCCAGAGTGACATCAGTTCCCGTGCCGATCGCGCAGCGTTGGTGGAGTGGTTAAAGACAAAGCACAGCCGCCTCGATCTGCTGGTAAACAACGCCGGCATCGCGCCGCGCGAGCGCCGCGACATCCTGGAAGCCAGTGAGACCAGTTTCGACGAATTGATCGCCACCAATCTCAAAGGCCCGCACTTTCTGACCCAGGAAATCGCCCGCTGGATGCTGGAACAAGGCCATGGCCGGATCGTCTTCATTACCTCAATTTCCAGCTACACGGCGTCGATCAATCGGGCAGAGTATTGCATCTCCAAGGCCGGGCTCAGCATGAGCGTGGCGCTCTACGCGCAACGGCTCGCCGCCGGGAATGTGCAGGTGTTCGAGATCCGGCCCGGCATCGTACGCACCGATATGATTGCCGCGGTCGAAAAATCGTACGACGAAAAAATCGCCTCCGGTCTCGTCCCGCAGCGCCGCATGGGCGAAGGCCAGGATGTCGCGCGAGCCGTTCGCGCCATAGCGGATGGCCTGCTCGACTATTCCACCGGCCAAGTGATCGACGTCGACGGCGGTTTCCACCTCAGAAGTCTATAGGGCTGCCTTTCTAACGCAAACCCCGCCCGGCATCCGTGCAACAATAGAACCGATGCAGCGGAAGTTCTTCGGCTGGTGGATCACAGCCGCGGCCGTCGTCACGTTCGGCTTGGCCGTCGGCGTACCCTATTACAACATCGGATTTTTCTACGATTACTTCCAGCGTGAGTTCCAGTGGTCGCGCTCCGACATTACGCTCGGGTTCCCGCTCGCCGCCGCTCTTACCATCTGGTTCGGCCCCATCGTCATCCATCGCTTCAGCCCGCGCAAGCTGATCCTGATTGGGACGGTGCTCACCTGCATCGCACTCACAGGCTTCGCCAACATGGGCAGCGCGCTGATGGTCTATTACGGTTTCTGGGTTGTCTATACTCTCGGCTATTTTCTCTCCGGGCCAATCCCCCACCAGTTGATCGTGTCGCATTGGTTCCGGCGCAGTCGCGGCAAAGCGATGGGGATTGTGTACGTGGGCGTCGGATTGATGGGTTCGCTGGGCTCGTTCCTGGTGAAATGGCTGACCGACGACTTCGGCTATCGCGTGGCGCTGATGGTGCTGGCGGGCCTGATCCTGCTGGCTTGGCCGCTGGTGCTTTTCGTGATGAAGGACAAGCCGTCCGACATAGGCCAGAATCCCGACGGGGCCGCGGAACCACCGGCCGAGAACAAGGTTCAATCCCACACCTTCGGCGAGCTGCTGGGAAGCTGGCCGTTCTGGCTGCTCCTCATCGGCAGTTTTTGTTCCATCGGCTCCATCGGCGCAATCAATTTTCACATGAAGTTCGTATTTTTGGACGCCGGCTTCGAAAAAGGACCAGTGGTGGATGGCGCCTGGCGAACGGCCTCGGTGCTGATTCTTTGGTCCAGCATCGGAGGGCGTTTGCTGATCGGCGGCATGGCCGATCGTTTTTCCAAGAAATGGGTCATGACAGCGACCTATTTTCTGGTAGCCGGCACCATTCCCATTCTGCTGATTGTCCGTCCGTCGAACCCCATGTACCTTTACATGTTCGCGCTGCTATTCGGATTCGGAATGGGCGCCGACTACATGTTGATACCGTTGATGGCCGCCGAACAGTTCGGTGTGAACACGCTGGCGCGCGCGATGGCGGTTATTCTGCCCGTGAACACCATCGCCCAGACTTGGTTCCCGTACTTTGTCTCCGTACTGCGCGATCGTGCCGGCAACTATGGCATCGCGATGGGCGTCGTGCTCGCGGTTGCTATGATCGGGGCGTTGTCGATCGCGATCCTGCCGAAGCATCGTGAAGTGAGCCTCCCCGCATCGGCCGAAAAACCTGTGAACGTCACTGCGAGAGCGTGAAATTCACATCCACCTGCGTGAGCACTTCCACCGGCTGGCCATTCAGCAGAGTCGGTTTATAGACCCATTGCGACACCGCGTCCTTGGCGGCATCGGCCAGCACCGGCTCCCCGCTGATCAGGGTCAGATTTTGGACATGACCGTCTTTCCCGATGAGCACGCTGAATTGAACTTTCCCCTGCACCCGATCCTGTTTTGCCTGAAGTGGATAAATCGGCTGGACTTTCTGGATTAGATTCGCCTGCTGTACGTTGCCGCCGACACGGAGTCTCTGTGGGGGCCCGTTGTCGAGCATGATGGTGATAACCCCGCTATTGTCGACCCTGACGTTCAAATGTTCGTCGACTTCCCGAACGGCCGCGACCAGACCGCTAAGCGAGGCTTGCGTAATTTGATCGCCTTCGCGCAGCGGAATGCGGCTTTGAAGCTTCTGCTTGAGCGCATCCGGCACTCGCAGATCGATCTGTTTCAAAGTGTTCATGCCTTCCGGCAGCGCAATTGGAGTCACCATCACAGGCGTGGCAACCGGCGACGTCGCGTCGGAAAGCCTGAACTTGATGGTCACCTGAGTTTTGGCGGGAAGCCGCGAGTCATTCGCATAGTGCCACTGCAGCACGGATTCGAGGGTCGCTTTGCGCAGCTCTTCCGGTCCACTGAGCACGTGCGCGTCGGAGACCACACCGGACTGGGTGAGCGTCAATTCTACCAGCACGTCCCCTTCGATTCCCTTCTCTTTCGCCTCCCTTGTATAAGCGACCGGCACACGATGCAGCAGTGTCAACCCGCTAGAGTCCACCGAAACTCCATTTGCATCTGGTTTTTCCTGTGGCGCGGCCTGCAGCGGAAACGTTCGAATGCCCAGCCAGCCAGCTAGGGCCAGCGTGGCCAGGAACGTCCCCAGTGACCAACTCAATCGTAATCTCGACATTGAAACCTCCTTCAATAATGAAGCTACTCTTTTCTGTAAATGACGCCGGCGCAGGAACGGAGACGCGGGAATAAGATCCATTCCAACTTTATTCAGGCCAGCCTTAGCCGTAGCGAGCGCCAGTAGGGATTCCAGGTACCGCTCGCGCGAGTTCAGGATCGCCACTGCCTCCCGGTCAACCGCTTCTTCGCGGGCGAGTTGGATCTGTGCAATCAACCACCACATCGCTGGATGAAACCAAAACAACGCCAGGACGCACTCTTCCATCACTGTGAAGAGCCAGTCATGACGTCGCACGTGCAAAAGCTCGTGGCACGCAATCGATTCGTCCTGAAGGCACACCTCGGGAAGAAGGATCACGGGATGCCGAAATCCAAAGGTCACCGGTCCTGGTGTATCGGAAGAAACGTGCACGGCCGCGTGAATTCCCAAGCGCCGCTCGAGATCGTGAAACGCTCCGGGCACGATTCTAGAATCCCGCCGGTATCGCCGCAGCCGCAAAAAACCGAGACCCAGCATCGAAAAACGGATCGCTGCGCCGGCGCCGAGAAGCAGGAGGACGATGTTGGGCGGCGGAATCTGGGGGAACCTCATGCCGTGATTGCGTTCCACTGCCGTCGACGTTCCGGTTGTGATCTGTACCGACGAATCGATGTTCACCCGCCGCCAAGGCTGGATCGCGGGAAGCAACAGACAAGCCACCAGGAGCACGTGCCAGCAGATCAACCGGGCTCTGGGGATTCGGACGCGGAGCGCGTGCAGCAGGAGCCCGCCCGCCGCTGCGATCAGCAGGATCTGCAGGCTATAGAAGCCCAGGTTGCGGAGCCATAACGTCGCCATCTTAGCGCTCCTTCCCGATCATGCGTGCGAGCTCGTCCAGGTCTTTGTTGGTGAGCTTGCGGTCTTCAATCAGATGCACCAGCAGCGGTTCGGCGGAGCCATTGAAGACACGATCCACGAATTCCCGCACCATTCCCTTGATCACTTGCTTCTTGGGCTTGGTGGGCCGGTAGATGTATGCTCGATCTTCGGCCGACTTGCGCAGGTATTTCTTCTGCTCCAGGATGTTCATCATGGTCATGACCGTGGTGTAAGCGATCTTGCGCCGCTCTAGCAGCGATTCGTAGACATCCCGAACCGTCGCCCGCTCCCGTTCCCAGACGATTTTCATGATTTCGAGTTCCTGCTCGGTCAGTGTCGGGGTTTTCGGCCGCATACTAATTAATTAGTACTAAATGGGGCGGATGTCAAGCAAAAAATTCAACGCAGGCGCCGCTAGGCCCCGAGCTATGCTGAAATGATGAAAGCTGTCGCTGTTTTTCCGGCTCGCCGGCAGGTGCAACTCATTGATCAGCCGGAACCTGGCATCCAGTCGCCGACCCAGGTCAAGATGCGCGTGCTGGACGTCGGAGTCTGCGGCACCGATCGCGAAATCACCTCGTTTCAGTACGGAACACCGCCGGATGGCAGCGATTATCTGATCATCGGCCATGAGTCGCTCAGCCAGGTTGTCGGCATCGGCGACCAGGTGACAAAGGCAAACACTGGCGACCTGGTGGTTCTCACCGTGCGCCGCCCCTGCCCGCATCCTTCCTGTGTCGCCTGCCGCTCCGGACGCCAGGATTTCTGTTATACCGGCGACTTCACCGAACGCGGAATCAAGCAGCAACACGGCTACCTGACCGAATTCGTGATCGAGGAAGAAAGCTACGTAACCGTGGTTCCTCGCGAGCTGCGTGACGTCGCTGTGCTGGTTGAGCCGCTGACCATTGCTGAAAAATCTCTGGCCCAGCTCAGGGCCGTTGAGCAGCGCCTGCCCTGGGGCCGCCAAGGACATCGCAACGCCGTCGTGCTGGGCGCCGGCCCGGTCGGACTGTTAGGCGCCATGGCATTGATAGTCGCGGGCTTCGACGTCACCGTCTATTCGCGGTCCAGCAAACACGAAGAAAAGAACGACATCGTAAGCGCGATCGGTGGGCGATATATTGCCGCTGAAACACATTCCGTTGACGAAATGGCCGAGGCCGTGGGAGCGATCGACATGGTCTACGAAGCGATCGGGGCGTCCGGCCTGGCGTTCGACGTGATCAAGCATCTGGGAGCGAACGGTGTATTCATCTTCACCGGCGTGCCGGGGTGCAATAGGCCCATCGAAGTAGATACCGACGACATCATGCGCGATATCGTCTTGAACAACCAGGTGATTCTCGGCAGCGTCAACGCACCGCCCCAGAGCTTTCAAGCGGCTATCCGGGACCTCGGAGTATTCATGCAAAAGTGGCCCCAGGCCGTGCGTGCCTTGATCACCGCGCGTTTCCCGCTCGATCAAGCGACCCAGGCGTTGGCTCCCGGAGCCGGTGGAATCAAGAACGTCATAGCAGTGTCGGCATGAATCACAATTGGATCGATATCTCCGTCCCGCTCCACAACGGGATGGCCCATTGGCCCAATGACAGGCCATTCGAGCGTGCCGAAACCGAAACGACCGCGAACGGCGATCCGTGCAACTTATCCGAAATCAGCACCAGCGCGCACATCGGGACCCACATGGATGCGCCGCGCCATTACCTGGCGGACGGCGCCGGGATAGAAACTTTTCCGATTTCCGCGGGCGTCGGGCGCGCGCGAGTGATCGCGATTCACGATCCGGAATTGATCCGCGTGAGCGAGCTGCAGCCTTATCGATTAATGAAAGGCGAGCGGGTTCTCTTCAAGACCAGAAACTCCGAGGAGTGCTGGAAGACGTCGAAGTTTCACGAGAAATTTGTTCATATTCCTCACGAATCTGCCGCCTACCTGGCCGATTGCGGCCTTCAAACGGTGGGCGTGGATTACCTATCGGTAGGCGGTTATGACAGCGACGGCGCTGAAACCCATCGCACGCTGCTCACGGCTGGCATCTGGATCATCGAAGGCCTGAATTTGAAGGATGTCGAACCCGGCGATTACGATCTGATCTGTCTCCCGCTGAAGATTGTCGGTAGCGATGGAGCGCCGGCCCGCGCCGTATTGCGGCGCGCGAGTTAGCCTCGCGGCTCGACCACCATCCGCATCCCGTACTTCGTTCGCAGCGTAATCAGCGGCAGCGGTTCCACCCGCTGATCTTTGGCCAACCTCAACTTCCACTTCTGCGCAATGGCCGCGATCATGAGGACGCCCTCCATCCATGCAAAGCGCTCGCCGATGCACACGCGCGCCCCGCCGCCGAATGGAAAATATGAAAATTTCGGACGGGCGTCGCGGGCCCCCGGCGTCCAGCGCTCGGGATCGAAACGCTCCGGATCGGGAAACCAGCGAGCATCGCGCTGCATCACATACGGGCTGAGGATACAGATCGATTTAGCCGCGATCGGGATGCCACCCAGTTCAAACGCCCCCTTCGACATGCGCCCGATGGCCCAGGCCGGCGGATACAATCGCATCGCTTCGGCGAAAACCATTTCCGTATACTGCAATTGCGGTAAATCGGCCATGTTCGGAACGCGGCCTTCCAGCGCAGCATCGATTTCTGCATGCAGCCGCCGCTCGCATTCGGGATTTTGCGAAAGCAGATACCAGGTCCAGGTGAGCGCGTTGGCAGTGGTCTCATGGCCGGCCATAAACAACGTGAGCGCCTCGTCTCTCACCTGTTTGTCGGTCATCCCGCTTCCGTCGGCCTCCTCATCGTGCGCCAGCAGAAGCATCGAGAGCAGATCGCCGGTGTCTTCGCCGCTGCGCCGGCGTTCATGAATGAGACCATAGATGGTCTTGTCCAGTCGCGCCCCCGCCTTTTCGAAGCGCCGGACCGAAGGCAGTGGTAGTTTTTGGACATATTCCGAGAACGGCATCATCAGCATGCGGAACATCTTCAACACGATGGTGAGAGCCTCTCCGATTTCCGGGGCTTCCGCCTCGACGTCGGCGCTGAAGAGCGTCTTGCCTACCACGGCCAAGGTCAGCCGCATCATCTCACTGGATACATCCACAGTGCTTCCAGCCGTCCAGCGATCCCGAAATTGAATGCCATATTCGCTCATCATCGCCGCATAGGCCGCCAGCCGTTCCCGGTGAAACGCGGGCTGCACCAGCCGCCGCTGCCGCAGATGAAACTGGCCTTCGCTCGTAAGCAAGCCTTCGCCCAACAGTATTCGCGCGCGCTGCAAAGCGCGGCTCTTAGTGAAGTTTGCTTGATTGGTGACCAGAACCTCCCGCACCAGATCGGGATGGTTCACCAGATAAATATGCTGCGAGGCGACCCGGAAGTAAGCCAGATCCCCGTATTCGCGCGCCATTTTCATCAGAAACTGGATCGGATGAGCGCGGAATGGTCGCAAATGGCCCAAGACCGGTAGATTCTTAGGCCCTCGCGGCTGGGGAGCGGTCAGCAGCACGCTCACAGTGTACAACAGCGACTTTACTGCCGATATCAAATTAGAATGCTTAGAGAGGGTCCCATGCGACCGCGGCTTGCTGTCATTTTCTTACTGCTTGTCAGTCTTGTGTTCGCACGGGAAGGTGTCCGCTACCTTCGCTGGAATGAAATTCAGCCACCCATTCCCGAAGTAGGCGACTCCAAGCAATGGGACGCCTGGATTCGCCAGAGGGATTTTGAGATTCGCAGCGGCATTGACCGCTGCCTGGAAGACTCCATCAGCATGCTAATTATCTTCGGAACGACATTCACAAACCAGCCTCGGCTAACGAGTCCTGGCGATGCGGTGACTGCGGCCGGAGACCTGACGCCGGCGGCCCGCATCAGAATGGACGCGTTCATTACCGGTCTCGACCAGATTGACGATGAGCGTTTTCGTTCCGTATTGCAGTTCCTGCGGCGCCGGCAGATCGCGCAAGACGAACTACGTCCGTTTCTGGTCGGTAACCTGCGGCGCGCGGCCTTGGAACTGGGGCGCACTCGTCAAATGCATAGCGCGAGCGCCGGATCCTCTTTGATCGACCAGGCTCTGCGAGGTCTGATGACCGCCGGCAAGGCTCCCGGTCGCATCCGACGGATCGCTGTGATTGGGCCCGGTCTCGACCCCGAGTATGATCCCGACGCCTATAACTTGTTCGCAAGTGTGGAAGCGGCTCTGGCATCGGGGCTGGCTAAGCCAGGCAACCTGGACGTGGTCGTGTTCGACATCAACCCCTGGGTTCTTTCACACGTTCGCGCTGTCACGGCAAAATCGGGAGGAAAGAATAGCGCGCGCGTCCGTGCTGAAGACCTGAGTGTTGCCACCCAAACCGTCGACACAGGGCCAGGCCAGGGATTCGACCTGGTGGTTGCGGCCACTACCGGTTATAGCCGTGTCGAGATGACCCTGGTGATGGCAAGTGTCACGCAGATGCTGGCAAGCGGTGGAGTATTTTTCGCCAACGGCGCTGCATCGGTCGCGATTCCGCCAGAATTGGAAATGCTCAGCGGCGCGGCCGGCGAAGGAATCACAGCGTACCGCCGGCGTTAGTGCTCTTCCTGCATTCGCCGCACCATCTTCGTGACAACGCTCCGGGGACTCAACCGCAGGGATTGGGTCAACAGTTTATTCCCGAACCCTGGGATCACGATTGTCTTTCCGGCCACCAGCCCGCGGTAGCCGATCTCTGCCACCGTCCGGGAGTCCATCATCTTTTTACCCTTCACCAGGCCGGAATTCTGCATTTTGGCGCGCGCTTGAAAATCGGACGCGGTTGGTCCCGGACAGAGCGCGCTCACGATGACGCCGGTGCCTTCCAGCTCGTTTGCGATCGCCTCGGAAAATGAAAGCACAAAAGCTTTGGTCGCGAAATAGATGGCCATTAACGGACCGGGCTGGAACGCGGCCGTGGAAGCGACATTCATGATCTTCCCATTCCCGGCCGATATCATGGCCGGCAAATACAACCTCGTCAAAGCCACCAGCGCCGTCATATTGAGCTGCATCATGTTCAGCTCTTCGGCCAGGCCCTTGTCGGCAAATTTCCCGAACACTCCGAAGCCCGCGTTGTTGACCAGAACATCAACTTTTGGCACTTTGCCCTGAATCTCCTCGGGGGCGCCAGGCAATGAAAGATCGATGGCAATCACCTGTGCCTCGGTGGAACGAAGCTCCTGAGCGATCTCTTCCAAACGCTTTTGGTTGCGAGCGACCAAAACCAAACCATAGCCCTCCCGTGCAAAGACACGGGCGAGCTCGAGGCCGATGCCGCCGGAAGCTCCGGTGATTAATGCTGTCGGCATATCGTTACCAATGCTTGAGCCTCCGCCGACCGGCCTTCGCCGACCGGTCCTGTTTTTTCCGCGGTCTTGAATTTCACCGAAACCTGGCCAACTTCGAGAGCCAGCGTTTCGGCGAGCTTCTCCCGGATCGCATGCCGAAAGTCTTTCAGTCGTGGACGCTCGAGTATTACAGTCGAATCCACATTTACGATGCTATACCCCTGAGCTGCGACCAGGTCGCGGGCGGCCCGCAGAAACTGCGCGCTATCGGCGTCTTTCCATTTTGCATCCGAATCGGGAAAATGCATGCCGATGTCGCCCAAGGCCGCGGCGCCGAGCAAAGCGTCGGTGATGGCATGCGAGAGAATATCGGCGTCGGAGTGACCTTCCAGTCCAAACTCGGATTCAATTTTCACGCCACCCAGGATGAGCGGGCGGTTGGGCCCAAGGCGGTGCACATCCCAGCCTTGCCCTATTCGCAGATCCGTCAAGTGGAGACCCGGGGAGCCAGCTCCTCGGCCAGAAATAACCGGGCGAGATCCATATCTGACGGTTTCGTGATTTTGATGTTGCGGTCGCTGCCCGGAATCACGCTCACTTCCACCTGCTCCAGCCGCTCCACCAGACTCGATTCATCCGTCCCGGCGAAGCCATCCTCACGTGCCTTGGCAAAAGCCTGCTTCAGTAAATCGTAGCGGAACACTTGCGGCGTTTGCGCCAGAATCAGACGCTCGCGTGGGATAGTTTGCCGGATCTTATTGCGATGGACCTGCTTGACCGTGTCCACCGGAACGATGCCCACAATGGCCGCGCCGGTTTCCTGAGCTTCGGCAAAAACTTTATCGAGCACAGAAAGTTCAATAAATGGCCGGACGGCATCATGCACCGCGACCAGCTCCGTTCCTGGGCTGAGGGTCGCTAAGGCATTTTCTACCGACTCCTGCCGGCTGTCGCCGCCCTCTACCAGCCTCACCGGCTTGGCGAACGTTTCCCGTTCCAGCAGATCCCGGACCCACTCCAGGTCTTCCGCGCGTAAGGCCACTACGATCTCGCTGACCGCCGGCGTGGAAACAAATTTCCGGATCGTATGCAACAGAATGGGCGATCCCTCCAGCAGCATGAACTGCTTGCGGCTGGTGCCGGCCTTCTCGGGGACAGCGCGCCCCATTCGAGTTCCCAGCCCCGCGGCGGGGAGGATTACCGAAACTTTCATCTCGATCCTTTAGCCCGCTGCTCCAACACCTGAGCCCCGAGCTTCCGCCGTTTGCGCGCCGGTAGTAGATGGTTGCTGCTCCCGCGGACCAGTCGACTGGCGCTCCGAATGGCCCTGGCTCTTATCGTGGACAGCGTGGACGCGGTCGTCAAACCGGCCGAAAATCATCTTACCGGCGGTGGTTTGAAGGACGCTGGTGACGGAAATGTCGATAGTTCGCGAGATCATCTTCTTGGCGTTATCCACCACCACCATCGTACCGTCATCCAAATAAGCGACTCCCTGGTTGTACTCTTTGCCTTCCTTGAGAATGAAGACGCGCATCGTTTCGCCCGGCAGAACGATGGGCTTGAGGGCATTGGCGAGTTCATTAATGTTCAGAACCTCGACGCCATGTAGCTGCGCGACCTTATTCAGGTTGAAATCGTTGGTGACGATCTTGCAGTTGTAAACCTTGGCGAGCTCGATCAGCTTCATGTCCACTTCATGAACGTTGGGAAAATCATCCTCTAGAATCTGAACGTTGAGCTGGGTCATCTTTTGGACGCGCTGCAAAATGTCCAGGCCGCGGCGGCCGCGATTGCGTTTGAGCGAATCGGCCGAATCTGCTACCAGTTGCAGTTCGCGGAGTACGAACTGGGGGATTACCAGCGTACCATCCATGAATCCCGTCTCCACAATATCGGCGATGCGGCCGTCGATAATGACGCTGGTATCCAGGATCTTAAACGACTGGCTGGAGGTCTGTTCGCCGCCGAAAAGTCCGCCCAGCGCGCCCAGGTTCAGCATCTCGCCCTTGCTTGCGCCGACCACCAGCCCGACGTAGGCCATCCACAGCAGCACCAACAGCTGCAGAAAGGAAACCGTGGTGGAAGGGGCGGGAATTGCGCGCGACAGAACCAATGAGATCAAATAAGCTCCAATGATTCCGAGAAGAGATCCAAAGGCCGCGCCGAATATGCGTTTGAGCGTAATTTTCCGAACCTGGATTTCGAACAGAACGATAGCTACTCCGAAAGCCAGGCCGGCCCCTGCTGCGTATTGATTGGAAAGATCGAAAGGCCGCAAATACCAAGCGGATGTTGCCAGCAGCAGGATAAAGAGGACGCGAATGATAAGAAGGCTATTCACGACACCACCACCCTCAACCGAGCGGACTGTGCACCGCGGGTAGAATTACCCAAGTTAAACTGTGCGCCATTGAGTATAACACTGATAACAGAACTGATGTCTGAAATGCAGTCCTAGGAGTTACAGGAGGGATAGTATGCTAGCGGCGGAGCTGAGGATAAAAGCGCGCCTGAAATTAGAGAGCTTTGGCCAATTCTTCCGCGAATGCGCTGTGAGGTCCTTGCGGTCCGTTCGGATTGTTGTTAGTCGGGCGCTTATGCTTTCTGCCTCCGCGTTCACGGCGCGGACCGGCGGGCGGCGCTCCTCGATTCACCTGACCGGTTGGTCCTCCGGGACCTGGGCCTTGGCTTTTGGACCTGGGGGGCTGGGCTTGGTTGGCCCGCAGCAGCCGGTCTTCCAGCGGTGCACGGTCGAAACGGCGGATGATCAAGTTCATCTCTTCCGAGTTGGGCGTGTCGATAAATGCAAACCCCTTGGACTCCTGGGTCTCAGGATTGCGGATCACCTTCACGTCATCGTAGACGAGGTTTTCTGCGTTAAGCCAGGACTTGATGTCATCCTTGGTAACCCAGACGGGCAAATTTCCGAGGAACACTGTGAAACTCATTCTGTGGTGTCGTTAACTCCGTTTTTGGGGATTGTGCGGAACTGCTTCGCGGATGCGATCCATGAAAGCTAACCTATCGTATCACATCCGAAGTGCCCCAGCCAACTGGAAAATTCGCGTAAAACGCTGTTTTCCAAGGAAAAGAAAATGTTCTCGCGTGGTCATCGTACCTGGTACTTAACCGAGGCGCCCGCCGCGATGCCCTTTCCTGGTTGGGACGGCGAGGCACCTGCAAAAACGAACCCATTAGTATTTCGGCACGCTCGGATCCACCTTATCGCTCCAAGCCAGGATACCGCCCTTCATATTCCGCACTTTGCGGAATCCGGCCTGTTTCAGAAAATCCACCGCCTTAGCGCTCCGCATCCCGCTCTTGCAATGGGCCACGATCTCATCGGCTGAATCGAGTTCGTTGACGCGCTTAGGCAAGTCGCCCAGCGGTATCAGCTTCGCGTACGGGATTTTGCAGATCTGATATTCGTGCGGCTCGCGCACGTCAATCAGCACGAACGGATCGCCGCGATCGATCTTGGCCTTCACTTCCACCGGATCGATGTCGCCTTCGGCCGCGATTGGCTCGTGCTGTTGATTCGGAATCCCGCAGAACTGCTGGTAATCGATCAGCTCCCGAATAGTCGGATGGTCGCCGCACGCCGGGCATTCAGGATTCCGGCGCAACTTCAGCTCCCGGAACCGCATGGCCAGCGCGTCATAGAGCAACAACCTTCCCACCAGCGGCTCGCCGATGCCCAGGATCAGCTTCACGGTCTCGGTCGCCTGAATCAAGCCGACGGTTCCCGGAAGAATGCCCAGTACGCCGCCCTCGGCGCAGCTCGGCACCAGACCCGGAGGTGGCGGCTCGGGATACAGGCAGCGATAGCACGGTCCGCCTTGGTAGGCGAACACTGTGGCCTGGCCTTCGAAGCGGAAAATCGATCCGTATACGTTCGGCTTTCCCAGCAGGACGCAGGCGTCATTCACAAGATATCGAGTAGGAAAATTATCTGTACCGTCGACCACGATGTCGTAGTCCTTCAGAATCTGGAGCGCGTTCTCGCTGGTGAGCGCGGTCTCGTGCCGGTCGATCTCCAGGTACGGATTGATGTCCAGCATGGTATCCGCCGCCGAGTCCAGTTTCTTGCGTCCGACATCCTTGGTCCCGTGAATCACCTGCCGCTGCAGATTGGTGAAATCCACTACATCGAAGTCCACCAGGCCGATCCGCCCGATGCCCGCGGCCGCTAGATACATGCCAAGCGGCGCGCCCAATCCGCCGGTGCCGATCAGCGCGACCTTGGCGTTCTTCAGCTTCAACTGCCCTTCCATGCCGACTTCCGGCATGATCAGGTGGCGGCTATAGCGGAGGATTTCCTCTTTCGACAGCGTCACCGGAGGCGCGGCGATTCCGGCCGACCCTCCGGCGATGCTGGGAACAATCGAGACCGTGTCGCCATCTTTCAACGGCGTCGCTTCTTTGCTCAAATAACGAATGTCTTCGTCGTTGACATAGACGTTCACAAAACTCCGCAGCTTGCCTTCGTCATTGTAGAGATGCCGCCGCAGGTCGGAATACTGGCTGGTCAGCGAGTGCAATACCTCGCCCACAGTTTTGCCCGCCAGTTGTACCGCGTCCTGCTTGCCGGCATATTGGCGGAGCGGAGTGGGAATCAGAATCTTAGCCATAGATCAATTCTTCCTTGGGGGCTTCCTTCTGGTCAAAGTCCGGCCGATAGCTATTGGCGTGATCGAAGCGCCCGTTCTTTATCGATAGTACGACGTACGAAAACCAGGAGCAGGAGTTGGCCAGGTCACGTTTGGAAAAATACGCGTCGCAATCGGGATGAGAGTGAAACACGCCTAAAACCTCCAAGCCTTTCTCGCGCCCTTCCCGGTCCACTCGATTCAGGTCCTTAGGATCCATCACGAAGAAGTCTTCCTGCGGGCCGGTGTATGTATTCGGCAACGGTACAGCTTCCCGCACCACGCCGTCCAAACCGAGCATCACGCCGCAACACTCTTTGGGAAATGTCTTCTCGGCATGCGAAACCATCGTATCCCATGCCCCTTGGTCTATTTGGATCATGCTAACGAGGTCGGATCATACTGCCGAATCGGGATCATGCTCCGTTCGGTTCGCTCCAGAACGGCTCGCTCAAATATTTGTACGCGCCGTCGCATAGAATGGTCACGATCACGCCCGTCTGGCCGGCGTCCACTAACTTTCGGCCCACCGCGCGCGCCGCTACCAGATTCGCGCCCGACGAGATGCCCACCAGCAGCGCTTCTTCGCGAGCGATCCGGCGGCACATCGCGTAAGCGTCCTCAGTTTCGATCCAGATGTTATCGTCGGCCAGAGTGGGATCGTAGATGCCGGGAACGATCGCGGTCGGCATATGTTTCAGTCCTTCGAGACCATGGAAACCGGAAGAAGGCTGGGCCGAGATGCACTGGATACCCGGTATTTCCTTGCGGAGACGCCGCGAGTTACCAGTAAATGTTCCACTGGTCCCCATGCAGGCCACGAAGTGCGTAATGCGGCCGGCCGTCTGGGCAACAATCTCCATTGACGTTCCTTCGTAGTGCGCTTTCCAGTTGGCCGGATTGTTGTATTGATCGGGGTAAAAATAGCGGTCGGGATCTTGATTATAAATCTCGCGGCACAGTCGAATCGCCCCGTCCGATCCTTCGCCAGGATCGCTGAAGACCATCTCGGCGCCGTAAGCCCGCAAGACATGCTTGCGCTCCATAGAGGCGTTTTTGGGCAGGCACAACTTAACCTTGTAGCCGCGATAAGCCCCGATCATGGCGTAGGCGATCCCGGTGTTCCCGCTGGTGGCATCCAACAGCACACGATCTTGAGTCAGTTTGCCGGTGCGCTCCCCATCCAGGATCATGTTCAGCGCCGCCCGATCCTTTACCGATCCGCCGGGGTTGAAAAACTCGGCCTTGCCGTAGATCTCGACGCCCGGAAGGTCATGCGCGATGCGCTCCATGCGGATCAGCGGCGTGTGACCGATGAGTTGCAAGAGGTTCGTCGATACCAGCCGCGAAACCGGGGGGACGATGGAAGTAGCGACGGACATTAGACTTTCCCTAATCTTATCACCTATTTGTCAGTAGACAATAGGGTGTACGCTTAACTCGCACAAGATATTGGATGCATCGCCGCTCTTCAACGGTGCAAGAGGGCAAACAAGACTCGCAGGGATGCGTGCGCTATTATTCCGGCATGCTGAACTTCGGCCCCACCCCCAGCTTCCTCCCCAACCGCAGCCAGCGCGACTCTTCCGCCATTCGTACCTGGGCCGCAAGGGTGTCGGCTCGGCCTTGCCTGCCTTCAGCCAGTTCACTGGCCGTGCGCCACTGCTCCACCAATTGTCTCAAGGCACATCGGTCCATCAGGAACGGTTCTTTGCGGGCGATCAGCGGCTGGGAAACGTCGTGATCGAACAGGACGCCGATCGGCGGCAGATTCCCGGCCAGAAAAAACACCTCCCGAAATCCGGCGCTTAGTAGTTGGTTCTCCAGCGCTGTTATGCCATACTCCCGCATTTCCAGTGTCGCTCCCGATCCGCCGTGAAAGATCAGATCGTCGCGGACTTCCAGGCTCCCGTCCCTCCGCCGGTTGACCAGGACTTCGGAATCGCCCAGCCGCAGGATGCGGAATTCATTGAGCTCGGGAAAGTGCTCGCGCATCTCGTCTTGCGGGTTGCAGTAGATCGTGATCCCCAAGAATCCGCGCGGCTTGAGCAACCGGCACGCCTCTTCGAGCGCCCGCTCCACCGGCGGTGCGATATGTTCCAGCACGTCGGCCAGCAGAATAAAGTCCAACGTTCCAGCAAGCTGCGGATGCGGTTCGGCGATGTCGAAGCGCGGCTCGCGATCGTAATAAGTGTTGGTGTAATCAAATTTCTCCGCGAGGATTCCCGCGTATCCGGCCTGATCGCTCAAGCCCAAGCCGCGAATAGCTTTCAGCGTCGGGAATTGCGCCAAAACAAGACTGGTCCCGAACAGCTCCATCGACAGCAAATGGATGAGCGCGCGCAAGCGAACATTCGATCCGCACGCGCAACTGGCGGGCTCGGTAGCGAACGCTTGCACCTCGTTGTAAGCACCGCAAATATTGCAGGTGAAGGAAACCACGCAAACTTATTTTGTCACGTCGCGGCAGCAGTCGCTCAGAAAGTGAATTTCGCTGCGAGCTGCAGAATACGAGGATCGAAGGTCGCGGTGCGTGTCAGGAATGCCGGGTTCGTCACGTACGCCCGCGTGGCTGGCGTATAAATGTATTGGGTCGTGTTGATGCTGCTGTAATTGGCGCGGTTGGTGACGTTGAAAGCCTCGAACATCAAGCGCAGACTGGACCGCTCCCAGATACGGATGTCGCGCGTGAAGCGCATGTCCGCCGTCATGAAGTTCGGGCCTTGGATGGTGTTTCGGCCCACGTAAGGCGGCCGATCTGTCGAAAAGTCTCCATCATTGTTCGCATCGGTGCTGAGGCCGGCGGTATAGGGCCGCCCACTCTGGACCTGGCTGATCAGCGAGAGTTGATAACCGCCCAATAGCGCCCTCGCAGCGGCATTGTTCAGCGAATGCGCGTAGTTGATATCCCAGATTCCGGCAAACACGAAACGGTGATTGATATCGGAATTCCCGCGGCCGCGATCGAGGCCCGGCAGAGTCGGAAACGTAACCTGCTTGGAATCGTCGGTTCCCACCACTACTTGCGTCTGATCCGGTTTGTCATCGATCACCTTGGAAAATGTATACGACGTCTGGACCGACAGGCTATGGGATAGGCGCTTGGTGAGTTGGATGAAGCCACCTTGATAAATGGAATCCGCGCCGCTATCGAAGATGCTGACGCGTCCGAAAGCGCGATCCGGCCGCGCTGGTCCGCCAGTTCCGGGATATTGCAGGAAGCTGACGGGTGCGCCATTCAATGTTCCTTGAACCAAAGCCGGAGGGAACAAGTTGATGTCGCGCGTGCGCGTCAGGTGCTCGCCCTTCACCCCCAGGTAGCCGAGCGTAATCCCATAATCCCGGCCGAGTTGAAATTCGGTGTTGTAGCTCCATTGCTGCGTGAGCGGTTGAACATAGTTGTGAGCGAAGACATAGATGTCGGGAGTCCGGTTCAGAGCCGGAGGAGCGGAGAGAGTGCTCGGATAAACAGGTATCCCGCCAGTAGCTGCGTTTAGCGTGTACGTCTGAACCTGGATGCCGTTCTGCGTGAAAGCCGTGCCGGTCAGGATAGACGGCGTACGGCCGTAGTAAATTCCGTAGCCGCCGCGCGCCACGATGGTCCCGCTGCGATTCACCTTAAATGCGAAGCCGAAGCGCGGCGCGATATTGTTCTCGTCCAGGTTGATCTTGGCCGTGTCCAGACCAAGAGCCGCGAGACCAGGATCGGGATTGTGAACGCTCGGGCTGGCGTAATCAAAGAGGTCGTAGCGGATGCCATAGTTCAGCGTCAGACGGTCCGTCGCGCGCCAACTATCTTCGGCATACAACGCGAATTCGTTGACGTTCGGATTCGACAGCGGGCCGTTGGTTCCTGCTCCTGCGAAGGCCTGCGTGAAGGTGGCCGCGTTGCGCGAAGCGAAATCGGCATAGCTGTTGAAGGTGAAGGATCCGCTGAAGTTGCCCGGGAAGTAGTTGCCGATCCTCTGAAAGTCCATGTCCACACCAAATTTCAGCGAGTGGCGGCCGGAGATAAGGGAGTAGCTCTCCACCCACTGATAGGTCTTCGCGTTCGTGTAGCGCGGGCTAAAACTATTACGGCCGATTTGCAGGACCGTCTGGCCGCTCTGTTTTATTATGGCTTCCGGAGCTGTGGAATTCGCCAATCCCGGCTCGTCGTCGCGCGTGAAGATAAAGCGCGATTCGAGCACGCCGTGCGCACCCAGGATATAGGTATGGTTGCCCGCGATATTATCCGTTGTTACGTTGCTGTTGCCGGTGTGCTCGGCGGCGCTGTTGAAGCCGCCATTCTCGAAATTCTGGCCGACGAACCGGTTCGCGTTATAGCGAACGCTGAGCCGCTGGTTGTTCGTAAGATCGAAATCGACCTTGCCCAGGTAAACATCGTTGTTCAACGCCTGGGCGTAGGAGGCCAAATAGGGCTGTAGCTGCTGGAAGGCCTGCTGCGATAGAGCATCGGAAGGGGGCGCCACCTGTAGGAAAACGGTATTCGGCGTGGTATTGCGCTGGCCGTCATAGTCGAAGAAGAAGAATACCTTGTTCTTCCAGATCGGCCCACCGATATCGCCGCCGAACTGATTGAAATGGTAAGCGCGTTTGGGCAGCCCGCGAGCGTTGTTCTCCCAGGCGTTGGCATTGAGAGCTTTATCCCGGTAGAACTCAAAGGCCGCGCCGTGGAATTCGTTCGTGCCGGACTTAGTGATGACGTTGATCACGCCGCCGCCTGCGCGCCCAACCTCCGCGGCATAACCGTTGGTATTGACCTGGAATTCCTGAACCGCGTCCTGGCTGAAGCTGTAAGGATTCCGGCCAGTACCGGCCCGGCCGGTGGACTGTCCAAAGAACACGTTATTGCTGTCGGCGCCATCCACTAGCAGGCTATTGCTGGTGCCTCGCTGCCCACCGAACGAAAGATCGCCGGTGCGGGTCGGATCGCGCTCTACACCTGGAGTCAGCACCGTGAAGTCCAAAAAGTTGCGGCCGTTAATGG
This sequence comes from Bryobacteraceae bacterium, assembly GCA_035484655.1. GTDB lineage: Bacteria > Acidobacteriota > Terriglobia > Bryobacterales > Bryobacteraceae > Palsa-89. The sequence goes on along the minus strand of DATHOT010000096.1, from coordinate 22,517 downwards.
GCAGGTTGCTGACCTGCTGACTGGTCACCGTAGTGCTGGTCTGCGAACGAGTAGTCTCGACCACCGGGACCTCGGCGTTGACACTGACGGTCTCCTGCGTTCCGCCTACCTCCAGCGGCACATCCACGGTGGCTACTGCACCAATGGTGAGCGACGCGCCCGTCCGCTTGGTCAGCTTGAAGCCGTTGGCCTCAACGGTCAGGTCGTAAGTTCCAACGGGCAATTGCGGGAAGCTGTACAGCCCTGTGTCGTTGGTGGTGGTGGTCCGGGTGAGGCCAGTTTGAGGACTCGTCACGGTAACTTTAGCGTTTGGAACGGCAGCGCCCGTCGGGTCGGTCACGGTACCATTCAGCGTGGCACTGCCGATCTCCGCCTGACTAAAAGCAAGTACCGTAAAGAAGCACGCGCAGATGGCGATTCCAAGAAGCGTCTTGAACATAGTCTTCTAGTTTAACGCTAGAATTATTTCATCACTATGAGAAAGGCAACTCTTTTGTTGGCGCTGCTAGCGGCAACCTTAGCCTCACCCGCCGCTCAAGTGAAGGGCCGCGGCACGCCCGGCGCCCCCGTCCAGCTCGACGTTTATAGCGATTATCAATGCCCGGCTTGCAAGGCGCTCTACGAGAGGACTTTGGTTCCACTCATGGCGGACTACGTGGACAAAGGCAAAGTCTACTTGATCCATCACGAGTTCCCGTTGCCGATGCATCCGCATGCCATGGAAGCGGCTTGCTACGCCTGCGCGGCCAGTCGAGTGGGCAAGTACGAACAGGCCGGTGACGTGCTTTTTCGCACCCAGGAAAGCTGGGCCGCGAGCGGTAAAGTGGACCAAACGGTGTGCAGCATTCTGACACCGGTGGAGGCGCAGAAAGTGCGGGCGCTGGCCAAAGATCCGGCCATCATCGCTGAAGTGCAGCAGGATATTCAGGCCGGCCGCAACGCCAATGTTTCCTCAACGCCCACGTTGATCCTGACGCACCGGTCGAAGCAGTATCGAGTTCCCGGCGGCGCCAGCTACGAAATTCTGCGCCGCTTCATCGACCAGCTGCTTTCGCAATAACGTGCGGCGTTTGATCCTACCTCTACGGCTGATCATGGCGGCGGTTTTTCTTTACGCCGCCTACACGAAACTACGCGAGCCCTGGCTGGTGTTCGCGATGTCCATCGATGCCTACCAGCTGTTGCCGCAATGGTTGGTGCTGACGCTGGGCCTGGCCATCCCCTGGCTGGAGCTACTCCTGGGCCTGCTGCTGGCGGCGGGGATCGCGTTGCGCTATACGGCTGCCGCGGCCGCGATTTTGCTCGGCGTCTTTTTCGGAATCATGGCGCATGCTTACGCGCAAGGGCTGAAGATCGACTGCGGCTGCTTCGGTCTCGGTGAGCCGATCAGCGCCCGGACTCTGCTGCGCGATGGCCTCTTGCTGGCGGCTTGCCTCACATTGACCTTTCTTGCTCTTCGACGGCGAGGTCTCCCACGCGGCGCCTGAATCTGGACGATCGCGAAATCGAGCAGGCCGGCGCTCTGCTGACCGAGTTTCTGAAGAGCTACGAGCAGTCCATTCCGGCCCGCAGCGTGGTCCCGCGTCTGGATCGGCAAGCGCTCCAAGAGCTTTACAGCCAGCCGTTCCCGGCGGATGGTATCGGGATCGATCGGTTGTTTCAGTTGATCGCCGAGAAAGTTGCGCCGAATTCGACCACGGTCGCGCACCCGCTCTTCCTGGCGTATGTCTTGCCACCGCCCAACGGCATCGCTCCGTTTGCGGAAGGAATCGCCGCTGCTCTCAACCAGAACTGCAATTTCTGGCAGCTCTCCGGGGCCGCGAGCGTGATCGAACGTAAAGTGATCGGCTGGCTCGGCGGATTGTTCAAGTGTCCGGAGACGTCCGGAGGCATCCTTACGAGCGGCGGCTCAATGGCGTCGCTGGCGGCGATCGCGACTGCGATTGTGGACAAGTATCCCGGTGATTTTCGTCGTGATGGCTTGCAGGCCGGACGGGGGCGGCTGGTGCTTTACACTTCCGAAGAGGCCCACCGGTCTATCGAGAAGAACGCTGTCATTCTGGGCCTGGGTCTGGATTGTGTGCGCAAAATTCCGGTCGACGCCACCTTCCGCATGCGCGTCGATCTGCTGGAGGCCGCTGTCCGCCAGGATCGCGAAGCCGGGCATCAGCCGTTCTGTGTGGTGGCCGCGGCGGGGACGATCAATACCGGAGCAATCGATCCGATTCCGGAGTTGGCCGCGTTCTGCGCCCAGGAAGATTTGTGGCTGCATATCGACGGCGCTTACGGCGCGCTGTTTGTGCTGAGCGATCGATCCAGGGACGAATTGCTGCCCTGCGGGCGAGCCGATTCCATTGCGCTCGATCCACACAAGATGCTCTTTGCTCCTTTGGAGGCGGGCTGTCTTCTGGTGAAGGATCGGAACAAGCTCAGGCGCGCATTTCAGTTCGCATCGTCCTACCTGACGATCGATGAAGATCCGCTGCTGACCAACTACCTGGAGTACGGTCCGGAGCTTTCGCGCAGTTTCAAAGCGCTCAAGATCTGGTGCTCGCTGCAGGCGTTCGGACTGAACGCGTTCGTGAGCGCAATTGACCATACTCTCGAGCTGGCGCGATATATGGCCCAGCAAATCGAGCAAGACCCAGTTTTGGAACTGCTTGCGCCGGTTCGTCTTAGTGCCGTTTGCCTGAGGTTGAAGGACCGCAGCGACGCGGAAAATCAGGCGGTTTTGAGGCGATTGGTGGAGGAAGGGACGGCGCTGTTGGGTCCCGTCCAGATCCGCGGACGACTCGGCTTACGCGCCTGCATTGCAAATTATCGGACTCAAAGAGAAGATATCGATCTGGTGCTGGATCGGATTCGCCAGTTGGCCCATGGATAGAGCTCTTACCGAATAAAAAGGCCGGACTATTCGCCCGGCCTTTCACAGGAGCAGGAAGCGGCTTTATCTGGCAGCCAGTAAAGCGCGCAAATGGCGCGCCCGTTCAGGCGACCGAAGCTGACGCAGAGCCTTGGCTTCGATCTGACGGATGCGCTCGCGAGTGACATCGAACTCTTGCCCGATCTCTTCCAGAGTGTGCTCGCGCTCGCAGCCGATGCCGAAGCGCAGCCGGATCACTTTCTCCTCCTTCGGAGACAGGGTCTTCAAAATATTGGCGGTCTCGTCCCGAACGTTGGAATCGATCACCGCATCCACCGGCGATCCCACCCAGCGATCCTCGATCAAGTCGCCCAGCGCCGATTCACCGTCACGGCCCACCGGCGTTTCCAGTGACACCGGATCGCGCGAGATGGTCTTCAACTTCTGCACTTTCTCGACCGGAATATCCATCCGGCGGCTGATCTCATCGTTAGTGGGAGCACGGCCCAGTTCCTTTTCCAGCTCGCGGGTGGCGCGCAGGAACTTGTTCATGCTCTCGTTCATGTGCACCGGAATGCGGATGGTGCGAGACTGGTCGGCGATGGCGCGCGTGATGGCTTGCCGGATCCACCAAGTGGCGTAGGTGGAGAATTTGTAACCGCGCCGGTACTCGAATTTATCGGCGGCGCGCATCAAACCGATATTACCTTCCTGGATCAGATCCAGTAAGTGCAGCCCACGGTTAACGTACTTTTTCGCGACGGAAACCACCAGTCGGAGGTTGGCTTCGACCAGGTCTTTCTTGGCGCGTTCAGCTTCGATTTCCCCGTGCCGGATTACCGACAAGCTGTGCTTCAGGTCGGTGATCGATGCGCCGGCGGCGGTCTCGAGCTTACGAATCTCGCGCTTTAGCTCGCGCGCGCGGGCTTGCGCGGCCACACCATTGCGGCCTTCCAGTTTGCGGAATTCCAGGTCCAGATGGCCCAGTTGTTCCACGGCGTGCTCGATTTCCTTGGCAAACTGCTTCCAGCGGGAGGGGAGCCATGCGACCCGGCGGATCTCTCGCGAAATCTCTACCTTGCACCGGCTCAGCTTTCCCACCCACCGGCGGCGGATCTTTTTGTTGCTCAGCGGGACCGAATCCACCCTCTCGAACAACTGCTGCTGGCGCTTGTGCAGCGCGATGATTTCGGCGAACTCCGCCCGGACCTCGGCTTGTTTCTTGGTGTCGGCCGGACTGCCTTCTTCCACATCTCCCAGGTCGACAAAATTGTCCAGTTCTTCTTCGCCTTGTTTCAACAACTCAGCGATCTCGACCACTCGTAATTGGACCAGCGCGGAACGGCTGATGGACTTCTGCATCCGCAGCTTCCCGCGCTCCATGCGCCGCGCGAGGTTGACTTCCCCTTCGCGAGTCAATAGTGGAACCGCGCCCATTTCGCGTAGATACACTCGCACCGGGTCGTCGGTGTAAATCGACTCTTCGACCTGCTGGACCGCAGGGAACTCTTCGTCTTGAACTTCCTCGGGATGGAAGAAATTAGTTTCTTCGTCGAAGGGAATCCCCAGGGGCTCGTGACTGTCGGTTAAGAACTGATCTTCAAACTGATCCACTTGGATACTCACCTCCCAACCGGGCACAAACTCCGCTCCCGCATGGGGTTATGTTAAACTGGCTATGCAGACTACCGCCTCCGCTGCGCCGTAAGCCGCCCTGCCGTCCGAATGTAGCAATCGATTATAACTCGAATCGATTACGAAGTTAAGCCCTAAATAGAAGATGTCTACGTTTTGGATTGGTTACACGAAACTTAGCTCCGTGCCCTGAGATCTGGCGCCTCCGCCCAGCAACGGACATCAAGGGCGCTTTTGGAGAACTAAGTTCTTCAGTTCATTGAGAAAAGCCTCGACGTCCTGGAAGTCACGGTAAACTGAAGCGAAGCGCACATATGCGATTTTGTCGAGGTTCTTCAGTTTGTCCATCAACATTTCTCCTATGTCTGTAGTACTAATTTCCCGGTCAGCATTGTCTGAAAGACGGCTCTCCACGGCGTCCACCAGCTCGGCCAGCTTGGCCATGGGAACGGGGCGCTTTTCGCAGGCCTTCAGGAGCCCATTCAGCACTTTCTGGCGGTCGAACTTCTCGCGCCGTCCGTCCTTCTTGACGACCATGTAGGGGATTTCGTCGCTACGCTCGTAAGTAGTGAAGCGCCGCTCGCATTTGAGACATTGCCGGCGTCGCCGAATGACATCCCCCTCCTTGCTTTCGCGGGAGTCGATAACGCGGTCTTCTTTGAATCCGCAGAACGGGCAGGTCATAGGGAAACGTCCTTGGGGAGCTGCCTGAATTTACTCCAGTTCAGGCCCTCGCGAAACGCGCAAATAAAACCAACCGGGACAATAACTACAAACGTAATAATCCAAATGAAGACTGCTAGGCCGGCCGCAGCCTCGACCGGAAGGTGATATATCTCTGTAAACACCAGAACTGACACAACCTGGATGCCGCCCCCGATTCCCGGAATCTGAACGATGCTTCCAAAGGCCATGAAGCCCAATATAATTACTACGTCTGTAATTTTAAAACCTGCACTGACTGGGAATGAGTGAAAAAGCGTGTAGTAGGCAGCTATGATTAGTGTCCATTCCAAGACGGTATAAGCCAGTAACAAAACCAACGACAACGAGTCCCGCGTGGATTCCATGCCCTTCGAGAACGCCGTCAACATCCGTTCTACGCGTTTGTAGTAATTCTCGGGTAGAAAGATCAATGCGCCGAGAAGCCGGCCCTGCGCGGCCTCAGAGAAATTCCTGAATAGCACCAGGAATACCACGGATGCAACCCCGATTCCGGCCACTACGTACCCGCCCGCCCCCAATGCCCATCGAAGGGCTGGACCAACAGCCAATCCCCGGCTCGGGATCCATGCCAGCGCAAAGCCAAACAGCAGTAGTACGGCCAGCAGGTCCAAAATACGCTCCAGCATCCAGGCCGCAACCTGGGACGAAAAGGGCACGCCGGCACTAACCGAAATCAAGTAAGGCCGCACGACCTCGCCGGCCCGGCCGAGTAAAACCACGGCCGTAAAGCCAATGGCCGTGTCATAGGTCAGTTTCCGGATGGTCAGAGTGGCTCCCAAAGGCCGCAGCATCACCTCCCAGCGCAGCGCGCGGCCCCAGTAGGTCAGTAAGATCAGCACGATGGAGGCAGCTAACCAGATCCAGCTCACATGCGAGAGGGTACCCAGGAAAAGCTGCCATTGAAAGGAGCTTCCCCGGACGCGGTAAAAGAGCCACGCGATCAGCAGCAAGGCTCCGGCGCCCAGGAGCAGCCGGATGGTCCAGCGGTGGCCAGTCGGGCGGTCGCCGGCGGCTACCACCGGGCTCCCCTGGGCGGAATCCCTCTAGGCGCACCCCAATCGGAACTGGTACGCTGGACAAGACCCTTGTAGAATGTAAATCTTGGATTCAAGTGAACTTCTTATCATAAATCCTCGTTTCTTTTAGTGGAAGCAGGAGATAAGAGGAATCATGGCCACGGTGGCAGTTCCGGCAGCAAAATGGAATTGGGCGCCACCCTTTTCACAACGTCAGGCGAGCATTGGCTTGGACGCAGATGCCCAACTCGTAGAACGCTGCCTCAGCGGCCAGGACGCTGCTTGGGAAGACCTTGTCAAGCTGCATACGCGGCGGGTTTATTCGATCTGCTACCGTTTCACCAGCAGCGATGCCGAGGCGCAGGATTTGACTCAAGACGTTTTTCTGCGGGTGTTCAAGAATCTGAAGAGCTTTCGCTCGGGCGAAGGATTGTTCGTAGTATGGTTGACCAGGTTGACCAGGAATCTGCTGATCGATCATTACCGCAGGACGCGGATGGAACGCGCTACGGAGTCGATTGAGGATCAGGCCGTGGCGCTCGAAGAGAGCACGGCTATGTCGGCGAGGACGGATGGAATGCTGGCGGGACGAGAGGCCAGCGAATTGTTGCAGACGGCCTTGCAAAAACTTTCGCCGGAATTGCGGGAAACAGTGATCCTCCGCGACCTCGAAGAATTAGAATATCGGGAGATCGCGCAGGTGCTGAATGTTCCGGAAGGAACCGTGAAGTCGAGGCTGAACCGGGGGCGGGCCGAGCTGGCTCGCGTCCTCCGGCGGTTTAAGGTTGCGGTATGACGTGCGCTGAGCTGGAAATCCTGTTGTGCGACTACGTGGACGGAACACTCCACGGCGAGGAGAAGTCTGCCCTCGAGAGTCATCTGGAGGGATGTAGCGCGTGCACGGAGTTAGCGAAGGATGTTAAGGGCGCAACGGGATTCCTGGAGCGCGTGGCTACGGTGGAACCGCCGGCGGAATTGCTGACGCGAATCCTGCACGAGATCCCGCACGGCCGCCAGCGCGCGGCGGACCGGCCGTCCTGGTGGCGGAGGCTGTTCGGTGGCTGGGTGGAACACGTGCTGCAGCCGCGTTACGCCATGGGGATGGCAATGACGATTCTGTCGTTCTCAATGCTGGCACGCTTCACGGGCATTGAACCGCGGCAATTGAATCCGCAAGATCTGGATCCGGTGAAGATCTGGCAGTCGGTCGACGACCGGACGCATCGGATTTGGGATCGCGCGGTGAAATATTACGACAACCTGCGATTGGTGATTGAGGTCCAGTCGCAATTGAAGGAATGGACCGATCAAGCGCAGGCTCAGAACGCGCCAGATAGTGGAACGACAGGTAGTGGGACACCAAGTAGTGGGACAAATGACAAGAGGTAACCAACGATGAATTGCGTGAATCATCCCGATTTGCCGGCCATAGCTTATTGCCGGGCCTGCGGCAAGCCGCTTTGCGAAGCCTGCCGCGTGAGCGCTGGAGGAACCGTTTACTGCCAGGAGCATACTCCGGTGGCCGCGCCCCCAGGAGGACCAGCGGCCGAATCGTCGCCATATACGGCGCCCGCCCCAGTTCCCGTGAGCGCGCGTGGTCCAATTCCCGATACCGGAGCCTCGCCCGGGCTTGCTTTCCTGCTCGGCCTTATTCCCGGGGTCGGGGCGATCTATAACGGCCAATACGTCAAAGGGCTGATCCACGTGGTGGTCCTTGGCATTCTCATCAGCATCGTGAGCAGCAACGATGCCGCGGGCGGCCTGGAGCCGCTGTTCGGGATGATGATTGGCGTCTGGGTGTTTTACATGGCGTTCGAAGCCTACCACACGGCCCGCAAGCGCCAACTGGGCCAGCATGTGGACGAATTCTCCAGCCTGGTGCCGCTGCACGGCCAGCATTCCAGTTTTCCGGTGGGGCCGGCCGTCCTCATCGCCGTGGGACTGCTGTTCCTGCTGAATAACATGGAAATCATCCGCTTCAGCCAGATCATCCGCTATTGGCCGATCGCTTTAATCGCGCTGGGAGTTTACATGCTATACGAGCGCCTGTCGTCATCCGAACATCGGCACCCCGGCCCCAGCGTACAGGAGGCCACGCATGAACGACAATAGCTACAACCTGGTGCAGGCGATCCGCGGCCCGATCATGCTGATCCTGCTGGGAACGTTGGTGGCCATGGATTATTTCGGTGTTTACGGCTTTAGCCGGACCTGGCCGATCTTGATCATCGCTTTCGGTCTCTTAAAGCTACTGGAGAAATTAGTGGCACATCCGATGCCTCCGCCTCCCATGTCGCCGCCTCCCATGGACAACAGGCCGCAGGGAGGGAATGTGATATGAGACGCGGCTCGGTGATCGGACCGTTAATTCTGATCGTCATCGGCGCGCTGTTTCTGACGCGGAACCTGTGGCCGGATATTCCAATCGCAGATCTGATCTCGCGCTATTGGCCGTTCGTATTGATCGCCTGGGGCGGTCTGAGATTAATCGAGATTCTATTGGCGGCTGTAATGTCGAAGCCCATTCCGCGCAACGGCATTTCGGGCGGGGAATGGATGCTGGTCTTTCTGATCTGCGTCATCGGCGGCACGATGTACACTGCCCGGCATTATGCTTCCTGGTTTCCAGCCGGACGGGCGTGGCGCGGCGTCATGGTCAACATGGGCGAGCCTTATGACTATACTTTGACGGCTGCCGAGAAGCCGTGCGTCAAAAATTGCCGGGTGCTGATCGAAAGCTTTCGGGGGAATGCGAAGATCACCGGCGCCGACGAAACTATGGTGAAGGCCAGCGGCCGGGAGACCATCCGCTCGTTCCAGCAATCGGACGCGGACAGCGCTAACAAAGAAACACCGCTCGAACTGATCCAGCAAGGCGACCAGATCATTGTACGGACGAATCAGGACCGGGTGAGCGACCGCACGCGCGTAAATTCCGACCTCGAGATTACCGTCCCGATGGGCTCTTCCATCGAAGCGCACGGGCGGCTCGGAGATTTTGACATCCAGAACGTGAACGGCGCCGTGGATATCAACAGCGACAATGCGGGCGTGCGCCTCGAAAACATCGGCGGCGATGTGCGCGTCGATCTGCGTAAGAGCGACATTATTCGCGCTATCGGCGTGAAGGGCACGGTGGACCTGAAAGGGCGCGGTCAGGATGTGGAGCTGCAGAACATCGACGGGCAGGTGAATGTGGGCGGCACCTATGTCGGCCAGATCCAACTCCGGAATCTCGCTCAGCCGCTGCGCTACGAGGATCCGCTGATCACTGTCAGCCTGGAAAAGCTGCCCGGCCAGATTCATATGGGGCTGGGCGAGTTCACCGGCAGCAATCTGATTGGGCCGATTCGCTTGAATGCGAGATCGCGCGACGTGCAGATGTCCGACTTCACGCAGTCGCTGGATTTGACGCTGGAGCGCGGGGATGTGGAGCTGCGCATTGGCAAGACGGTGCCGAAGATCGAGGTCCACACGCGGTCTGGTGATCTAGATCTGGCGCTGCCGGCGGGAGCAAAAGTCGATTTGAAAGCGTCGACAGATCGAGGCGAGGCGCACAATGATTTCGGCGCGCCGCTCACGGTCGACGAATCTAATCGTGGAGCGACCATCGTGGGCAATAGCGGCGGGCCGCAGTTACGGCTGGAAACCGGGCGGGGAGCTGTGACAGTGCGCAAGGCCGGCGCGGAGGACGTGACCTTCCCGAATATTCCGTCACCACCGGATGCGCCGAAGCCGCCGTTGAAGGTGGAGCGGCAATAAAACTAGTATTCGCAGGAGTGCGAATACGGCACGCAAGCGTGCGTGCGCCACGTCTACCGGAGCAGCATTACGCGGACGTCGGCCACGTTGGTGCCGGTTGGTCCGGTTTTGATCAGATCTCCTATATTTTCGAAGAAATGATAGGAATCATTGTTAGCGAGAAAGGCTGCCGCATCGAGACCGCGTGCGATCGTGTCACCATCGGCGATGGCGCCGGCTGCATCGGTGGGACCGTCGGTGCCATCGGTTCCGGCGCTGAGAACGACCACATCTTTCAGCCCGGCGATATCGAGCGCGGCAGCCAGAGCGAACTCCTGATTGCGCCCGCCCAAGCCCGAACCGCGAATCGTGACAGTGGTCTCGCCGCCTGAAATCACGCAGGCCGGAGGCTTCACCGGACGTCCTGAGGCGCGGATCTCCTTCGCAATCGCGGCATGCACGCGCGCCACATCTCGCGTTTCGCCTTCGATGAACGTGGAAAGTACCAGAGTGTGATATCCCAGCGCGCGGGCTTGCTGGGCGGCCGCATCCACCGCCAATCGATTGCTTCCGACGATCAGGTTTTGCACTTTCTCGAAAATCCGGGCGCCGGGCTTGGGCGTCTCGGGGGATTTGCCGCTCAACCGTTCCCGGACCTCGGCCGGAACCCGGCCGGAGATTCCGTATTTGGCGAGAATCGCCCGCGCGTCAGAAAACGTGGAGCGATCGGGAACCGTTGGGCCGGAGCCGATAACATCCAGGTCGTCTCCAATCACGTCCGACAAGATGAGCGCCAGCACCGCCGCCGGAAAGGCAAGTCCGGCTAGCTGGCCGCCCTTGACACCCGAAATGTGCTTGCGAACGCAATTCAACTCGTGGATGTTCGCGCCGCAATGGAGCAACAGCCGCGTAGTCTCCTGCTTCTCTTCCAGAGTGATGGGCGGGGCCGGCAAAGGCAGCAAAGCGGAGGCGCCGCCCGAAATCAGGCACAGAACCAGGTCATCCGGCCCGGCCTGGCGCGCGATGTCCGCGATGCGCTGCGCCCCCAGCTCGCCATTGCGGTCAGGAATGGGATGGCCGCACTCATTGAGCTCGATGCGCCGCAGCCGAGCGGCGTGCCCGTACTTGATATTGATCAGACCGCCGGCAATGCGCTTTCTGAGCAAACGCTCGACGGCCTGCGCCATTTCAGCGCTCGCCTTTCCGGCGCCGATCACATAAATATTACGAAAGGAGTCCAGGCGATACCGCTTGCGTCCGGCAATGAGAACGTTGCCGGCTATTTTTACATTCCGCAGCACAGCCTGGGCGGGATCGGCCGCCTTCAATGCGGCGTGAAAGATCCGAAGAGCGTCTCGCGAGAGGGCAGAAGCCATGCGCGGGGTCAGGAAAAGACCGGCAGCTTCAGAATCGCAGCCACGATCGCGGCCGGATCATCGCTATCGATCTGGATGGAATGCTCGGCTTTCCTGTATGCCGCGCGGCGATCTTCATAGAGCTGTTTGAATTTCTCGGCGTCACGGGCGAGCGGCCGATGCGCGGTGGTTTCCACGCGGGCGCAGACCTTGGAAAACGGGCAATCGAGCCAGATGGTCACGCCATTGTCTTCGAGCAGCGCGTGGTTTACCTCCTGTGCAAAAGCTCCACCGCCGAGCGCCAGTACCATAGGCTTTCCGCGCTCAACTTCGACCACTCGTTTCCGGATCGCGGCCCGCTCGATCGTTCGGAATTCTTCTTCCCCGTCGCTGTCAAAGATCTCAGCGATGGATCGGCCTTGCTGGGCCTCGATGTCTTCGTCCAGGTCGGCGAAGGCCCAGCCCAGTTCATCGGCCAGGAGCCGGCCGATGGTCGTTTTGCCGGAAGCCATGAAGCCCACCAGGTAGATTCCGGGTGTGCGCTTGAGCTTGAGAATCATCCGATGCACACCTCGCTGATTTCAAACCCCCGCACCGCGGCTTTTCGGCTCAATCATGGATCTGCATATCCGCCAGGTAAGAAGCCATAATAGTACACATGCAGGACGAGCTGTTGCCGCTTTTCCCTTTGCAGGTGGTCTTGTTCCCGCGGACGTCGCTCCCGCTGCATATCTTCGAAGAACGCTACAAGCAGATGATCGGCGAAGTGATGCGCGGTAAAGCGGAATTCGGCGTGGTGCTGGCCGGCGAAAAGGGCATCGTAAACACGGGCTGCACGGCTTCGATAGAAAAGGTCATCAAGAAATATCCGGATGGCCGGATGGATCTTCTCACGGTGGGGCGGCGGCGTTTTGAGATCATTCTGCTGAACGACGAGAAGCCCTATCTGCGGGGCGCGGTGGAGTTCTTCGACGACGAAGCCTCAGACCCGATCACTCCCGAAGTGCGCAAGCGAGTGATGGAAGCATACAACGATATTCGGAAGCTGGAGCAGAACGAGGCTCCACTTGATCCGGAGCCGACCGATCCGCAGCTCAGCTTTCAACTGGCGCAAGTGGTGCCCGATTTGGATTTCCGGCAAGTGCTGCTGGCCACGCGTTCGGAAGCCGACCGCATGAAGCAGTTGGCCGATTTCTTTCCCGGTTACAGCTCTCGCCAGCGCCAGATCCAGCACGCGCGCGCCGTCGCGCCCACCAACGGACATGCCAAGTGGCCGCCGGGCGTGTGAGGATCGAAGAACGGCAGCACCTGATTATCGATGCCGACGACACGCTCTGGGAGAATAACATCTACTTCGAGCGCGCCTTCGACGAGTTCTGCGATTTTCTGGCGCACTCCAGCATGTCGCCGGCCGAGGTTCGGGCCGTGCTGGATGAAATTGAGACCGTCAACAACAAGATCCACGGCTACGGAACAGCCAATTTTGCAAGAAACCTGACCGAGTGCTATCACAAGCTGGCGGAGCGCGACGTTCGCCACGAGGACCTGCCGACGATCATGAGCTTCACCGAGCAGATTCTTCATCACCCCATGGAGCTGATCCCGGGTGTTGCGGAAACGCTGGAGTATCTTTCGTTGCGGCACGACCTGACGTTGTTCACCAAGGGCAATCCGGAAGAACAGAAGCTGAAGCTCGACCGGTCAGGACTCGCGATTTATTTCGGCCACACCGCCATCGTGAAGGAAAAAGACGCGGCATCTTACGCGGCGCTGATTCGGGAGCGGCAATTGGTTCGGGAGCGAAGCTGGATGATCGGAAATTCGCCGAAGTCGGACATCAATCCGGCGCTCGAAGTGGGGATCAACGCCGTGTTTGTGCCGCACGAACATACATGGAGGCTGGAGCATGAGGAAGTGCGGGAGGGCAATGGGCGGCTGATGCGGTTAGAGCGGTTTGAGGAGTTGAAGGAGCATTTTTGAAAGCCGACGCGGGCGTCGGCGGCGGTCCAGGGGGACCGCCCCACCTACTAGTTGCAGCAGGACTGATTGGAGATCAGCGCCAGGGGCGAAGTGGGCTTTGCCTGCGCGAAATAGTTCTCGGTCGACAAGTTCTTATAAACCGCTCCCGCAACTCCGGAAGCTATTGGACCATTCACGGAATGGCCGCCGGTTAAAAGAACTACTACGACGAGCTTGTTGTCACCGGTCTCGGTAAATGATCCGAACCAGCCCAGGTGGGTTGGCGACCGGCCATCGGTGCAGGTTCCGGTCTTCCCAAAAATGGGGTCGGTGGCGAAATAGCCGGCGCGCCGCGCCGTACCGTACTCGACCGCGCCCTGCATTCCGGGTCTGATTTCCGGCACCAACTGCGCGATATCGAGCTGTCTCTTTACGCGAGGTACATACTGTTCGATCTCTTCTTTGGAACGCGGGTGTTGCAGATAATAAAGCGTTCCGCCATTAGCCACTGTCGATATGACCGCGGCCAGCTCGAGCGGGGTCATATAGATTCCTTCGCCGAAACTGGTCATCATTCCGACGCCGTCAGCCGGGGGCGCCGCCGCGAGCATGCCGGGCTGCTCCTGATCCAAATCCAATCCGGCTTTTTCACCCAGGCCGAACATTTGCGCGTATTGGATGATGCGATCGTATCCGAGTTTGTAGCCCACGTTGGAGAAGAATGCATTGTTGGAGTGAGCGAGCGCTTCGGTCAGATCCATGCCGTGGCGCTTCGTAAGCCACAATTTCGTTTTCTGATCGATCACGCCTTCATTCAGACCCGCCAGCGCCGCTACGACTTTGATGGTGGAGCACGGCTGGAATCCGCTTTGGTAAGCCAGTTTCTGGTTAACGATGGTCAGCAGACGGCCGCTCTTCGGATCCACCACCACGACGCTTCCGTTGTAGGGACCCAACGCGGCCACAGCTGCGCGGCGGACCACCAGGTCTTCACCATCCACGGAATCGCCTTCGGTGGAATCGGCAAAAGTCGGCGACGTCCAGGGGCTGCGCGAGCTGCGTTTCTTAAGCGCGGAAAGATGATTGACCGGCGCGTGCGCCGATACAAGTGGCACGGGAGCGGTGTACGAGGCTAAAGTGGCCGACGCCACTGCGGCGGTGGTCGCGTGATGAAGCTTGCGGTGTTTCTTGGTTTTGGCGGGCGTCAGAGCGAATGCCGAGCCGGCGATTAGCGTAAATAGAACAAAAGCAGATAAAAGACGAGCGGTCTTCAGTAGATACATTCTCATCCCTACACGCAAGCGACGGTTACGAGCCGGCCCACCGTTCGCCTGATCACACTATTTGGAGCCTATGCTCACATTATGTGTTATCGGCAGCTTTTCCGTCAAGCTACAGCCAAACTCTATCCAAAGTCATAGCCTGGCTACGCCCTGGCCCCTGGTGCATTCAAACTAATTGGAGGCACCGGTCGCCTGGAAAGTTTCTCGTCTGGGGTTAAGCATCGGCAATCCCTTGGATAGGCTAAAATTAGTTCCAGCCAAGCCTGGGATTTTCGCCGGGCAGGACCGCAGAACTACAATGATTCGCTTCATGAAGCATTATTCACTTGGCCGGAAATTGGGCCCGCCATCCTTTGGGCACCTGGAAAGCACGGTGATGGAGATCCTCTGGGCGCGGGGCGAGAGCAGCGTCCACGATGTGATCGAAAGCCTCCGGCGGCCCCTGGCTTACACAACTGTGATGACCACCCTGGACCGGCTTTTCAAGAAAGGTGTTCTCAATCGGCGGAAGCCCGAACGAGCGTTTCTCTATGCTCCCCGCCTTTCCCGGCCCGAATGGGAACGAACGCGCGCCGACGAATGGTTGGCTGGTTTTCTAGCCGGTTCTCGGCCATCGGGCGAGTTGTTGATTTCATCCCTCGTGGAGGCGGTCGGCCAGCACGATAAAGCTTTGTTGGATGAGCTCGAAAGAAAGATCCGAGCGAAACGCAAAGAGCTGGAGCAGCGGGGGAAGGCATGACTCTGCCGTACTTCGCCAAGCTGCTGTGCCTATGCCTGGCTTCGTTCTTTCTGATACATCTGGCACTGGCCTTAGTAGTGATGCTGGCCACGCCAGCCGCGCTTGGTATAGCCGCGCGAATCAGACCGGTGCGGGCGGCGCGCTATCTGCTCCTGTTGCGCATGCTTCCGGCTGGATTTGGCGCTCTCATCGTGGCCGGTCTTTGCGTCCCGAGCTATTTGTGGCTGGAGCCAAGAGCGGCGACTGCCGAAGAGATCGGCCTGCTGTGCCTGGTTTTTTCGATTCTGACCGCCGCTCTCTGGACGGGTTC
This sequence comes from Bryobacteraceae bacterium, assembly GCA_035484655.1. GTDB lineage: Bacteria > Acidobacteriota > Terriglobia > Bryobacterales > Bryobacteraceae > Palsa-89. The sequence goes on along the minus strand of DATHOT010000096.1, from coordinate 6,890 downwards.
GATCGCACGCGGATTGGGGGCGATTATCCGCTCGATTCGATACCTCCAGAGTTGCAAGCGGAATGGCCAGAAGACGGTCCTTCCGGGGGAACGCTTGCCCGTTTGGATGGTCGAAGAGCCGGCCGGGCTGTTCGCCATGGCAGGAATCACTCGCCCAAGTCTTCTAATTTCGCGCCAGGCCATGAGCGCGCTTTCCGGGGATCAACTTGCTGCCGCGTTGCGCCACGAGCGCGCACATTGGACGTCCCGCGATAATCTCCAGCGCCTCATTCTGACGCTGGCGCCCGACATCCTGCCGTTTCTCGGTGGCTTCGCCACATTAGAGCGGGGCTGGGCACGCTATACCGAACGAGCAGCGGACGATCGGGCGGTAGGAGGCGACGCCGACCGTTCTCTTTCGCTCGCTACAGCGCTGGTGAGCGTGAGCCGGCTTGGGATCACTCCGAGAGCGTCCGCTCTGGTGGCGCCGCTGCTTGCCGACGACGATGATCTACCGGCCCGCGTCCAGCGTTTGCTGAACGTCGCAAGCCCCCCTTACACCGCGTCCGAACGATGGATGGGCTGCCTGGTGGCCGGCGCCGCGGTCATGCTATCTGGAACGGTGATAGCGATCGGCCTGCAGCCGGCTTTGCTTTACCAGGTGCATCGGGTGCTGGAACATTTGATTCAATAACACCGTTTCCGTCATCTTCACTGTCGCGAGGTCATGATGCCGATGCGGTCCACGCCGGCGCCGCGGGCTATGTCAATGACCGTTGCGACGTCGGCAAAGTCAAGTTCCCCGGCGCCGTTCACAAATAGGACTCCTTCCGGCCGCGCCACGAACAATCGTCTCAGGCGCTCTTCCAACTCAACCAGTGCCACCGGCTGCGAATTAATGTCCATCGAATGGTCATTTTGAATGCGCAAAACCAGGTGCTGAGGGTTTGGTGGCGCCGGCTGATCGTCTGGAGAGGGCTGCGGAGCTTCCGAGGGAAGGCCGCGGGTTCGGCTGGGCAATAACATGAAAGTGATCAACAGGACCAACAGAACGTCGATCAGCGGCGTGACGTTGATGATGGCTGAAACTTTGCCGCTCGCCATTTGCATCGCCACGGCAATTTAGACACCTCGCTAGATCGAAAGTTCCCGCTTAGCGACGTGCACCCATCTGCTAGAACTCGAGCTTGACGCTTAGTTGAATCTGCCGCGGCGTCTCGTTCAAAGGACTTACCGCGGGAAAGCCTGACGGCGTACCTTGGCGGCCGTAAGTGGCGATCCCGAAAGTCGGCGAAGGTGGATTCGTAAACAGCGCATCCGGATTGCCGAGATTGGCGTGGTTTAACACGTTGAACGCGTCGGCACGGACCCGTAGCCGTCCCGACTCGCCCAACCAGCGGAGCGGAAAGGATCGCGCCACCGAAAGATCGAGGCTATAAAATCCGGGGCCGGTAAACGCATTGCGGCCCTCATTACCCAGCGTGCTCGGAGCGGCTTCGGCGAAGGCCGCAGGATTCAATAGCTGAACGCCGCCCGCCACGGGTGCCGGATTTGGCAGCATCGTTTGGGCGGGCTGGATGATGTTCGGCCGGTTGTTCAGGATCAAGCCTTGCCCGGGAATAGCAGCCGTGGTGCCGATCACGGTGTAAGGAAATCCCGAGCGGAATGCGGCCATCTCTGCAACGGTCCAGTCACGGAACAGGAAACCCGTTTTCGAGTTGGCGAACGCCGCCGGCAGATTCCAGTATGAAAACAGCACCATGTTCTGCCGCTGATCGAAATCGGAATTCCCACGATCGGCCTGCGGATTGAACTGCTGTGAAAAAGTCGACCGGCCATTCGCCTCGGCCGTGCTCTGAATGTTAGTGAAGCTTAGATTGAAAAAATCTCCGATCAACGGGTCGCTCTGGTTGTCGATCGAATGACTCCATGTATAGGAGGCCTGTATCATTCCGCGATTGGTCCGATAACGCATTAAGCCGGTCAAAGCGTTGTAGTCCGAGAACCCCTGGCCAGCCCGGTAGGCGATATCGGGCAGATTCACGTTGTAGGGTCCCGCGGGCGTCGAGAAATCGCGATTGACGATATCGGTCGTAATGAGCCGCCGCCCGTAGCTGCCCAGGCCGTTTACTTCGACGACGAGGTTGCCGGTAACGCGCTGCTGCACGCCCGCGAAGTAACTGTGAATGTAGCCGTTGCGGAGCCCGGGGTCCACCAGAGTAAGATCCGGGAAATTACCGCTAAGTGATTGCCCTTGAAAAGCCGAAAGTTCGGTCGCGATCGGAGCCAAATAGTTAGTGCGGCCCACCGGCAACGTCAACAGGGGAACGATCAGATTGTTGTTCCGCAAGTTTTCCCACAAATTGTCGAAAGGCCGGTCATAAAATATTCCGTAAGCACCTCGCAGCAGTGTCCGGCCTGAACCGAAAAGGTCGTAGGATGCGCCAACGCGCGGGGCAAAATCTGTCGGATCGGCGCTAAAAAGCTGCTGATTGCCGCTGCCGGCGGGCCGTGCGAGTGTCGCGCCAACCAGTTGCTGGGCCAAGTTCGACCCCGGCCCGAGCTGTACCAGAGCGTCCTTCACCGGGCCCGTATTTTGCGGGCCGCCGTAGTATTCATATCGCAGCCCATAATTCACAGTAAGCCGGGAAGTAAGTTTGTAAGTGTCCTGTGCAAACAGGAAAAATTGGTGATAGCCGTAGCTCCGATTCGGATCGGGCTGCTGAATATTCGGAAGCGCGGTCCGATCGAATGCAGCGCTGAAGTAACTCGGTATATCCGAGGCGAACAAGGCAACGTTGTTGAAGATGTACTCGCCATTCTGGCCCGCTGTCAAATATCCTTCCGATGAGCGCAGAAGTAATCCGGCGCCGGCAGTCACAAGATGGCGGCCATGAAACCAGCTTAGGTTGTCCAGCAGCTCCCAGCTCTGGTTCACATTCTTGTAGGCGTAGAAAGCGGGACTGCCTGGTAGCGTGACGCCGTCCGCGCTGACCAGCGAGGGAATCTCGGGATGCGGCCGGTTCCAGTGCAGATCATCGTCGCTATAACTGAAACGGGCCTCATTGGTCAGGTTCGACCGCAGCGTGCGAATGTAACCGATGCCCAACGCGGTGGTGTACTCATGGAGGGCCGAGATGAAGTCCTTGTAAGGGCTCCAGATAAAATCCGGCTCCGATAGCTGGTTGATCAGGGCGCGCGCCAGGATGCGGTCCCGCCCGTTGGGCGGGCTGTAATCGAGCCGTTCGATAGCCAGCGTGCGGTCCACGGCCACTGGCGGCGCGAGCGTCAGCGGAGCGCTGAAGAGGTTGCCATTTGTGGCCACGGGAGCGGGAAACTCGGTTAGCAGTTTTCTGGCCAGGGACGTTGGTGCAGTAAAGGCGAGGAGGCTTTGCGTGGGGAAAACGAAGGTAGCCGGATCCTGCTGGCTGCGGCTGCGAAGGTAATCTAAAGCGCTCGAGAAAAATAAACGATTTCGCAGAATCGGCCCGCCCAGCACGTAACCCGGCTCGCTCTCTTTATCCGGCGTGCGCGGCGCGCCTTCGAGGTTGGCCTGAAAACTATTCGCGTTCAAGACATCGTTCTTGAGATAGAAATAGCCGGAGCCGTGAAACTGCTCGCTACCCGCTCGCGTGATGGCGTTCGCCACAAAGCCGGACGTCCGGCCGTACTCGGCCGAGAAGTTGTTGGTGGATACCCGGTATTCCTGGATAGCTTCCGGCGCCAGAGCAGTCAGCGGCCCGGTGATCAAGTAATTGTTATTCTCGACGCCGTCCAGCAGGAAATTTGACGCCGAGGGACGCTGTCCGTTGACCGACAATCCGAGGCCTCGGCCAATGGCGGCATCGGAGGTTACGCCCGGCAAGGTCACCAGCATGGTGTAAACATCGCGCCCTTCCAGCGGCAGGTTGTTGATCTCGCCCGAGTCGATCACCTCCGACACGGTCGATTCCAGCGCCGCCTGGCGCCCTCTTTGCGCTTCAAACGAGCCAGATTTACTGGGATCGACGTCCGGGCCATAGAAGGTGACGATGGTCTTCGATCCCGGAAGAAAGACGCTCTTGTACTCGCCCGCTTCCCAGACATCGTTCAATGGGCGCAGATGGAAGTCCAGTTCGACGCGGGCGGCCACGGTCAGCTCCAGTTCTTGAACCTCCTGGGACTGATAGCCCTCGTCCATCACGCTGATCCGATAGAAACCGGGTGAAAGCAGCGGCAGGTAATAGAAACCAGCGGCATCGCTCCGGGCAGCGCCGGCCAGATTGCTGGTCGAGCTGGAATAGGTGACGCTGGCCCCGCCCACTGGCCGTCCGGTGACAGAGTTCACCAACTGCCCTGAAATAAGGCCTTGCGTGGTTTGGGAGACACCCGCCAGCGCCCAGAACACGACCAGGACCAGCGCGCGGATGCTCGAAGTCATCAATAGAGACTCTAAAGCGCGAGTGCGAAGCAGCCGTAGTAAGATGCAGGTTAACATGAAGCGAAAGTGGAGGCACTGGGCGCTGTGTGTCTTGCTGGCACTCGGAAGCACCGCCGCCGCGTGGTCGCTTAGCGACGTCCCCTTTTTCCAGATTTTGAACTTAAAGGCGTACGACGCCCACTTTGTCCTCCGTTCCCTGCTCCAAGGGCCGCCCACGATCCCTAACATCGTCCTTTTAGTCGAAGACCAGAAGACCTTCGATACCTTTTCCGAGCCGCGCCTGTTCTGGCACAAGCACTACGCCGACGCGATCCGGGCCGCTTCGGAAGCGGGCGCCAAAGTGATCGGACTGGACCATGCTTTTGGAATACCGGTCGACAAATGGGAGCCCGATTACGATCGCCTGATCGGTGAGTCTCTCAGCGCGTCGGCGGCTCCAGTCATCTACGGATATGTCACCGAGCTGAATTCGAACCAGACGTCGCAATCGATGCCGATCAACATGATTGCGGCGGGACTGGGACTGGGCGCTTTCGCCAATCTCACGGCCGATGCCGACGATTTCGTCCGAAGGCAGGAGCTGATCGAGGGTCCGTCCAAGAATCCCGCCGATCCCCCGCCCGCCCGCTCGTTCGCGCTGCGCGTAGCCGAGAAATATCTGGGCGTCGATGCCGAGGTTCAGTCCGACAGACTTGTACTCGCAAAAAGTGTAATCCCGATTTCGCCCGAACGCACCCTCACCATCAACTACGCCGGCCCTCCCGGCACGTTCCGACGCTATTCGCTGGCCGATTTTGAGGCAGCCGCGAAGGCCCGCGACAAGACCAAGCTCAGGAATTGGGTGGACGGCAAAATCGTGCTCATCGGAATCGATTTCGCCGACGAGGACCGGAAGGCGACGCCGTTCTATACGCTCTTCAGCGGACCCAAATGGACCACGGCCGGCGTCGAAATCCACGCCAATACCATCCGCACTCTGCTCGAACATCTATATCTGATGCCGGTCCCGGAATGGGTGCGGCTATTCGCGCTAATTCTCGCGACTTCGATAACAGTCTGGATCGCTACCGAGCTGATTGCTTCACGCGCGGCCGTGTTCATCCTGTTCGAGGTGATTGCGATCCTGGCGGCGACCCATCTGGTGTTCGAAGGCGGCTATATTCTTTCAACCTCCGAGATGCTGCTGGCAACGTCGCTGTGCCTCATCGGGTCGGTGGTTTATCGGTTTGGAACTGAGGAAAAAGGCCGCAATCTTTTTCGCCGCGCCATTTCGATGTTCGTAGGCAAGCAACTGGCGACATCGCTGGACGAAACTCAGGCCATTGCACTTTCGGGAAAGCGCCTGGAGGTCACCATTCTGTTCACCGATATCCGCGGGTTCACGGCCTTCAGCGAAGAAGTTTGCGACAAGGAGGGACCGGAAGAGGTGGTGAGGCTATTGAACGAGTACATGGCCATGATGGTCGGGATCATCGTGAGTTATGGCGGCCACGCCAACAAGTTCATCGGGGACGGGATATTGGCCATTTTTTGCGATGAGGACCAAGGCGCTGTCCCGGGCGATCACGCGTTCCGGGCCGTTCGCTGCGCTACACGCATGGTGACGGCTGAAAGCCAGTTTCAGACCGGCGCAGGCATCCACACCGGTCCAGCCGTTGTAGGAAACGTGGGATCTGCCGATAAAATGGAGTACACAGTTTTAGGCGATACCGTCAATCTCGCGTCCAGGCTTGAAAGTCTAAACAAGGAGCACCATACGAAGCTGTTGATGTCGGGCGCTACGCAAAGTCTTTTGGGAAGCAAATTGGAAACCGTGCATCTGGGCGAAGTACCGGTGCGCGGCAAGGCGATTCCGATCAATCTATATACGGTGGCCTCGCTGGTGCCCAAGGCCGTGGTAAATGCGTAGCCGGTTTCTCATAGTCTCGTTGGCGTCCATGGCCCTCGTTTTCGGCGATACCAAAGAAGAACCGGTCGGCCTGGTTTTGTCGGCAGCCGGAAGCAAGTTGCTGCGGGCCGATACGGAGACGCCGCTGGGCGCAAGACCAGGCGACCTGCTGTTCGCCGGCGACGGGCTGCGCACCGAAAGTTCCGCGGCCTCGTTCCTGTTCTGCCCTTCGAAAGCCATCGACACGCTGGGTCCATCGGGCGAAGTTCGTCTGGAATCGAAGCAGCCCAAGGTGAAAGCAGGCAAGATCTCCGAGCAGCCGGCGCGAGCCTGCACTTTGCCACAAACGCTGCGCGTCGCGACGGCCAGCCAGCAACACTACGGCGTCAGCATGACGCGCGGCATCAACAAGCCCGAAGTTCCGCCGACGCCTCGCGATAAACTGACCCCGGACGTGCGGGTCGAACTCGCGCCCCACGAAACTGTTCTGGCAGGCAATCCCAAAGATCCTGCCGCGCTCATCGGCGAAGCCACGATTTTTGAAAACCACAAGCTGACGGCCAACGCGCTGGAGATGTATTACAAGCTCCGGGAGCTGTGGCC
>DATHOT010000095.1:0-2573 GCA_035484655.1 Bryobacteraceae bacterium | reverse complement strand
CCGTGAATGCGTACAACGTGTCACCCGCTCCGACCGCCATATACTGCCTTCCGTCGAGTTCGTAGGTGATGGGGCCGTTAGTTACGGATGAGGTGAGTCCCGCATGCCGGAGCGGCTTGCCGTTATCAGGGTCGAACGCGATGACGTTGCCGGAAGGATCGCCAGTGAAAAGCAGCTTGCCCGCCGTGGTCAGGACGCCCGCGATTGAGTCGCTTTCCTCTGGGTACTCGTGACGCCAGCGAATCTTGCCAGTCTTGACGTCGAGCGCGACCAGGACCGACTGCGCCCACACCGGACTGTCGCGGCCGCCATAGCCTTCAGGATGTTCGCTGGTGTCGGTGAGGTAATACACGCTGTACGAAGGCGAGCTGCTGACGTAAAAGAGCCCAGTTTGTGGATCGAAGCTGGGCGGCGGCCAATTGGTGGCGCCGCCGGAAGCGGGATTGACCAGGACCCCATCGGTCTTCGGCTCCTTGGCCGAATCCGGTATCGGTTGTCCCATGGCGTTGACGCCCTTGGACCAGTTCAGGTCTGGATTGAATGGGGCCGTGACCAGCTGTTTTCCGGTGGCGCGGTCGAGCACGAAGAAGTAGCCGTTGCGGGCCGCCTGTGCCAGAAGCTTTCGCGGCTCGCCGTCGACATCCGAATCGAAGAGGACCGGGGTTTCGACGTTATCCCAATCATGCGTGTCGTGGGGCGAAGGCTGAAAGTACCACACCAGCTTCCCCGTGCCGGCGTTGAGCGCAACGATCGAACAGGTATAGAGGTTGTCACCCTTGCGGCTCTGCGGCGCATGCACGGGGTTGGGATTGCCCGTACCCCAGTAGATCAGATTCAATTCCGGGTCGTATGTCCCGCTGAGCCAGGTCATGCCGCCGCCGTGCTCCATCGACTGCACGTCCGGCCATGTTTCACTGCCGGGTTCGCCGGGACGTGGCTCTGTGTTGAAGCGCCACTGCACCTTCCCGGTCTCCGGATCACGCGCTTCCAGGTAACCTGGATCGTCAAGAGAGTCACCGCCCACGCCCACGAGGACGTGGTTGTTGATGACCAGCGGAGCAGGCGTGGAGAAGTACTCTAGGTTGAGGTCGGCAATCTCCACGGCCCAGCGGAGTTTGCCCGTGTTCTTGTCGAGAGAGACCAGGTGATTGTCGGGCGTCTCGAAGAAGAGCCAGTCATGGTAGATGCCCACACCGCGGTTGCCGATGTGAATGCCGCCCTTACTGTCCCACTTGTAGTGCCAGATCTCGCGGCCGGTTCGGGCATCGACTGCCCAGGCGTGATCGGGAACGCTGAAGTAGAGGATGCCGTCGACCTGGAGCGGCGTGGACTTGATCTGCGGGCCGAACGGCGATCCGCTGGGCCCGGTGTCGATGTGGTAGGTCCAGGCCAGGCGCAGATCGCGCACGTTTCCCTGGTTAATCTGGTCCAGGCGCGCCGGTGGCGTTGGAGCCGTGGCAAAAGCCGCAGGATGCGACAAAGAGCGTCTGGCCGCGTTTCTCGGCTGCCGGGTCGGGAGGCGCGCCGATAGCGAGGAAGCCGCGGATCATCTCGCGTACGGGCTCGGGGATCGGAGGGTTGCTTTGGTTGTTCTGTGCGGTTGGTTGCTGATTCGTCGATGATCCATTTTCGCGCCCGCCGATCTGAGGTCCTTGCTGAGCGGGCTGCTGGGCCGGCTGATCGGCGGCCGAAGGATTTTGTTGCTGCGCCTGCAGCCCGAAGACTCCGGCAGCCACGAGAAGGCAAACTGCCAATTTGCGAAGGTTCATTGCAGTGGCCTGTCTTCCAATGGAGTGATCACATCCTGCCTGGCGGCGCACACAACCGGTAAGTCAGGCTTTTATCACGATGCCTGCGGGATTGTTCTCCAATTATCCAACGGCCGAAGAAGGAATGGTAAGGAATTGTTGCCGAAACGCTGCGAGTTGCTCCGCGCTGCCGGGTTTTCGCCCAAGCCGGGCGGCCAGAATAATCATCGTCAAATCATTCACCTGGCAGATAAAGTGCGCGTTGCGGTAGGTCACCGCGCAGCCAGAAATAGCAATGTAGTAAACAGCCACGTGGCAATGTTGCTCAACGCTAGTGTCGACGAATGCTAGGCCTTTGGTGGTTCCAAGAGCACATATTCGTCCCAATCGTGCTCCAAACTCGGCCCGGAAACAGCGGTGCTTTCATATTGTTCAAGCTCATCCGCAATACGGTCAAGGATCGGCAACCAGCGTTCCCGCAAGAAGTATTCCGGCCAGGACGGGTCTGGACCTCCGAGGGATACCAGCCGAGCGGCCCGGCTCGCATGGTCAGGATCGCGGATGTGATTAGTTTAGCCGTTGTCCGAAGTCTGCTAACATCCACTCATCCGGCTCGCCAACGGGCTTGAGCCGCGGAGGTCGAAATGAACCCAACCACTCGGCGTAACTTCCTCAAAACAGGTATGGCCGCCGGCGCCATGGCGACCGTAGGAACCCTTCCGCTGGCCGCCACCAAGCGCACCGCGGCCGATACCGTGGTGCTGGGCCGCTCAAAAATGGAGGTGACGCGGCTGGCCTTCGGAACCGGGACGGATAGCGGTGCGG
>DATHOT010000094.1:0-26805 GCA_035484655.1 Bryobacteraceae bacterium | reverse complement strand
CGTCTTTCCCAACGGATCGGCTATCGCGATGATGCGGCACGGCAACATCGCCGGCATGGCTTCCGCGCTGCTGGGAACGAATCAGTTTACGCTCGCCGCCATCGCGACCATTATTCTCGGCACGATGGAGATTACTACGGCGCTGCCCATGGCCATCGTGATCGCCGGCTGTGGCGCGGCCGCGACGCTGCTGAATTTTCTGACGCTCGGCGCGAAGCTGGAGCAGATGCCGGTATAATCCGCCATGCGATTCCGAGCGGCATGGCATAACAGTTATATACTTCGGTGCGCTGCCGCTTTGATCGGGAAAAGAGTTCGGCTGTCAGGCGAAAACACGGTGTCGGCCTGAAAGAAGCGCAGGAGATATTCGACCAGGCGTACCTGGTCGACCAAAGGAGTGACGATCCGGAACAATTTCGTGCCATTGGATGGTGCCGAGACTGCCTCTGTTCCGTGATTTTCGAGACCAGGGATGACAGCGAGGGACAATACTACCACTTGGTCAGAGCTTGGAAAGCAACCAAAGAGGAAGATCAAGACTATGCCGAAAACGTCTAGAAGAACGCCTACCGCTGACGAGATTGCCGAGATGGCCTCAAGAGGCGAAGATATATCCGCACACTTTACGAACAAGTTCACTGTAGTGAGACCCGTTCGCCGGGTCAACATCGACCTCACTCAAGGGATGCTGCGAGAGTTAGATGCGCGGGCGGCACGCCTCAATGTCAGCCGCCAAGCAGTCATCAAGACCTTGCTGAGCCGTGCGCTGAACGAAGAGCAGGCGAGGGCGTCAAGAAAGCGAGCCTGACGATCGCGTGGCGACGGACTTCATTTCGCTGGTGGCCACTCACGAAGAAGCCCCTGTGCGGATTCGCTTTCGGCCTCGTCAAAAAGGAGATCGAGTTTTCCAGAAGAATAGTCGCTGTCCAGTTGCTCGTCCCATAGCGTCCGCTCCCAACTGGCGATCGCAGCCTCGATCTCCTCAACCCGGTCCACCATTGGCGTCTAGCACTCCCCCGCCGCGCTCCCCCTCCGGCTTAAACTAGATAGAACTGGAAGGAGAACACCACCGGAATGCGGAAACTCGCCCTCTCTCTGCTGCTCGGCGCCGCCTGCGCTCTGGCTCAGCCCAAGGTCGCCCCCGACAAGGAAGCCGCCATGAAGGCCGACCTCGCCGGCCAGATCGACGCCATGAAGAAACAGGCGCAGGTGATGGTCGACAGCGTTTTCAGCTTCGGCGAACTTGGCTTCCAGGAATTCGAAACAACCAAATACCTCACAGGTATCCTCGAAAAAGAAGGATTCAAGGTCGACCGCAACATCGCCGGAATTCCCACCGCCTGGGTAGCCTCCTGGGGCGAGGGCAAGCCGGTCATCTCGCTCGGCTCCGACATCGACGATATTCCCCAAGCTTCGCAGAAACCCGGCGTCGCCTGGCATGAACCCTTGATCGAAGGCGCGCCCGGACACGGCGAAGGGCACAACTCCGGCGTCCCACTGAATATCATGGCCGCACTGGCTGTGAAGAAGGTGATGGAGCGCGAGCATCTGAAGGGCACTATCCGCCTATGGCCCGGCGTGGCCGAAGAACTGGTCGGCACCAAGGCTTACTACGTTCGCGCCGGAATGTTCAAGGACGTCGACATCGTGCTCTTCACGCACGTCGCCAACAACCTCGCGGTCTCCTACGGACCCAGTCCGCAAAACGGCCTCGTCTCGGTCGAGTACATGTTCAAAGGCGAAAGTGCTCACGCCGCGGGCGCTCCCTGGCGCGGCAGAAGCGCACTCGATGCCGTCGAGCTTATGGATGTCGGCTGGAACTTCCGCCGCGAGCATCTCCGCCTGGCCACGCGCCTGCATTACGTCATCACCAACGGTGGCGACCAACCCAACGTCGTTCCGCCCAACGCGGCCGTCTGGTATTACTTCCGTGAAGCCGATTACGACCACATCATGAACCTCTGGCACATCGGCGACAACATGGCGCAGGCTGCCACCTTAATGACCGACACCACCTACACATCGCGTCTGCTCGGAACCGCGTGGCCCGGCTATTTCAATAAGCCCATCGCCGAGGACATGTACGAAAACATCAAGAAGGTCGGACTGCCGCAATGGTCGGATGACGATCAGACTCTTGCGAAAGCCTTCCAGCGCGAATTGAAAGTTCCTGTCCGAGGGCTTGCCACTAAAGTTCCCGAGCTGCGCGCGCCCCGCGAGCAGACCCAAGACTTCAGCGGTGAAGAAGGTCAGGGCATCGGTCCCACCGGCGGCGGCTCCGATGACATCGGCGACGTGTCCTGGAACGTTCCCACCGTCACGCTGCGCTACCCGTCCAACATTCCGGGCGGTCCTGGCCACAACTGGGCGAACGCGATTTCCATGGCCACGCCCATCGCGCATAAGGGCGTGATCGCCGGCGCCAAAGTGCAGGCTATGACCATGCTCGACATTCTGCTCCATCCCGAACTGGTCGACAAGGCCTGGGATTATTTCAAAAATGTTCAGACCAAAGAAACGAAGTACACCAGTTTTCTGCGGCCAACCGATCAGCCCGCCACCTGGCTCAATCAGAAAACGATGGAGATTTATCGGCAGCGCATGAAGGCGTTCTACTACGATCCTTCGAAATATAATACCTACCTGGAACAGCTCGGCATCAAATACCCGACTGTGAAGCCGGCGTCCGGTGACACGAGCAAGTAACCCGGCCTCTCCAGTTTTGTTCCCGACTTGCCTGGTCGGATCTTATCCCCAACCGGACTGGCTAATCGATCGCGCCAAACTGGCCCATCGCCTGCCTCCGCGTGTGCGCGCTCAGGAACTTTGGCGCGTCGCGCCCGAGTGGCTCGATCAAGCTCAAGATGACGCGACAATCCTGGCTATTCGCGATCAGGAGCTTGCCGGCCTCGATATCATCACCGACGGCGAGATTCGCCGCGAAAGCTACTCCAACCGCTTTGCTACCGCGCTCGAAGGCATCGACCTCGATCATCCCGCCAGCATCGTGAGCCGCTCCGGCGAAACAACAATCGTCCCTCGCGTCACTGGCAAAATCCGCCGCAGGCATCCGGTCGAAGTCCGCGATGTCCAGTTTTTGCGCGCCAACACCACTCGCCGCATTAAGGCCACTGTCCCCGGGCCATTTACAATGTCCCAACAAGCGCAAAACGATTTCTACGCGACGGAAGATGAAATGGCGCTGGATTATGCCGCCGCTGTGAACGCCGAGATCAGGGATCTGTTTGCCGCCGGCGCCGACATCGTCCAAATCGACGAGCCTTGGATGCAGGCGCGCCCCGAGAAAGCCCGCCTGTTCGGCTTGACCGCGCTTCGGCTCGCGCTCGACGGAGTGCCCGGCGAAACCGCTATCCATCTCTGTTTCGGCTATGCCGCTATGGTGCCCGGCCGTCCCGCCGCCTATTCGTTTTTGACCGAGCTCGCCGGCTCGCCGGTCGACGCCATCTCCATCGAAACCGCGCAATCCTTGCTCGACTGCTCCGTCCTCGCCCACGTCCCAGGCAAGGCAATCATCCTCGGCGTCCTGGATCTCTCGACCAACGAGATCGAAACGTCCGAGACCGTCGCCGCTCGCATCCGCCGCGCTCTTCCCTACGTCAGCGCGGACAGAATCATCGTAGCGCCCGACTGCGGCATGAAGTATCTTCCTCGCGACGTCGCTTTCGCCAAGATGCAAGCCATGGCCGCCGGCGCACGCCTTCTGCGCGAAATTGATATTGCGTCAAATTGACATATCACTGAGTCACGTTGTAAATTGATGGTCGACAAGGGAATCCCAAATGAAGACCATCGCATGGTTCGTTGCAGCTCTCTCGCTCATCGCCGGCGTCCCCGTCCTTGCGCACCATTCTTTCCAAGCCGAGTTCGATACCAGCAAGCCGGTGACGCTGAAAGGTGTGGTCACCAAGGTCGAATGGATGAACCCACACGCCTGGTTCTACATCGACGTCACCACCGCCGACGGTAAACTCGAGCATTGGCAGTGCGAGACCGGCGCTCCTATAGAACTGCTTCGACGGGGCTGGAGAAAGAACGACCTCAAGACCGGCGATCAGGTGACTGTGGAAGCCTACCGCGCCAAGGACAGCACGAACACGGTGAGCGCGCGGGTCGTCACATTCGCCGACGGCCGAAAAGTCTTCAGCGGTTCAGCCAGTGACAACGGGCCGAAACAGGAGCCCACCACAACCACCAGCCGCTAGTCAGAAAATATACTTCATTGAAAACTGCAGGATCCTCGGATCCCCAGTTTGGTTCAGCGTCGGGCTTACATCACTGGAAATCTGGCCGAACGTCGGACTGCTAAGCGTGTTGTTCGGCAGCGACAGATTCACCCGATTTAACAGATTCGATGCATCCGCTCGCAGTTCCACCGCCTGCCTCTCCTTGATGCGGAACGCTCTCGACAAACTCGTGTTCACCTGCAACAATCCGGGCCCCTCGATGGCGGCATTCCCCAGGTTCCCGTAGGTGCCCGCAGCGGGACTCCCGAACGCCGGCCGCGCCAGGTAGTCGTTCGGATCCCGTGTTCCATACAAATTCGGCGATAGTAAATTCGCCCGCTGCGTCGTTCCATTCTCTCCCGTCAACGCATTATCCACGCCCGTGTACACCGTAAAATAACTGCCCGAGAGCATCGTCACCGACATCGACACTCGCCAGCCGGTTCCAAGCATTCTCATCGTGCGGTCCGCAAAACGCGGCGTTTCCGCCACCAGGGTCAGGTTCGCGATGTGCCGATGATCCACGGACGAATCCCAGCAATTTCCGCGATCCGCCTCGCGGTTATTGGGATACGCGTAGACGCCGCTGCCGCCGGCCCCTCCGTTGGGTACGCTGTTGACCAAGTCGCTGATGCAGTGCGACCACGCATAATTCGCGCTGAGCGTAAATCCCTGGCTGAGCCGCTTTTGCAGCGAGAGCAGCAAACCGTTATATGTGCCCGTGCCGCCGTCATCCCACAGATCGAGGAATCCGTAGGCCTGCCCGTTGACTGGATCTTGTAAATACAATTGCCGGCGCTGATTCGTGTTGGTGGTGGTCGAGCACGGACTCGTGACCCCGCCCACTGTGCAATTGCCGGGTATATAAACGGCTGGATTGAGTTCCCGCTCGGTAAATAAGTGGACCATTTGAGTTCCCAAATAGCTCAGCGAAGCGAGCCAACTGGAACCGAATTGCCTCTGCACGCTCAGATTCCATTGCTCGACATAGGTCGTGTGCGTATTGTAATTGAATGTGTTAAACGTTCCGAACGTCGGAAACGGAGCATTGGCGCTGAGCGACACCGGAAATGGATTTCCACCCGGGATATTCAGGTATGGATTGGCCAAGCCGCCCGGCGGGAATATCAACCCGGTCCGCACGAAGAAGGGTGGCGCGGTCTCGGTGTTGAGTTGATATTGCACTGGAATCAAATCATAAAAAATCCCGTAAGACGCCCGGATCGACATCCGCCCGTCGCCCTTCGGATCCCACGCGATTCCCACGCGGGGCATAAAATCGTTCCACTGTTTGTTCATGCCCGTTTTGTCGGGAAAGCCCGCATCGCCGGGATAAAAGATACCGGCTGGCGCTTTCGCGAACACGGTGCTGTGCACGTTGTCATTGAACGCGGTCTGATCGAAGTGATAGATGTAACCGTTCGGGAAACGCATCGGGAAATAAGGTTCCCACCGCAAGCCATAACTGAAAGTAAGATTTTGCCGAATCTTCCATGCGTCCTGCGCATAGAAGCCCGTATACCACTGCCTCACGAACAGCACGTTCGGGGGAGCCTGTGTCAGACTCGCCACCCGGCCGGTCAGGAAGTCCGCCATCGGCAATCCGGTCGACTGTCCGCTAAACGTCATCATCCCCATTCCCAGCACTTCCGCGTAGGTGTTCGAGTTCCAGTGCGCCACGTTCGCGCCAAACGACATCTGGTGTGCGCCTCGCACCATTCCGATGTCTTCGCCGAACTGTAGAGTTGTGGTCAGATAACGGGCGTCGGTGGATGTGAAGTTGCCGATCGCCAGGTTTCCCGGCGGCGAACCCACCGTAATGCTGGTGTAATTGGGCAGGTAACTGAAGATATTGATGCCTACAGCCTGCGGCCCGAAAAACTGTGCCCCCACGCGCGCGACGCCGGTTCTTTCCAGCGTGGCCCGAAAGGTACTCACCAGGTTTGGCGATATTAAATAGGTGTCGCCCAATGCAAACGCTTCGTCCAAATCATCCGCGCCCGAGCTGTTGGCTTGCCCGGTTGACAGCAGATTATGCCCGACCGTGTAAGGCACCGGCGCCACCAGATTCGCGGCCAGATAACGGGCGAAAATGGAATGCTTATCGCTTAACTGGTAATCCACCTTGCCCACTCCCTGGCGATCGTTGGAGTCGTTCAAAATTCCGTAGGTAACCTTGCCGCAAGGATCGTTCGACGTCGGAAGCTTGGCCGCGATAGCCAGAGCGGGAGCGCTAAGCTCCGACAGCGGTATCTGGTTGTTCGGCAAGGGAGCACCGGTGAACGGATCCTTCAATTGGACCGGGGCCCTTTGACAGGCGCCCGAGGCGAAGGTGCTGAAGTTTCCCTGTAGTTCGGCGGCGGTTGGAACCACGCCCAGCGTGCTCGGCGGATCGGAACGCGTAGTCGTGCCCTGGTATGCGCCAAAGAAGAAAAGTTTGTCCTTGCGGATCGGACCGCCGAATGTTCCGCCGAACTGGTTGCGCTTCAGCGTATCGCGCGAGGTCGCAAAAAAGTCCCGCGCGTTGACATCGCCATTGCGAATATACTCAAACGCGTCGCCGTGAAAAGCATTACTGCCCGACCGCGTAACCGCGTTCACCGCCGCCGCTGAGTGCATCCCGTACTGCGCCGGCAGTGCGCTGGTTTCTACCTTGAACTCCTGCAGGGCGTCCGGGAACGGCAGCGGCAAACCCAGGCCGTTGTACACATCGTTGTGCATCGCTCCATCCAGCACATAGGTCAGTCCCGAAGCGAGGCCTCCCGCCACCGATATTGCGGCTTCCGGGTAATTACGGCTCGTGTTCAAATTGAAGTCGCCGCCCTGCGATGCGCCACCAGCCAGGATGATCAGATCTGTCACCTGCCGTCCTACCAGCGGCAAATCCTGCACCCGCTGGGTATCGATCACTTGTCCGATGCCCGTGCTCTGCGTCTCCACCATCGACGCGTTGGCTTGCACCTGCACCTGCTCGCTCACCGTCCCCACCTTCAACGCGACATCGACGGTCGGATTGCTCGCCACTTGCAGCACAATCCCAGTTTGCACATACCTCGAAAAGCCCGACTTACTAACCTCCAGTTGATACGGCCCCACCGGCAGATCGGGAAGCACGTAGCCTCCGTCCGTCCCGGTAACCGTGATTCGCACCAGGCCGGTGTCGGTCTGTGTCGCCTTCACCTCGGCGCCGGGCACGGCCAGCCCGCTGGCGTCCTGGACAACTCCTTTAATCTGCGATGTGGATACCGCCTGGCCCCAAAGCATGGCGCAGGTAATTGAACAACAGGCTAAAAAACGAACTGAGTTTTTCACCCGAAGCCTCCCGTTTCGACTCGCGAAACCTGCCGTGGATTGTAGTATGTCGTTTTTTACCGTGTCAAGTTTCTGACATATCTGTGTTTGCCCCGCCAACCACTTACAATCGAGATGTCTCCATCATGACGCTCTCTTCCGACGTCCTCACTCGCTTCGCGTACCAACTTCTGATCGCCGCCAAAGTGCCTCGCCCCAAAGCTGAATTGGTGGCCCACTCGTTGGTTGCCGCCAACCTGCGAGGCGTCGATTCTCATGGCCTCCAGCTCCTGTCCTTTTACATTGAGCTGATTCTGATGGGAAATATAGATGCCCAGACCGACGGCCGTGTCGTCAGTGAGAGCGGCGCGTGTCTTGCCTACGATGCCCAAAACGGAATCGGCCAATGGATCGCGGAAACTTGCTGCGCGCACGCCATACGATTGGCCCGGGCGCATGGTGTCGGGATCGTGGTCGCGCGCGAATCAAACCATTTCGGCGCAGCCGCGTTTTGGGCGCAGCGCATGTCCTCCGCTGGACTCATCGGCATCGTGATGTGCAACGCCTCGCCCCTGGTCGCGCCATGGCAGGGATGCGAGCAGCGCTTCGGCACCAATCCCATCTGCGTCTCGGTCCCCGGACCGAATATTTGGCTGCTCGACATGGCCACTACCACGGTTGCGCTGGGCAAAATCATGAACGCGCAGTTCCACGGCCGGGCCACAATTCCACCCGGCTGGGCCATGGACTCCGAAGGCGTCCCAACTGAGAATGTCGACACTGCTCTCAATGGCCTGCTCATGCCGCTCGGCGGATACAAAGGCAGCGGCCTGGCGATGATGGCCGAGATTCTTTGCGCCGTGCTGAGCGGCGGCGCGATGTCTACCGAACTCGGCGGCATTCGCATCCAGGGACAACCGATGCGCACCAGCCAGTTCTTCCTCGCCATCGATGTGGCCCGCTTCATGCCGCTCGACGAGTTTTATCGGCGCATGCAATCATTGGTCGCGATGGTCAAGTCCTCGCGCCCCGCCAAAGGCTACGACGAAGTGCTGGTGGCCGGCGAGCCGGAATGGCGCGCCGAAGAACTTCGCCGCCGCGACGGCATCCCGCTTTCGGACGGTGTCTGGCAAAACCTGGCCCAAGCCGCCCAGCAACTAGGTGTGCCACTGCCATGACCCGCCGAAGCTTTTTCCTGGGTGCCGCGGCCGCAGCCACTCACGCGGCGGAAACTCAACGGTCCATAGCGATTACTATGGACGATCTCAACTGGATGCCCCTCCCCAATCCCACCGAGATCAACACGCGACTTCTCGCTGCCATGCGAAGTCATCAAGCCCGGCTAGCTTTGTTCGTCATTGGACGCAACGCCGACAGCGCCACCGGTCAGGCGCTCATCCAGCCCTGGAAGCAGGCCGGTCACCTCATTGGCAACCATACCTTTGCCCATCGCAATTACGATTCGCTGACTTTCGAGGAGTTCTCCGCCGACGTCATCCGCGCCGACCAGGTCCTCGCGTCCGACCTCTCCATGCCGCGCCTGTTTCGATTTCCGGCGCTCAAGGAAGGCAACACAGCCGCCAAGCGCGACCGCATGCGCGAATTTTTGGTGACCCACCGCTATCGCAACGGCTACGTCACCATCGACGCGTCCGATTGGTATTACGACAACCGGCTGCGGCAGCGCCTGGCCACTCATGCCGCGTTCGACGTGAATCGTTTCCGCCAGCCCTACCTCGATCACCTCTGGGAACGCGCGCAATTCTATGACGATCTTTCCATGCAAGTGCTGAGCCGCAGCGTACCCCACACACTCCTGATTCATTGGAACCTTCTAAATTCGCTATTCCTGACGGACGTGCTCAATATGTTTCACCGGCATGGCTGGCGGATCGTCAGTGCTGAGCACGCCTTTCGCGATCCGGTTTTTCTCCGCGCGCCGAAGACGGTTCCCGCCGGCGAGTCGCTGCTGTGGGCACTCGCCAAGGAAACTGGAAAATTCGAAGACATCCTCCGCTACCCCGGCGAAGACGACGTGTACGAGAAGCCCAAGCTCGATCGCCTCGGCCTCTAATGGCGCAGACGTTCCTGCCTGTGTTACATCTATCGGCTACCTTCGATTCAGCGATCGTCATCATCACTCCCGCGATGACGGCCGTCGCCGTGCGTGGAGCCCTGGTGGAATTGGCATCAGCTTCAGAGACCGCACTTCCAGCCGCTGCGTGGACTCGTGCTCGTATTGGCCGCAACCGAGTAACCGACGTTTTTGTTCCCTGATTCGTGGCGCTCGAAATGCTGACCCAACTACCATTACTCAGTAGCCCACCCATTTCCGCCTAAGCTACTAACCTGGCCTTTGCAGTAAGATCTAGGAGGCCCATGAACGAGTCAAAATCAGTGCCCTGGCAGCATCAAATCCAGGAGTATTAGAGTGCGGATCAAATTGAAAATCGCAACCGCGATCCTCCTTGCAGCGGCCGGGGTAACGTCCGTCTCTGCACAGGCAACAGCTCCCCAAGCCGCTGGCCGTGGCCGCGGGCCAACCGAGATGTGGTCGGTAAACAAGACGCCCGGCGGCGTTTACAAACCGCCCCTGCGCCCTCTTTGGAAACTTGCCGATCTGCGGCAGATGCATGCCGGTCAGAATAACTGGAGCGAGCAGATCATCCTTGACCCCGAGCAGGATGCAACCTACAACTCCGGCGCTCCGCGAACTGTAGGAACAGCCCGGATGCATCCCGACACACCGGCGGTCTTCGTCGTGATTGCCGGTCAGATTCATTTCGACGTGGAAGGCCAGGAGCCCGTGACCGCTACTCGCGGGTCGATCATCAACATCATGAAATCCACGATCTTCTCCTATGAAGTGACGGGCAACCAGAATGCACTGTGGGTCGAGGTGAATCCCACCAATTACAAGACGGTGTATCCCGCCAACCTACCCGCTCCGGCTCCAAGCCAGGACGGTACCATCGTGAGAGTATCGTTCCACCATGTGCCGGCGCCCTACACGCCACCCAACCGTCTGATGTTCAATACCTTCGATGACGCCATCGCCAAATGCACCAAGGGCGAGGCGGTCCTGGACGATCACTTGTATGCCAGTCCGCTATTGGGCTACTTGAATCCAGCCGAGAACAAGTGCGGCAACGGTACGGGGAATATCGGAAGCGGTCCGGATAAACCTGGCGACCCGCCTTTCGATCCGCATTCGATCTTCGGGCACATACATCCAGGTCCAGCCGAATGGTGGATCGTCCAAGTGGGTCAAATCAGCGGCAAATTTGAAAACATGGGCGAATTTCACGCCGTGGAAGGCGACGTCCTTTACGCCGCGCCTATGACTTGGCATCAAATGGGAGCGGAAGCCCCGTCGGGGCCGAATGTCCGCCTTGCAATGGGTGCTTATCCACTCATCAACATGAACAATACAGTGCGTGGTGCTGGCCGAGGGCAATAATCAACGGCCTGTTCCCTTCGGCAGAATGTTGCCGTACTTGGGAAGAATCACGTCTTGTGTGAATTTGTCGTGGTCTCGCATAGCCTGCACGATGCCTTTCACGTCCGCGACTTTTAGGGTCGCGTCGATCATCGCCACTCCTTCTTTGGCGAATTGTGCCCGCTGCTCCGCGGTGATTGGCTTAGCCAAGCCTCCATGCTCACCCGGATCGCCGAAATAGGATCCGACGGCTCCGCTGCCCGGGCCCAGCGCCTGCAGTTTGTTCAAGCCTGGATCGCTCGGATGTTCCGGCATCACCTGAGTTACGTTGAGAGGAATGTCATCGAGCCGGCCAACCACAGAGTAGGCGCCGAACAGAACCTTGTTAAAATCCGCGTGCGCTTTACGCATCAGGGTTCCCATTTCTATGTAGAGAATAGGGTCCTTGGTCTCGTCGAAAAATTCACGGATTAGCGGACTAAGGGTTTGCGGCGACGGACCATGGTCAGTCAGATAGATCTGTCGCCGAAATCCCTGGCGAAGCAGCGATCGAGCGATGGCCTTCAAATACGGCAGGCCTTCGGAAGGCGTGATGTAAACCGTGCCCTTCCCCACCACTGTCCCGCCGGGAAAAAAGTACGCCAGATTCGGCAATACCAGCCCATCGGCCTCCTCGGCCATCTTTTGAGCGAAGGCCAGCGGCCCGACGTATTCGCAATCCGTCGGGAATCCGCCGTGTACTTCTACGTTGCCGACGGGAATGAAAATAATATCATTCCGTTTTAAATACTCTTCGATCTCCGTGTTGGTCAAACTGGTCAAATAGCGCGTGCGCATCGGTGGCGCCTGGCACCAGGACATCAGCGCCAAGCCGATAGTGCAAAGCGCAAAGCGCGCAAAGCGAGCGCCGCGCGTGGCGAAAACTTTCGACATTGTAGGTCTCTCCAAAATAAGATCCTGAGCTGGTCATTCTCCCGGTTAGGTTACCACTCTATGCCCATTGCAGTAAGATCGAGGAAGTCCTGGAGGACGTATGGCCACGAAGAATCGCGTTTTCGATATCATCGCCTGGACCTTTTGGTTGAGCATGTTGGCTCTGCCGGCAGCGTTCGCACAGAACACTACCGACACCATCGACGCCCACTTGGTCGCCGCCAGAACTGCCGCTGGATTCGACTTCACTGGAACGCTGGCGCGCTTGTGCGTTGCACCGCCAATAGTGCTCGGCGGTGTTCGAGACGTGGCGCCCGGCCCTCCGCCGGCGCGCGATACATGGTTCATCGAGCCGGCCAAGGTTTTCGATAACCTCTACTTCGTCGGCTCAAAGATTCATAATTCCTGGGCTCTGACAACCAGCCAGGGAATCATCCTTATAGACACTTTATTCACGTACAACTCGGAAGAAGAAATCGTTGGCGGCTTGAAGAAACTAGGCCTTGATCCGGCCACGGTCAAATACGTCATCATCACCCATGCCCACGCGGATCATGTGGGCGGAGCCAAATTGATGCAGGACCGGTTCGCCTCCCGGATCGTAATGGGCGGCCCGGATTGGGATTCAATTGAAAAGTCCGTGCATGGTTATCCGGCCGGGAAGCCTCGAAGGGACATTGTCGCCGACGATGGCCAGAAGATCACACTCGGAAACGCCACCGTGACAATCGTTACCACGCCCGGTCACACGCCCGGAACATTGTCCATGATCTTCACCGTCATGGACAGCGGCAGGCCGCTCACCGTGGCCTATTCCGGCGGGACCGCATTCAACTTTCCGAGCACCGTGGGTAACTTCGATACTTACATCAAATCCCAACAAAAGATGGCTGCCGCGGCTGCGGCCGCGCACGCGACTATCCTGCTCTCGAATCACTCGGAATTCGATAACGCGGTTCCGAAGATCAAGATGCTCGCGGCTCGGAAGCCGGGCGAGCCACATCCATTCGAGCTCGGAGAAAAGGCGGTCGCGCGCTATTTCGCGGTCACCTCGGAATGCGCGGAGGCGCAGCGGCTCAAGGTGATGGCGCAAGCGAAGTAGAAAAGGCGAATCTCCCTCACCCGCTGGATCCTCGTGGACAATCCCGGTGCGAGTCAACCGACTCGTCTTCAGGCCAAAGCTTTTCCGTACAGCGCCAGCAATCGGCTCCATGCCTTCTCGGCCTGTGCCTCGTTGTAGACCTGCGTATCGGGAGGGCACCAGCCATGCGCGGCGCCCGTGTACACTTCAATTTCCGCGGGCACGTTCACTTTGGCGAACGTCTCTTTCAGAACGTTCTTCTCCTCGGGCGACCGCATATCGTCATTGGCGGCGATCGCGATGAGGAACTGCGCCTTGGTCTTGGAGGCCTGCAGATGTGGGCTGTTCGGCTTGTCTGTGACCAGTCCGCCGCCATGGAATGAGGCGACTGCTCCGACGCGATCGGGCATCGCGGCCGCAGTACGAAACGCGATCGGGCCGCCCATGCAATAACCCTGTGTGCCCACCTTTCGATTCTTGGCTACCGGCGATTGTTTGTCGAGCCAGCCGATGAACGCCTTCGCATCCGTCATCTGCGTCGTCTCGTTCAGACTCTGCGCAAGCGGCATTAGCTGCGGGATTGGAGTGGCGGCGCCGGCGTCCGCGGTCGGAGCTTTCTTGACGCGGTAGAACGGATTCACCACCAGAACGGAGTACCCCGATTCAGCGAGCCTTTTGCCCATCTGGCGCAGCGCCGGCCGCAGCCCGAAGATATCCGGCCACACCAGAACGCCAGGGGCTGTGCCGCTGGCCGGATGCACGAAGTAGCAATCCGCCGTGCCGTCCGGCGTCGTCACGGTCACATCCGATTCGGTCACTGCAACCGCGTTCGCGGTTTGCGGCAGCAGCATGGCCACCCCTGCTCCCAACATCATGCCGAATTGCTTTCGTGTCACCAGACCGAGCGCCTCGTACTCTTTACGGTCGCTCTCAAAATGATCCTGATCGCACATATTCGCTCCTTATTGACACCGCATTCACACCGCGCTATTGTACCTCACCGCAGCTACAGCATCCGCGCGTTCTTCTGCCCCTTGAGAACCAGTTCTGTGGCCAACAGCGCGGCGGCCTGATTCTGGGCCAACTGCGTGCGGTTCACAATGTCTGCAACGAACTGCGGCCCGAACGGCAACGCCAGATTCTTGCAGTCGATGTAGCGGGCCGACTTGCGATCGACGATGAACACGTGATCCCCACCCGGACGTCCGGTAATGTCGATGGTCTTCCGCATTTCTATATACCCCTCGGTTCCCAGAATGAAGGTCCGTTCGTCGCCAAACGCTCCCAGGCCATCCGGAGTGAACCAATCCACGCGAAAGTATCCCAGACCGCCATTGCCCTGGACCAGCATGTCGCCGAAGTCCTGGAACTTCGGGCGATGGCGGTAATTCAAATTCGCCACCTGCGACATCGTCACCTCCGCGACGGTGGATCCAGTGAAGTGAACGAACTCGTCGGCCTGGTGCGAGCCGAGATCGCACAAAGTACCGCCGTAGCGCACCGGATCCCAGAACCAATCGGGACGGGTATCCTCGTTGACGCGATGAGGAGCCAGTTGGACCGTGTGGAGCACACGGCCAATAGCGCCGTCCTTCAACAGCGCAGCCGCGTGGTTTGTCGCTCTGGATTCCAGGCGCCCGTACATGATTCCGAAAATACGACCGGTTTCCTGGACCGTCCGCCGCACTTCGGCTAGCTGCTCCAGCGTGGTGATGGCGGGCTTATCGCTGAGGAAGTCTTTGCCGTGGCGCATCACCCGTACCCCGAGCGCCGCCCGCTGATCGGGAACGGCAGCGGAACACACCAACTGGATAGACGAGTCATTCAGGATTTCATCCTCGCTGCGGGCCACCCTCGCGCCGTCGTAACGCTTCTGAAATCCCGCGAGAGCCTGGGGATTGGTGGAGTGCACCGAGACCAGTTCCCCGCCGCTGCGCCGGATCGTATCCGTAATCCCGTTGATGTGGTTATGATCCAGCCCGATGACCCCGAACTTAATCGTGTGTTCGGGCGGGTGCTCCTGCGTGGCGCCAGTTGCCACCTCATGTGTCGTCTGGCCGGTCTGGAAGGCCAGCGCCGTCTCGGGCAATCGCGCTATGATCCCTGCCGATCCGGCGGCTCTCAGAAGGGAACGCCGACTAATATTATCCGTAGCCATGCCGGTAGTGTAACTGGAAATTAGGGACAGTGCACTCAATCACCGATTTCTCGTCTCGCAGGATGTCTAGCCTCTTGACACCCCGGTCACAGCCCTCACACCGATAATCGCCCGTTCTGATCCAATCACTTCCCCCAATCCACCTGCTGGCCCCGTTAAACCCGTATGCTATTAAAGAATTGAGAGCATCTCCGAACCCTACAACCCCGCCGAGGATGGGTTCGTTTTTTCGACCGCCGAGACGGGGCCGATATAAACCTCCGCCACCTGAACCCGTGCCTCCCCGCTCGTGTGCCAGAATGAAAAAATGCCCGGCGACGAAAAACCAGCCGCCAGCTTCGAGAACGGCCTTCAGGAACTCGAGAAGATCGTCAAGGAAATGGAAGGCGCCGACCTGCCCTTGGAGCGCGCACTCGAGCTGTTTGAAAAAGGCATGCGCCTGAGCGAGACCTGCCGCAAACAGTTGGAAGAAGCCGAAACGCGCATCGAGGTGCTGGTCCGCAAAGGCAATAAGATCCAGGCCGAGCCGTTTCAGCCCGACAAAGCATGACGCTGGCCGAATATGTTGTCGAGCAGCAAATCCGGGTTGAAGACGCGCTGCGGCGTTTGGTCCCCCCGGCATCCACGCCGCCTGAATCCCTTCACAAAGCGATGCGATATAGCCTGTTCGCGGGCGGAAAACGCATCCGGCCCATCCTTTGTGTAGCAGCCGCACAGGCCCTCTCCGATTCTCCCCTTGGAATTGAGTCCGCCGCTTGCGCGCTGGAGCTGATCCATACCTATTCATTGATCCACGACGATCTCCCCGCGCTCGATAACGACGACCTGCGCCGTGGCCAGCCCACTTGCCACAAAGTGTTTGGCGAAGCCATAGCGATCCTGGCCGGCGATGCTCTGCTCACTTTCGCGTTTCAAGTGCTCGCGCAGCTCGATTGCGAACCCGATCGCAAGACGCGCCTCATCGAAGAACTCGCCGTCGCTTCCGGCACTGTCGGCGGAATGATCGGCGGTCAGGTAAACGACCTCGAAGGCGAGGGCCAACCTCCTACCGCGGCGTTGCTTGAAGCGATTCATCGTGCCAAGACCGGCGCGCTGCTCAAAGCCAGCCTACGGATGGGCGCGATCTACGCCGGCGCCGATGACGATCAACTGCAGGCGCTCTCCTGTTACGGGGAGCACATCGGGCTCGCGTTTCAGATAGTCGACGACGTCCTCGATGTCGAACAGCCCTCCGAGGCTCTCGGCAAAACCGCCGGTAAGGATGCCAAGCAGCAGAAGATTACCTTCCCGGCCGTCTACGGCTTAGAGCGATCGCGCGCGATGGCCGAGCAGGAGCGCATCGCCGCCCACCTTGCTTTACGCACCTTTGACGATCGCGCCGAGCGACTTCGCGAGTTGGCCGACTTTATCGTTCGCCGCACCGCTTGAGCCCGGCCATGAAACAAAGCCGCCGGCTGGACCTGCTTTTGGTCGAGCGCGGTCTGGTCGAATCCCGAGAAAAAGGCCAGGCGCTGATACTCGCCGGCGAAGTCCTCGTCAACGGCCAAAAAGTAGACAAACCTGGCCACGCCGTCCCTTCAGACTCGAAGATTGAGCTGGCCGAGCAGCCGCGCTACGTCGGACGCGGCGGACTGAAGCTGGAAGCGGCGCTCGATCATTTCCGCATTCTGGTCGCCGGCAAAGTCTGCCTCGATATCGGCTCCTCTACCGGCGGATTCACGGATTGTCTGCTGCAGCGCGGTGCTGCCCGCGTCTACGCCATCGATGTCGGAACCGGCCAGCTCGATTGGAAACTGCGAAACGATTCACGAGTCATAGTACGCGAACAAATGAACGCCCGCTACCTGAGCGCCAATGAGGTCCCGGAGCCGATCGATCTGGCAGTTTGCGATGTGAGCTTCATCTCCATCACAATGATCTTACCGGTGCTGCCGAATTTGCTTGCGAAAAGCGGAGAAATGGTTATCCTGGTAAAGCCCCAGTTCGAATTGGAACGGCATCAGGTCGGCAAAGGAGGAATTATTCGCGACTCTGCGTTGCATCAGCAGGCTTGCGGGCGCGTGGATGACGCCGTGAGGCTGCTCGGTTTTCGAACCGCGATCATTCCTTCTCCCGTCTTGGGCGCCGAAGGTAACCAGGAGTTCCTCTTGTATGCCACACATTAGAGTTGCCGGCATCATGGCCAAGCCGGGCATCCCCGAGGCATCCACTCTGGTACCCGAGCTCGTCGGCTGGTTACAGGAACGCCACGTTCGTGTGCAACTGGACGAAGAGTCCGCTCGCTATATAGGCGACAAGGACGGCCTGCCGCGCGATAAGGTCCCCGAGGGCGCGCAACTGGTGATCGTGTTGGGCGGCGATGGTACGTTGCTCGCCGCCGCGCGAGCCGTCGCCGGCCGGGTGATTCCGATCTTTCCGGTTAATTTCGGCGGTCTGGGTTTTCTGACCGCCATCACGCTCGATCAGCTTTATCCGGAACTGGAGCGCGCGTTGCAAGGCGAGCAGCGAGTGGTCCCGCGCCGCATGCTGCATGGCGACCTGGTGCGCGCCGGCCAAACTATCCGTTCTTACGAAGCTCTCAACGACATCGTTATTAACAAGACCCAGATCGCGCGCATGATCGATCTCGAGACTTATGTGGACCAGCAATTCATCGGCACCTTCAAAGCCGACGGCCTGATCGTCTGCACGCCTACCGGCTCTACCGCCTATTCACTTTCGGCCGGCGGCCCCATCCTTTATCCAGCCGTCGCGGCGGTTTGCATCACGCCCGTCTGCCCGCACATGCTCACTAATCGCCCGGTGCTGGTTCCCGATAATATGGTGGTTCGGATCATTTGCCGCGCCTCCGATCACGAAGCGTTCCTGACCGTGGATGGCCAGGTGGGCGAGCCTCTTCTTCACGAAGATCACATTGTCTGCCGCAGCTCGGAGCATTGCGTCCACCTGGTCCGGCCGCCGAAAATGTATTTCTTCGATGTACTCCGGCAAAAACTTAAATGGGGTGAGCGGTGAAAAGACTCTCAATCACAGCTTGGATCTTTATCGCGATGATTCTGGGCGTCGTCCTCGGCGCCGTATTTCCGGATGTCGGCAAAGCCGACTGGGTGGCGGCGCTGGCCAATATGTTTCTGCGCCTGATCAGGTCCATCATCGCGCCCCTGATCTTCGGAACTTTAGTCTACGGTATCGCCGGCACCGGCAGTGTGAAAACCATGGGCCGGATCGGTTTGAAAGCCATCATCTATTTCGAAGTGCTGACTACCATCGCTCTGTTCCTGGGCCTGGGCGCGGTCAACCTGGTTCGCCCTGGCGAAGGGATGACGCTGGAGCGGACCGCCACGGAGACCGGCCTGCCGCAAGTCAGCCCGACATTTTCCGGAACCTTGGAGCATACCTTCCCCGCCAGCGTGATCGATGCCATGGCGCGGGGCGACGTGCTGCAGATCGTAGTTTTCGCTTTCCTGTTCGGCGCGGCCTGCGCGGCCATCGGTTCGAAAGCAGGCCCGGTAGTGACCTTCTGCAAGGCCCTCTCGGAAGTGATGTTCCGCTATACCAAGTACGTCATGTACCTGGCTCCGCTCGGCGTCGGAGCGGCGATGGCCCACACCATCGGAAGCAAAGGCCTGGGCGTTTTATTGGGCCTCGGGAAACTGGTGCTCACTCTCTATGGCGCTCTGGTGATCTTCATTGTTGTCGTGCTGGGCGCGGTCGCCCTGATTGCCCGAATCCCGCTGCGGCCCTTTGTTCGAGCGGTCCAGGAGCCGTTCATCATCGCCTTTTCGACAGCCGCAAGCGAAGCCGCCTTGCCGCTGGCGCTCGAAAATCTGGAGCTCATGGGCGTGCCCAAACACATTGTCGCCTTCGTGCTGCCCACCGGCTACAGCTTCAACCTCGACGGCAGCACGCTCTACCTTTCGCTGGCCTCGGTCTTCGTCGCTCAGGCCGCCGGCATACACATGCCGCTCAGCCAGCAGTTATTAATGATGCTGACGTTGATGCTCACTAGTAAGGGCGTGGCCGCGGTGCCGCGCGCATCGCTCGTAATTCTGGCTGGAACGCTGGCGACTTTTGGCCTCCCGGTTTCCGGCGTGGCCTTGATTCTGGGCGCCGACGCGCTTATGGACATGGCCCGAACATCCGTCAACCTGCTGGGCAATTGCATGGCGACAGTGGTGGTGGCGCGTTGGGAAGGCGTCCACTTCAAGAAAGCGCCGATTACTCTCGACGAAGTGCCGGCCACCGATGCCGCTGCCGGCGGAGCTTAACTTAGCTAAGCTAGCTACGCCAGAGCCGGTTGCGCGACCCCGGCCTTCAGGTGCCAAGGTTTCGCGGGTTTGATCGCGGCATTTACAGCCTCGATATTTTTGACGCCCTCGGTTGACAGCCAATCTTCGAGCGCTTTTACGCCCTTGGTAGCGTAGATCGGAATTCCATCCTTCCAGGTCGCGCGGCCGCACAGAACGCCCGAGTAATCGGTTCCGGCTTCCGCCGCCATTTTCAAGGACTCGACAAACTGAGCATTGCTGACACCGGCGCTCAGATAGATGAACGGCTTCTTCGCTACTGCGGCGGCGCGGCGGAAATAGTCCAGCGCCTCAGTTCGCGAATAGGCCTTCTGACCCTTGTACACGCTGCTGCCTTCCACGAAGTTCGCGTTGATCGGAACTTCCACTTTGAGCACGTCCACATGATATTGGGGCTTAGAAAATTCTTGCATCGCTCCCATCACCACCTGGGGTTTCTGTTTGGCGAACTCGAGACCTTTTTCGTCCCCCCCTTTCGAGTCGTAACCGACGAATTCTAGAAAGAACGGGATCTGGTGGGTCTCGCACTCGGCGCCGATGCGCTCGATGAAGGCGTGTTTGATGTCGTTGACCTGCGGGTCGTCGAAGGGCGTGTAGTAAAGGAGAATCTTGACCGCATTGGCGCCCCAGTCCTGGATGCGCTTGGCAGAAACGTGCGGCAGCAGATCGGGCAAGCGGCCGGGTTTGGTGTTATCGTAGCCGCTCTCTTCATAGGCCAGCAGAAGGCCGGCGTTGGACGAGCGAGCTTTGGCGGCCGGAAGTCCGTATTCCGGATCCAGCAGGATCGCGCTGGCGTGCGGGGTGAGAATTTTCGTCACCGCAGTTTTGAACTCGGTCATCATCTCGGGCGTCACCTGATCGGTCGGAATTCCTTTGGCGCCCGCGATTGCCTTTTGCAGGCTTCCGCGCTGATCCATTGCGGCAGCAGCGATAACGCCATCCTTATTGGAAAGCTTCGTCATGTGGCGCACTTTGCCTTCGGATAGACTCATGTAGTTGCCTTTCTTCCTTGATTCTCGCTCATTCAGCTTCAGCGCGCCGGTGCGGTCATTTGTTGCAGCCGGCGGAAGTACGCTTGAGCATGGCCCACATCGCTAAGGATCTGGGCTTTGAGCGCTTCGGCGTTTTCGAACTTGCGTTCCTCGCGAACCCAACGGAGAAACTCCACCGAGATCTCTTCAGGTGGCGCTCCGTCGAGGCTGGATAATAAATATGTTTCGATGGTGAGCCCGTGACCATTGAAGGTGGGACGGTAGCCGATGTTGGTGATGGAGGGCCAATTCCGAGCGCCATTAATCTCCCGCGTGCGCGTCACGTATACGCCGGTCTTAGGCAGCACCTCGGCCTGGGTGTCTAGGTTCAGGGTCGGCACCGTTTGTTTCGATCCTCTTCCTTCTCCGTGGACCACGCGGCCCTGCAGCGCGTACGGCCGGCCGAGTAATCTGCAAGCCAGCGCAACATTGCCGGCTTCAATCAGCCGCCGGATCTCACTACTCGAAATGATGCGTCTGCGCCACGAAATCGCCCCGACAATTTCCGTACTGAAGCTGTATTTGTCACCCAACACCGCCATTGTTTCCGCGTCGCCCGCCGCGCGGTGTCCGAAGCGGAAGTTGTCGCCAACCAGTACAGCGCGAGCGTTCAGCTTGTCGGCCAAAATCTCGCGGACGAACTCTTCGGGAGTGAGCTTGGCCATTTCGGGCGTGAACGGGAGAATTAGAACCTCATCGATTCCCTGCTCCAGCATTAAGCGCGCGCGTTGCTCGGGAGTGGTGAGAAGACGCGGCGCGCGATCGGGCGCGACCAACTTGCTCGGATGTGGATCAAACGTCAGGACCGCGGACTTCCAGCCTTGCTCCAGCGCAATGGCCCGGACGCGCTGCATGATCTGCCGGTGCCCTTTGTGAACGCCATCGAAATTCCCGATGGTGATGGCACAGGGGCCGAAGTCGGACAGCACTTCCGCGAGATTGCGATAGATCATTGCGCCCTGCCTTCAACCTGGATTTCGAGTCCGTCGTACGCCAGGTGAACGTTGGGAGGCAGTTTTTCTTCCGTCGGCGCGTGCGCGAGATCGTGGCAGATGTGCGTAAAATACGCCCGCTTCGGCGCGAGTTTTTCGACCGATTGGAGTGAGCGCTCGACGGTGGAGTGGGTGGGGTGCGGCCGGTGGCGCAGGGCATCCAGGAACAGCACGTCAAGCCCACACAGCAGCTCCATGGATTCGTCCGGGATGTCGCTGTGATCGGTCAGGTACGCTGCCGCGCCAAACCGGAAACCGTAGACAGTCCCCTTGCCGTGGCAAAGCCGGATGGGCGTGAACGGCAAGCCGAAGATGTCGATGGGCGCTGTATCGAACACGTGAGTGACCAGCCGGGGCCGGGAGGATTCCGTTTTGTGATTGTCGAAGATGTACTGGAAGCAGCGGCGGATATTGTCCAAGGTCTCGGCCGATCCGTAAATGGGAATCACCCCGCCCTGCTTGAAGTTGAAAGGGCGAACATCGTCGAGGCCCATGACATGATCGGCGTGCGAGTGAGTGAACAGAATCGCGTCGATTCTCTCGATGTGGGCCCGCAGGGCCTGCTGGCGGAAATCGGGCGTGGTGTCGATGAGGACGCCGTGGTCCTGGAACTTAACATAAATCGATGGCCGCAGGCGTTTGTCGCGCGGATCGTCGGAGCTACAAACGGCACAATGACATCCGATGGTAGGCACCCCTACGCTGGTGCCCGAACCGAGCACCGTTATGCTGAGCGATTCGACGGGCATTTTTAAGAACTGGCCTGTCCTTCTGACTTGGGGGGCTCATCGGCGGGAGCTACCGTTTCGGCGGCGCCGGCGGCGGTCTTCTTCTGGTGTTGTTCCAGGGCCTGGACGAAGCGGAAGCGCAGTTCAGTGAGCGCGTTCTCGATGAGCCGCTGTTCCTCAATAGAGAGATTGCCGCGCGTTTTTTCCTGGATCATCGCCAGCAGATCGATGCTGTGGCGCGCCATGCGGAACTCGGGCTCCGGCCGCTCCTTCTCGTCGCCGAAATACAGCAGCCCGAGATGGACCTCGATCTGGGTCTTCAGGGAAAGCACCAGGAAGTCGAAAGTGGCCGGCGGCAGTGGGTATTCCTTCTCGCTCATCTTATTCATTATTTTAACTTGTGCGTGGTGGTGTTCGCGCTCCCATAAGAGATAGCCCCTATATCTACCAGATAGAAAAGATTGATTGGCGCTGGGAAGGGAACTCGGTTACTCTTGTCTCATAGCCCGGCAGTGAGAGGTTACTGCCGGCAATCTGCGGTCCTCGAAGACATACTTCATTTTTTCCCGGTTGAAATTCTGGCGTGTATCTACGCCCTCGCAGGCCGGAGGCTTGCGCCACTGAAACCGAAAAAACACAATCGAAAGGATTATTCACAATGACTGTCCGATTTCTGAAATTAATGCTGCTGTTCAGCAGCCTGCTCGCGTTCACGGTAGCCCTGAACGCTCAATCTGAAGTAGTGACCGTTCACATTCCGTTTGCTTTTGAGGCCGCTGGCAAGACGCTTCCAGCCGGCGATTATCGCGTGGACAGGGGCGAAGCATCGAGCGTCCTGGTCATGCAGGATGGCCACGGCGATTCGGCCGCGTTTCTTACGATGGCGGTTGACCGCGGCAAGCAGTCCGACGGTGCTGCCCTGGTATTTGAGCGGCACGGCTCCGCGCTCGTTCTTTCCGCCGTCCGATCAGGTAACGACCAGGTTCGTGTTTTGTACGGATCCGATATGCGGCCGGGGCACGCTGCGCTTAAATCCACAGCTCTTGCAGCGCCGGTTCGGCACTAAATTCATCCCCCCGTCTAGGAGGTTGCTGAAAAAGTCTTTCAAGAGCTCACATTGGCAGGTCGGGGACCTGCTCCACAACTCCAGGTCAATGACTTAGCTCTACACGTGGCGCAGGTCTCCGACCTGCGAGAGATTTTTTCAGCAACCTCCTAGCCGGCCTTCAAAACAGTTCCCGAGGGCCGGCTGGTTTTTGAAGCTGGCTCGCCGCTACTAATGCGCGGAAGCAATGAATTGGCGAATTTGTTGTTCTTCGACCTTGGAAGGGTGACTTGCCAGCGCAAGCCGTAGTTCGATCTCGCCCTTCTGTTTGTCGCCGTGCTTCAACAGGGACAGACCGTAATGATAATGGTATGTCGAGTTGGCCGGTTGTTGGCGGGTGAGAGTGCCGAAGACCTGCATGGCGCTTTGCGGCATGCCTTTTTTTAGGTAGATCCAGCCAATGGTGTCGTCGACCACCGGTTGCTGCGGCATTTTCCTTTTGGCCTGCTCAGCCAATTTCAAGGCCTCCTCGAGATTATTTCCCGAGTCAGCCATCAGAAATGCAAGATTATTCAACGCCATAGGATTATCGGGCTGCAACTTCAGTAGCTTCCGGTAGACGGCGATGGCCTCCTCTTTTCGCCCGGCTTGATCGAGCACCGAACTCAGACGCATGGCAATGGTAGTGTCCTTAGGATCTAACTGCACGGCCTTTTGAAGGCTCGCCAAGGCTCGGTCCTTCTCACCTTTCTTGTCGTAGAGTTCGCCCAGATAGAACTGGAGGACGGCAGCTTTGGGGTTGCTGGAGGCCAACTGCTGATACTGATCGATGGCCAGATCCAACTTTTCAGCTTTCGCGGCTGTGGCCGCCAGGTCCAGGCGGATGGCCACGCTGTCTGGAGCGCTCTTTAGCTCGTCGCTTAGTAGCTTGATTGCCTTGTCGGATTGCCCGCCCAACTCCAGCGCCTGCACCAGCGCTTGCAGGGGCCGGACGTTTTTGTCTCCGGGCTGGTAAAGTTTTTGAAAGAGCTCAGTGGCCTCCCGGAGTCTCTTTTCCCGGATGTCCAAGAAACCGAGCTGCAACTGCGCGTCCACGAACTTGGGCTGCTCTTTAATCAGGTTGTTCAGATCTTCCCGAGCTTCTTTCAGTCGGTCCAGACCTTGCTCGCTCATAGCCCGCCGCAGCCTGGCTTCGGGGTCGTTCGGCTGAAGTGCCAGAATATCGTTGGCATAGCGGAGGGACTGATCGAATCGGCGGGTTTCAATGCCGATGTCTGCCAGATGAAAGCGCGGAGGGATCAGACTCGGCCTCAGCTTGATCGACTCCTCGAACTGCCCGGTAGAGAGAGCAAGGTTGCCCTGAGCCATGAGGGCGCGGCCTAAGTTGTAGCGGGCGATTGGATCGTCTGGTTTGTTCTTGACGACTTCCGTTAGCTCCTGGACCGCCGCGTCGATCTTCTCGCGCTCCCCACTGTTTAGAAGCAAGCCGGCTTTCACGCTCTTTAAACTGGCGCTCTTCGGGTCCGCGGCAACCATCTTGTCGACTTCTTGCAGTGCAGCGTCCTTTTGGCCCTGCACCATGAGGAGATTGGTAATTCTCTTCTGAAACAACTGGGCTTGCTTAGGATCGTCCTTGGCGCCCTGCTCGAATTCGCGTCGAGCCTGATCGAGCTGCCCAATGTCCGTGTAGAAATCGCCCACCAAGATGTGAGCATCCGGGAATTCTTTGGAGTGGTCTTTGATTACCTGCAGCGTAGCCTCCATGTCGGTTCTTTTTCCGAATGCATAGAAGTGGCCAGCGAGTTGGGTGAGATAGCGTGCCGTCTTGGGATTATTGGCGACTTTCGCCCGCATGATCTTTTCAGCATCCGCGAGCCGGCCGGTGAAAAGGTAATGCTTATAGAGCAGGTCGTAGATCTGCGGGAACGTTGATTTGTTGTTGATCAGATCCCATGCGGTTTTTTCAGCTTCGCCATCGAGTTTCAGTTTAAACAGTGCCTGCGAAAGGGACAGGACAATCTCGGGCTGATTCGGTTTGACCCGGTTGGCCTTCCGAAAGAAATCGGCTGCGTCCGCAGTTTTGTTCTCAGCCGTTGCCAGGTGGCCTTTAATGCGCAATCCGTCGAAAGAGTTGGGATCTTTCGCGAGCAGATCGCCGGAGAGCTGGTTGAGTTGATTGTAAAGATTAGCAGGATGCTTTGGATCCGGGAGATAGAGCGCTAGGGCAAAGTCTGCGAGCCGGATCTTGACATCAGGGCGATTTGGGAGCAGGTCGGCCGCCCTCGACATACTATCGTACGCCTCGCGGGTCTTGAGCAATTGCAATTCGGTGAGCGCCAGGCCGTAGTGCGCTTCCCCATAGTTGGAGTCTTTCTGAAGCGCTTTCTTATAATTTAGTTCCGCCTCCGCATAATTGCCGGAGGTAAACAGCTTATCAGCCTTTTTAGTAATTGCTTCCGGTCTGACCCGGCAAGCCATGGTTGATACCAGCAGAAATACTGTAGCAAAGCAAAGAAGGAGCTTGCTCATATGACGAAGAATCGTCAGAAGCAAGCTCCTTCTATAGTTTGACGTCAAGATAAGACTCACAGCAGAGTAGCACTCACAGCGGAGCCGTATGACCCCGCTGCACCACAATACATATGACGACCTGAGCGGGGTTCAGGCCTTCTCGGCGGCTTTCGCGTTCAACTTGCTGCGCCGGTATCCCAGGAAAGCCAGGAGGCCGATGAGCGCGAGACTGGTACCCAGTTGGCCGGGCTCAGGAGTCGAGGATTGGGTGATTTCACCGTAAACCGAAACGCCAAATAAGTTTCCAGCCGCGCCGGTCGCGATGGTCTGCTCGACGATGCCGGAAGCGATGTTGACTCTCCAAAGGTCCCCGTTGCCGGAGTCGCCGGTCCAGAAATCTGTCCCATTGGGATCGAGGTTCAAGGCAAAAAGGTTGCCGGAGGAGCCCGGGATTACGTAGGTTTGAACAATGGCACCCGTCGTGAGATCTATGCGGTCGACCGTGGCGCTGTCGGCCACCAGCGCTGTGCCATCACCAAGAAGACGTATAGCATAAGCAGCGGCGCCAGTCATCGTGCCAATGTCGGCCCCCTGCGTATGCGTGGAGGTGTTGTAAGTCAAGATAGTGTTGCCTTCCGAGGTGTAATAAAGAGTATGCTGATCTGCTCCCAAGTCGATCCAGTCCGAACCGCGATCTTGCGAAGCCACCGCGAAGCTGTTGATCGGGGCGCCTGCGCCGTTGAACTCCAGCACGTTGTGAGGGTCCGCGGGAGCGCTGGCCTGGCCCACCCAAACGTTGCCGGAGCCGTCGAACAGAATCGACTCCGGGTTGGCAGTGGCAGTGTAGCCGCTTCCAAAAGTGCCTATCAAAGCACCGGTGTTGCTGAACTCGCTCACATTCGCAGCGGAGAAATCAGTCACGTAGAAGTTTCCGGTGTTGACATTTGTTACGGAACCGGTAGTGAATCCGCCTAAGCCAGTATTAAGGGTGTCCAGAAGCACGCCGGTGGGATCGTACACCTGCACGGTGCCGCCTCCGGTGGAA
>DATHOT010000093.1:0-33907 GCA_035484655.1 Bryobacteraceae bacterium | reverse complement strand
CAGGCAGGGCCTCTCTCGCCGGCGATTTTTCCAGAGCGCGTCCGGCATGGCCGCCTGCTTCGTAGCCATGAACGAGGTCTATGGCGTACTGTTCGATGCCACCCCCGCCGAAGCGCAGACTCCTGACCTGGCCAACCAGCGCGCTAAAGCTCTTTCCGGCCAGTTCATCATGGACACTCACACCCACTTCCTTCGCGACGACACCAAGCTCCTCAACTTCGTAAAGATGCGCGAGACGGTCGGCAAGGCTGGCTGGAACAAGCAGCTCGCCGACAAGCCGCAAACCATCGACGACTTGAAGTACGACAACTATTTCAAAGAAATTTATCTCGACAGCGACACCAAAGTCGCGCTTATCAGCAACGCGCCCTCCGATATCCCCGAGGATTGGTTCCTCACCAACGACATGGTGTTTCAGACCCGCGCGAAAGTGAACAAAAAGGCGGGTTCCAAGCGCATGCTCGCCCACTACATCATCACGCCCGGACAGCCCGGATGGCTGGAAGGAATCGACCGCGCCATCGCCGAATTCAAGCCCGACTCATGGAAAGGCTACACCATCGGCGACAACACCCACAAAGAAACGAGCCGCTATCCGTGGCATACCGACGACGAAAAGGTAACTTATCGCGGTTACGAAAAGTTTCAGAAGTCCGGAATCAAGAACGTCTGCATCCACAAAGGCCTCTTCCCGCCTGGGATGGAAAAGCAATTCCCTCGCCTGACCGAGTACGCCGACGCGAGCGACATCGGCAAAGCAGCCAAGGACTGGCCGCAGCTCAACTTCATCATTTATCACGGCGCCTATCGGCACGTCGGTGGCGACCCTGCGGTCGCGATGGCCGAGTGGGACAAGACCGGCCGCATCTCCTGGGTCACCGATCTCGCCGAAATTCCCGCCAAGTACGGCGTCACCAATGTCTATGCCGATCTCGGGCAACTCTTTGCTTTCTCCACCGTCGTGCAGCCGCGTCTCGCTGCCGCGTTGATGGGCACGCTCATCCGGGGGCTTGGCGTCGATCACGTCATCTGGGGCACTGACGCCGTCTGGACCGGATCGCCGCAGTGGCAAATCGAGGGCCTGCGCCGGCTCGAGATCCCTCCGGATATGCAAAAGCAGCACGGGTTCAAGCCGCTCGGCGCCGCCGACGGTCCCATCAAAACGGCCATCTTCGGCGGCAACGTCGCCCAACTCTACAATTATCCTGTCCGCTCTTTTCTCGAATCCCCGGATCGCTTCGCCGGGATCAAAGCGGAATATGAGAAAGCCGGTACGGACCGCAGCAATCTGCGATACGGCTACGTGTCCGTTTCCAAGCCGCGCGCGGAAGCAAGCGATATTCCGCGCTAGCTTCGCCCTGCTCGCCGCGTCCTCTTCGCCACGCCACTTTCTTCCGACTCGCGCAAGTGCTTCTGGACCGCGGCCACGTGCTCCTTCATGATGCTGTAGGCCCGCTCGCCATCGCGCTCGCGAATGGCCTCGAACAAACTGCGGTGATAACCCACGACGCCGGCGCGCATTTCGCGAGTCAACTTGGAGCGCAGAATCGCGTCACGAATCGCTTCGTCGATGGCGCTGATCACGATCGTCAGCACCGGATTGTGACAGGCACTCGCCACCAGCGTATGGAATTCGATGTCGTGTTTTCGCGTGAGTTCACCGCCGCGCAGATCGTCCTCTTGCGCCTCCACCAGCGCCTGCATGGCCTGGAGATCTTTCTCGTCCGCCCGCGAAGCCGCCAGCCGGGCCAGCTCGGGTTCCAGGATAGTGCGAGCTTCGGTCAAGTGTCCGCTTTTGGCCTGCCCAAGTTTCACCACCGTGTGGAGCGAATCGGCCAGAGCTTTCAGAGCGGCATCGAAATCGGCCACGAAGGCCCCGCCGCCGAATCCCCGCTTGATGCTGATCATGCCTTCCTGCTCCAGGGCACGCAAGGCCTCGCGCAGCGCCACGCGGCTGGTTTGAAATTGCCGCGCCATATCCCGCTCGGGCGGCAGCTTATGGCCGGTCGCAAGTTGCCCGCTGAAAATCGCCTGCCGGATCTGCTCAGCCACCGACTCGCATACTCGCCGGGGCTTCAGCGCAGCGATCTTAAACGGGGCCGCCGCGGCGTGTTTCGACATAAATTGACTTTCGACCGAACTGTGGTCTAATATTAGACCACTTCGCCAGCGGATGTCCATTCTGGTGAGATAGTGCCTGGAATATGGCCTTGGAGTTGGAACCGCGATGATCCAACGAACGCTGTTAGTGCTCCTGCTTGGAGCCGCCATCGTCGTGTTCGTCTTGCCCGGCCAAAAGCCCTCCGCCGATCGGGTTACCAAAGGCGGCGCTATTATGCCCGTCCGTAGCATCGTCGATCCTTATCCAGTCTTCAACGGAATCGCCGTCGACAGCGATAACAATATCGTCGCCATGACCGACGGCAATCGCAAAAGCCTGCTCATCTATGACCGCACCGCCGGATCGGCCGACTCGGAAGAGGAAACCAAACCGTTGCGCCAGATGATCGGACCCGAAACGAACATCGGGTTCGTCGCCGGCATCATGATCGATCCCAAAAAGCGTGAGGTTTTCGCGGTCAACAATGACATCGAAGACACCATGCTCGTGCTGCCCTGCGAAGCCAAAGGCAATGTTCGACCCTCGCGGCTGCTTTCTGTTCCTCATCAGGCTTGGGGCCTGGCGTATAGTCCCGCGCGCAAGGAAATGGCCGTCTCGGTGGAGATGCACAACGGTATCGTGATTTATAAGCTCGACGCAGACGGTGTCGAAGCCCCACTGCGCGCGATGCAGGGCCCCAACACCGGCCTGGCTGATCCGCACGGCATCGCCTGGGATGAAACGCACAACGAGATCGCAGTCGCCAATCACGGCAACTTCCGCGGCCTCGCCAAGAACATGGGATCGGGTTGCGTGCCATCCATCCCCATCGCTGATGAAGAATCGGAAGCCGGACAATTTCAGCCGCCCTCAATCACTGTTTACCCGGCGACGGCCAAGGGCGATCAGAAGCCCAGCCGCACCATTCAAGGTTCGAAGACCCAGCTCGACTGGCCAATGGGCCTCGCCGTCGATCCTGTTCATAACGAAATCGCCGTGGTCAATAATGGCGACAACTCGGTTCTGTTCTATCGCCGGATGGCCAGCGGCGATGTGGCCCCGGTGCGCGCCATTCGCGGTCCGCGTACGCGCATCAGCCGACCGATGGGCCTGGCTATCGATACCAAAAACGATGAAGTCTGGGTCGCCAATTTCGCCGACCACACCGCGCTGGCCTTCAATCGTACCGATAACGGCGATCAAGCTCCCAAACGTATTATCCGCAACGCGCCCGCTGGCACTCCTTCCGCCGGATTCGGCAATCCTATGGCGATGGCCTACGATTCCAAGCGTGAAGAGATTCTGGTTCCCAATTGAGTGAGCCAGCCGCGAGTAGCGGCCTTCGCCAGGATGGCGAACGGAAATGTAACGGCCAAGAGAGTGCTGGCGGGGCAGGCCACCAAGCTCGGACGAACAGTTCACGGGATGGCCTACAATCCAGTCCGCGACGAGATAATCGTTCCCAATCCTTTATCCGACGCCATCCTGGTTTTTCGGGCCGGAGCGAGTGGCGATGAAGCGCCTCTCCGCATCATCCAAGGTCCATGCACGCAGTTGGTCACGCCCCACGCGGTCAGCTTCGATCCCGTCAACCAGGAAATCCTGGTCGCCAGCCTGACCGGGAAAGCGGTCTACGTTTTCCCCGCCACCGCCAATGGAAATGTCGCGCCGGCGCGCCTCTTGCACGGTCCCAAAACCAAGCTCGGTCACGTCGTCGGCCTCGGAGTCGATCCCGCGCACAATGTCCTGGCAGTCGCAAATTCCAAGGACGTTCTGATTTTCAATCGGACCGATAATGGTGACGTGGCGCCGCGTGCCGCTATCGCCGGCCCTAAGACCGGCATCGAAGATGAGCCCTGGGAGCTCGAGGTTTACAAAGGCAAAATCTTCCTCGCCGCTTCCAATCATCTTCATCAAAATCTGTATTCAGGCGTGACTCAAAAAGGAATCTCGAACAAGGTGCCCGAGGATCCGTGGCTCAATCCCGACCTTGGATTCATTGGCGTCTGGCTGATAACCGATAATGGCGACGTTCCGCCGCTATACAAAATCGGCGGTCCATTCAGCGGGCTGCTGCACCCGGTCGGATTGGCCTTGAACCCCAAAGACGGCGAGATCTACGTATCCGACAGCGTCCGAAACGGCGTCCTCGAATTTCTGACGCCCGACTTTTTTGAGCAAAGCAACACCAAAAACTAGGAGAAACAAGTGGCCGTTACCAGCATTCCTACCATGGGCAAAACCACCGAATCCAGGCAGACCTCGCGAGATCTGCGCGGTTGGATGGCTGAAGTGGAAAAAATTGGAGAATTGAAGCACCTCGATGGCGCCGATTGGGACGTCGAAATCGGAACCGTCACAGAGATGGGCCACCATCGCGGCGAGCACAGTCACGCGCTGCTGTTTGACAACATCAAGGACTATCCGCGAGGCTATCGCGTCCTCTCGAACACCTTGAACACCACCAAGCGCCTGGCGATCACGCTCGGGATGCCGACCAATTACACCCGCCTCGATTTCGTCAAGAACATCAAGGATCGCATCACCAACGTCCACTACACCAAGCCCGAGGTCGTCACCGACGGTCCGGTGCTGGAGAATGTCCTGACCGGCAAGGACATCAACATGTGGAAATTTCCCACCCCCAGGTGGCATGAGTTGGATGGCGGCCGCTACATCGGCACCGGCTCGGTCGATATCACGCGCGACCCCGACGAAGGCTGGGTCAATCTCGGCACTTACCGTGTGATGATCCACGACCAGGACACCCTGGGCTTCTACATCTCGCCCGGCAAGCATGGCCGCATCATGCGCGAGAAGCACTTTGCGAAGGGTGAGGTTTGCAAGGTCGCGGTCTCGTTCGGCCAGGACCCGCTCATCTTTCTGGCCGGCGGAGTCGA
Organism: Bryobacteraceae bacterium; assembly: GCA_035484655.1. GTDB lineage: Bacteria > Acidobacteriota > Terriglobia > Bryobacterales > Bryobacteraceae > Palsa-89. The sequence continues at coordinate 28,906 of DATHOT010000093.1, read as the reverse complement.
GGTGCCTCGAGGAATCTCCGAGTACGACTGGATAGGCGGAATGCAGGGCTCTCCTGTACAGGTGATCGAAGGCGAGTACACCGGTTTACCGTTCCCGGCCTCGTCCGAAGTTGTCATCGAAGGGGAGGCTCTTCCCAACGAAAATCGTGACGAAGGTCCCTTCGGCGAGTGGACCGGTTACTACGCCAGCGCTCGCCGCCCCGAACCGATCATCAAGGTCAAGCGCCTTTATCACCGCAACAATCCCATTTTGCTCGGCGCTCCACCGACGCGCCCGCCCTGCGAGTTTAATTACATGCGCTGCTTCGTGCGCTCGGCCTTGCTCTGGCAGCAGCTCGAAGCCGCCGGCATCCCCGACATTCGTGGAGTCTGGTGCCACGAAGCGGGCGGCAGCCGGCTGTTGAACGTGATTTCCATCAAGCAGCGCTACACCGGGCACGCGCGACAGGCCGGCATGGTGGCCTCATATTGTCACGTAGGCGCGTATCTGGGTCGCTACACCGTGGTCGTGGATGAGGACATCGATCCCACCAACACCAACGACGTGCTATGGGCGCTCAGTACGCGTTCCGATCCCGAGCAGGACATCGAGATCATCCGCCGCAGTTGGAGCGGCCCGCTCGATCCCATGATCCGCAAGAGCGATAAGAAGCGTCACGCCTCTCGCGCGGTAATCGATTGCTGTCGACCCTACGAGTGGATCGACGAGTTCCCGCCTGTCGCCGAATCGAGCGTTGAAGTACGGCGCGCCATGGAAGCAAAGTGGGGCAAAATTCTATCGGAGTGAGATGAGCACCAGCACACAGGCCGTCCCCGTGAGTCTGCCTGCAACCTTCGAGGAGAAGACTGTCTGGCTCGCCTGGACCGGCCGGATCCTCGCGGTCGTGATCCCGGTGGCGTTGTGGTTCGCGCCGTTGTCGCTCGATCCGCGGGTGCAACATGCTCTCGCTATCACCTCTTTCATGATCGTGGCCTGGATCACCGAAGCTCTGGATCACGCGCTCACCGGCCTGATCGGATGCTATCTGTACTGGGCGCTGGGCGTCGTCAAGATCGATGTCGCGTTCAGCGGCTTCGCCGACGATACTCCCTGGTTCCTGTTCGGAGCGGTTCTGTTCGGCGGCATGGCGATGAAATCCGGCCTGGCTCGCCGGCTGGCTTATTTAGTAATGTTGCGCGTCGGCAATACCTATTCGCGCCTGCTCCTTGGAATTATCCTGTCCGATTTCCTGTTGACCTTCCTGGTCCCTTCCGGCATGGCGCGAGTAGTCATCATGGCGGCCGTGGCGCTCGGACTAATGGACGTTTTTGGCCTTGGCCCCGGCAGCAATGTCGGCCGAGGCATGTTCCTGGTGTTGACCTACACTGCCGGTCTGTTCGACAAAATGGTGATTGCCGGCGCCGCCTCCATCACCGCCCGCGGTTGGATCGAAAAAGCCGGACACGTCGAAGTTCTCTATAGCCGCTGGTTCCTCGCCTACTTTCCGCTCACCATAATCACCATTCTGGTGGCGTGGCGCCTCACGCTGTGGCTTTATCCTCCCGAGAAGCCCGCGCTGCCGGGCGGCACTAGCCATTTGAGAGAAGAGCTGCACAAAATGGGCCACTGGAGCGCTGCCGAAAAGAAAGCCGCCTTCCTGCTATTGCTGGCCGTCGCGTTGTGGCTCACCGATTTTCTCCACCATATCTCGCCGGCCATGATCGGACTCGGCATCGGTCTTGCGGCCGCGTTGCCTCGCGTCGGCGTTCTCAGTATCGACGATCTGAAACGAGTCAACTATCTTCCGGTATTCTTCGTCGCCGCCGCGGTGAGCATGGGTAAAGTCCTGATCTCCACCAAAGCCCTCGACGTCGTCACCGGCTTCTTGTTTACCTGGATGGCGCCCCTGGTCCACAATGTTTTCGTTTCGACGCTGGTGTTTTACTGGACCGCCTTTGTCTACCACATCTTCCTGGCCAGCGAAATCTCGATGCTCGGCACCTCCGTCCCGCTGCTCATGAATTTCGCCCTGGCCCATGGCCTGAATCCGCTGACGGTGGGTATGATCTGGACCTTCGCCGCCGGTGGCAAGCTGTTCGTCTATCAGTCGGCGGTGATGATCGTCGGCTACTCTTACGGCTGCTTCAGCGGTCGGGATGTGTTGCGCATCGGCGTCTGCTTGAGCGTCGTGGAGTCGCTGCTGTTGTTGTTGCTGGTGCCTTTCTATTGGCCCCTTGTCGGCATCGGATCTCTTGGGAGGCTGTAATGAAGACCCTGTCTGTTCTTCGATTCATGTTCGCGCTCATCGGCTCAAGCCTGATGTTGGCGCAGGTTACCGGCTCCATCTCGGGAATCGTGCAGGACACCTCCGGCGCGGCAGTGCCCAACGCCACTGTAACTGTACGAAGCCTCGAGACCGGAGCCACGCGCACCATCCTGACCGGCGATATCGGATCCTATCGCGCCCTTTCTCTTCCCGTTGGCCAATATGAGATTCGTGCTGAAAAGGAAGGTTTCAAGACTGCGGTGCGAACCGGGATCGATTTAGTTGTTGGGCAAGCGGCAGCGGTGAACTTGAACCTGGAAGTCGGCGCCGCGCGCCAGGAAGTCACTGTCATGAGCGAAGCCCCGCTGGTCGATACATCCACCACGCCGGCCTCGGGACTGGTGAACGAGCGTCAGGTCAAGGATCTCCCGCTCAACGGCCGCAGTTTCGACAACCTGATCACGCTGAACCCCAGTACCGCCAACACGACTTCCTATCGCTCCTCAACCAGTACCGGTGGCGGGCAAGGGAACAACTTCTCGGTCTCCGGCAACCGCGAGGACTACAATATTTTCCTGCTGAACGGGATTGAATACACCGGCGTTTCTACATCCGACGTGATTCCGGGCGGTGTCAGCGGCCAACTGCTCGGTGTCGACGCAGTGCGCGAGTTCAATGTAGTCGCGAATACGTATGGCGCCGAATATGGAAAGCGTCCCGGCGGACAGATCAGCCTTGTCACTATGTCCGGCAGCAACCAGTTTCACGGTACGCTGTTCGAGTTTCTGCGCAACAGCGCCTTGGACGCCCGGAATTTCTTCGACCAGACATCCGGCCCTCCGCCCCTGCGCCGTAACCAGTTCGGTGGCTCGGCGGGCGGACCCATCCGCAAGGACCGGACCTTCATTTTTGGAAACTACGAAGGACTCCGTTGGCGTCTGGCGCAGAGCGACGTTACTATCGTCCCCGACAACAATGCGCGGCATGGCATCCTCAATGGCAACAACATCGGCCTGGCCCCCGGCATCGCTCCGTACTTCGCTCTGTGGCCGGTTCAAAATGGGCCGGAGATAGGCGGCGGTGCGGCATATGCCTACAGCAACCCCAGTCAAAAGGTGCGCGAAGATTTTGGAAATATTCGCGTCGATCACAGGCTTTCTGCAAAACATTCGCTCTTCGCCGCCTATACCATCGACGACGGCAACAGCTTGACTCCCGGCAACAACCCCCTGGAGCAAAAGTCGAGCATCCTGCGGGCGCAGGTGGCCAGTCTTCAAGCCACCAGCGTTTTTTCTCCATCCGTCCTGAACACCTTTCGCGCCGGCTTCTCTCGCGCAAAATGGGATCTGGATGGATCGCCGGCCGTCAGCGACCCAAACCTCGTGTTTGTCCAGGACCAACCAATCGGGGCTCTGGCCATCGGTTCTTCCGGCTTAGGAAATGTCGGCAGTTTTGACGGCGCGGGCACGTTCGGCGCTCAACAGATTGCGATTGTCGCCCGCAATCTCTTCACTTATACCGACGACGTGCAAATCGTCAAAGGCCTCCATCAGATCAGCGTCGGTGCGTGGGTGCAGCGCGTCCAGGCCAATGACAATGCGGCCGATCAGCGCAGCGGTATCGCTTCCTTTGCCGACCTCCAGCACTTCATGCAAGGCCAAGCGACCCAGGTGGTCGCCACCCTCAGTCCTTTGGAGATCGGCTGGCGGCAGTGGGCGGCTGCCTGGTACGTTCAGGATTCCATGAAACTGCGCCCCAACTTGACCGTCACCCTCGGACTCCGGCATGAATTCAATAACGGCTGGAATTCGCCCAAGGACCAAGCATCTAATTTCGTCTTTGGACCCAGTGGCGCCCTTCTCACCCAGCCGCACATCGGAACCTCCGTCTACAGCGAAAACAACGCGATCAAGCAATTTGGCCCGCGCGCCGGAATCGCCTGGTCGCCATTTGGGCTCACCCGCACATCCATTCACGCCGGCGCCGGCATCTACTATGAACAGCTCGACTACATGGGCAACTGCTGCGACGCCTCGCCTCTTCTGCCGTTCAATAATAAGATCACTGTGTCGCCTTCGAATTTTCCCATCCTGCTCGCGCCCAACGCTCCGGTGCCCGGAGCAAAGCCTTCACCGGCCGGCGTTCAGCCGAACTTGAAAATGCCGACCATCGAGCAGTACAGTTTCCGCATCGAACAAGGACTGACCAACAATACCGTTCTGCGAGTCGGTTACGTGGGCGAGCACGGTTATCATCTGCTCGATACCGTCGACGTCAATACCGCTATTCCAAACATCCTTCCCGGCGGCTCCGCATTTTTTCCGCCCAAGTCCCCGCGGGCCAATCCCAATCTTGGTAATTCGCGTTACGAGCTGTCCAATGCCAACAGCAATTACAACGCCCTGCAAGTAGACCTGACCCAACGTCTCACTCATGGGTTGCAGTTCCGCGCAAACTATACCTGGCAGAAGAGCCTCGATATTCACTCCGCTTCCTTTCTTGCGAACGCTGGCGTAGGAGGTACCACCACCATTCTCGATCCGCAGGATCCGCGGCTCGATTGGGGGCCCTCGAATTTCAATATCACGCACCGGGTCTCGGGCAACTTTACCTACGACCTGCCAATCGGTAACAAGCGAGCTTTGTGGAGTAACGCCACCGGCCTCGCCGACAAGTTGATCGGCGGATGGCAATGGAATGGCATCATCACCGGGCAAACCGGGTTCCCGTTTACCCCGTTGGTTGGCTTCAATCAGTCCGGCAACGGAGACACCCGCGCGCCCGACCGCGTATCGTTGAACCCGAGCTTTTCTGGGCCAATTATCCCGGGAACACCAACGCAATGGTTTAACCCGAATGCCTTCGTGCTGCCCGCCGCCGGAACCTATGGCAATGCTGGCCGCGACATTTTAACCGGGCCTGGCTTAGTATCATTCGACTCTTCTCTGTTTAAGACCACGCGTTTAACGGAGCGCCTGGCGCTGCAGTTCCGCGCTGAGTTTTTCAATCTCATCAATCATTCGAACTTCGGAATGCCGATCATTACGACCTTTACGTCAGCGGGGAAAATCTCGCCGACCGCCGGCCTGATTAATTACACAGCCACGACCTCCCGCCAGCTTCAGTTCGGAATGAAGTTAGTTTGGTGAATCATTTAAGAGGAAGCAATCATGAGCGATTTCGACGACATTTATCACGGACTCTTCTCCCGCCGAAAATTGATCGAACGGGTCTCGGCGGCCGGCCTGTCCCTTCCGTTGTTCGATCTTTCGGCCAACGCCCAGCGCAAGAAGGGACAAGCCAAGAAATCGAGCGACGACGATGACGACGTCAAGCTGAGCCCGGAGAATATCGGCGGCGGCGGCCGCGTGGAACGCAACTTCTACCGCGGTTGGATCAAAAAGGCCAAGATTCCCATCGTCGAGGGTTACTCCATCTTCGATGCCAAGACGCAAGAAGTCCGGCCTTGGCCAGAGATCGGCGGTCGAGGTGTCTATCTGAATTTCTCCGGCAATGTCCATATGGATGGCGTCATCATCGAGATTCCGGAGAGTAAATCGCTGGTGCCCCGGCGTCAATTTTACGAGCAGTTGGTGTACGTTCTCTCAGGGCGCGGATCCACGGTCTTTGGCGACTCCCAGCATCAGAACAAAGTCGACTGGGGCGAGGGCAGCCTCTTTACCGTTCCGATGAATGTCCTGCACCGGCATTCCAATTCTGATTCCCAGCATCCCGCCCGTTTGCTCGCTATCACCACTTTCCCGTTCATGATGCAGGTATTCGGCAGCCTCGGCCTGATCGACGATACGACCTTCTCATTCGGTGAGCGATACGACGGCAGCCCGGACTATTTCTCCAAGAGCCAGCGAGTCCAGAAGCGCTGGGACAAAACCAACTTCGTGCGCGACATCCGTTCTTCGGAAGTAATTCCCTGGGAAGAGCGTGGTAAGGGCAATGCCAGTATGTTTTGGGAAATGGGCGGCAACACGGTGCTCGAGCCGCACATGTCCGATTTCCCGGTCGGCTCGTACAAACTCGGCCATCGCCACCCGTATGAGGCCATCATTCTGACGTTAAATGGAAAGGGCTTCACACTCTTCGACAAAGAGCATTTGAAGGATTCCGACGCTCTCAAGCTCGATTGGAAAGCAGGATCGGTGGTTTCGCCGCCCTATTATTGGTATCACCAGCATTTCAACACCGGCGACACACGCGCTCGCTACTTCGCCGTCACCGAGGGCGATTTCCCCAAGCGCTTGGGCATTCCCCTCGACGTCGAGCAGATCGAAGCGCCTCAGGAAGATCCTGACATCAAGAAACATTTTGATCGGGAGAGGCACAAGGTCCAGGGATAAAAGCATGACTGAAACAATGCCCACCGCAGTAACGAAATATTCCTGGCCGCAGGAGGGAGTTTCTCGCGTTCCTTATTGGGTATATCTTGATCAGAACATCTATGAGATGGAACAAGAGAAAATCTTCCGGGGATCAACCTGGAATTACGCCGGACTCGATGCCGAAGTGCCGAACCCGGGTGATTTCAAAACCACCGCCATTGGCGACACCCCCGTTATCATCACCCGCGATAAGCAAGGCGAGTTGCATGCCATCCTGAACAAGTGTGCCCATCGCGGCGCGCGCGTCTGCCGCAGTCCTTACGGCAATGCCAGCCATTTCACCTGTATCTATCATCAGTGGAATTACGACCTGACGGGCCGCCTGCTGGGGGTCCCGTTCCGCAAAGGCGTGGTCGACGGTGACCGCCGTGTCGGCGGAATGCCCGAAGATTTCTCCCTATCCGACCACGGCCTGCATAAGCTAAAGGTGGAAGCAGTTAACGGCGTGATCTTCGTCTCCTTCGACCACCAGATGGTTCCCTTCCGTGAGTATTTGGGCGACCTGATGTGGTATTACTTTGAACGTGTCTTCGACGGGCGGCCGCTGCGCGTGCTGGGAAGCATGAGCCAGAAAGTCGCCGGTAACTGGAAATTGATGTTTGAGAACATAAAAGACCCCTATCATGCGAGTCTTTTGCACGTGTTTTTGGTCTCTTTTGGCCTTTTTCGGGCCGATCAGAAGTCAAAAGTAGAGATGGATGAGGCCGGCGGCCACGCCGTTCTGGCTTCTCGGAAAGGGGAGCAAAAGTCGTCTGCGGGAACCACCGAAATCGCCCAGCTCAAGACCGACTATACCTTGCACGACCCCTCTCTGTTAAACCGTCGAAAAGAGTTCAAAGACGAAAACACCGTCGCCATGCAAACCATCTTCCCCGGGTTGATCGTGCAGCAGCAGACCAATACTCTGGCAATGCGTCAAATCCTCCCGCAGGGTCCTGGTAACTTCGAGCTGGTATGGGACTTCTTTGGCTATGCTGACGATGACGCAGAGCTCAATGCGATGCGTCTGAAACAAGCTAACCTGATGGGCCCATCCGGCCTGGTTTCGATCGACGACACCGAGGCCATCGAAATGTGCCAGAAAGGTATCGCCGCCGAGCCGGATGGTTACGCCCTCCTGGAAATGGGCGGCCGCGATTGCCACAATGAAGATCACATGGTGACCGAGACGGCCATTCGTGCCTTTTATAAGAAGTACCGCAAGGTGATGGGCCTGTGACCAATCGCGAATTGCGTTTCGAAGCCGAGGAACTGCTGGACCGCTACGTCCAATGCCTGGACGAGGACCGTTTAGAGGAGTGGCCCGATTTCTTCGTTGACAAGGCTGTCTACAAAATCATCTCGCGCGTCAACGTGGAGCGGAACCATCCTCTGGCCACCATGTTCTGCGACAGCCGCGACATGATGAAAGACCGTGTCGTCGCCATCCGTAACGCGAGCGTCTTCTCGCAGCGCTATCTCCGGCATCTGGTCTCGAACGTCCGCGTCACGGGCCAGGATGGAGACTCGCATATTGTTAAGTCCAACTACGTCGTCCTCCAGACCATGCAGGGGGAAGAGACCAAGGTCTTCAACGCCGGCCAATACGTGGACAAGATCGTATTTGGAAATGGCGGCCCTAAATTTCAGGAAAAGCTCGTTATTTACGACACAATTCAGATCCCCGGCCTGCTGGTGGTTCCGATTTAGCCCGATATGGCTTCGAATGCAGTCAGCGCAACCCCAACCGAGGCAGTGCACGGCGTCAAGCATGGCTCTGCACGCTGGTGGCTGGTGGCGCCGGCGCTCATCCTGTTCGTCATCGTCAATCAGCTCGACAAGAGCAACATTTCAGTCCTGATCGCCGATCCCAAATTTCTCGCCGACCTTCATCTCACCGGCCAGCCGGCCCGCATCGGGTTTCTCTCCAGCGCCTTCTTCTACGCTTACGGCGCGTCGCTCATGATTTGGGGATTCGCAGTGGACCGGTTTGGTCCCCGGCGATCCGCGATCTGGGGCGTCCTCGGCTGGGCGGTCACCACGGCTTGGTGCGCCGTCGCCTCGAACGCCACCGGAATGTATATCGCCCGGTTCGCCTTGGGTCTCGCCGAAGGCTGCATGTGGCCGGTGTGCAATAGCTACGCCGGCCGCTGGTTTGCTGCGCGGGAACATGGCCGCATCCAGGCCTTCTGGGTCAACGGCACGCAGATCGGGATCGCGGTCGGCCTCCCGATTGTCACCGCTTTCCTGTTTGCCGGCGGCTGGCGAACTGTCTTCTGGGCGTGCAGCATCGGGTCGGTCATGATCTTGCTGCCGATGTTTCTCTGGCTCGCGCCGGACCAACCGGCCCAATCGCGCTTCGTAAAAGATAACGAACGGCTGTTCATCGAAAGTCACCGCGCGACGCTTCCAAAAGACGCCGCGCCGGTCAAATTCGCTCAAGTCCTGAAGGACAGCCGCTTCTGGTTGGTTACTCTCTGTCACGCCTGCCTGGTGGCGACATTCTTCGGATTGACCACTTGGATCCCTACCTATCTCACCCAGGCCCGTGGCATGGCCTTCAGCACCATGAGCGCGAGCGTCTCGCTGAGCTACCTGATCCCGATAACACTCGCTCTGCTGATCGGCTACATTTCCGACCGTACCATGCTACGCGCGCCTGTCGCGGCGATATGCAGCCTTGTAATGGCCGTGATGATCCTGGCGGCCGTGATAGTTCCCAACGCCATCCTGTCGATGCTCCTGCTGGTGATCTCGTTCGCCGCGCCAATCACTTATGGCGCCACCAACACATCGCTGTTGCATGTGCTGGCTCCGGCCAACCAGGTGGGCCGCAGCACCGGAATCTGCGTAGGAGTGGGCAATGTGCTCGGCGCTGCGGCGCCCACCATCATCGGCTACCTGATCGGGCTCTTCAGTGGCAAATATTTGGTCGCGTTCGGATTCATCGCGGTGCTGAACGTCCTGCAGGCAGGCTTGTATCTGATGATCGGCAATCCTTGGAAAGGAGCTGCCCGCACATGAGCGATCCGCTCTGGATCTCCGAACAGGACGTCGTCTCGATGATGGACATGCCGCAGGCTATCCAAGCCCTCGAAAAGGGGCTTTTCGCCGAAGCCCGCGGCGAAGCGAGCAATATGGTCAAGACCCATGCCGAGTGGGGCAGCGGTTCTACTCTGCACGCCATCGGCGCTGTTTTTCCGCAGGCCGGCTTGGTGGGAACGAAGACCTGGGCTCATACCGAAAAAGGCGCCACGCCCCTGCTGATTCTCTTCGATAGCAACAACGGCCAGCTCAAGGCCATCATCGAAGCCTTCGCGCTCGGACAGTTGCGCACCGGCAGCGCTTCCGGTGTAGCCACGCGCCGCCTGGCCGCTGAGAATGCTGATGAGTTCGCAATCATCGGGACCGGCAAGCAGGCCATGCCTCAACTTGCCGCGGTCGTAGCCGTGCGTCCGATCAAGAGGATTCGAGTCTTCGGCCGCGATGAAACGCGCCGCAACCTGTTAGTAAAACGCGTCACCGCTGAGTTCGGTATCGAAACCATCCCGGCCGCGAGCATCGAAGAGGCTGTGCGCCATGTTCCCATCGCGACCATCGTCACGCGCGCGACGCAACCGATCGTCGACGGAAAGATGCTCGACCGGGGTACACACATCAACGCGGTCGGCGCGATTGTCCCTGGCCGCGCCGAAGTGGCTGCCGATGTGCTCGCGCGTTCTACCGCCGTCGTGGCCGACAGTATCCTGCAAGCTCAGAAATTGTCGCGTGAAATGATCGAATTCTTCGGACCCGATTCAGCCCGGTGGACCAGCGTCACTTCGCTTGCAACGCTGGTGGCCTCTGGCCGCAACCGCGCTTCCACCGACGACCTCACGTTATTCAAGTCGCTCGGCATGGGCATCTCCGACCTCTCGCTCGGAATTGAGCTTTATCAAAGAGCCACCGAACGCGGTTTGGGCCGCAGCCTTCCGCATCCGCAGAAAGCATCGCCCAAGCTTCGCGCCATTCAACCAACAGGAGCATGAAAATGGAACAGCCAGAATATTTATTTGTCGATCGTACTGGAGCGCCCGCCGACCAGCCGAAGCTCATCCCGCCGGTGGTGGTGCCTAAAGAGCAGATCGAGGCCGAGGCTGAGCGTTTGGCCAGTTTGCCTGCGCCCGCCAACGGCCGGCGCGTTTCACAGATCGTCAATCCTCTGGCTGGAGCCGGCAATGCTTTCGCCCCCGGCACCGCCGTTTCGCTGTCAGTGTTAAAACCTGGAGAGCAAACCGAGCCGATCCGCCACAATTCGTCTCAAGTGAATTTCTGCATTCGCGGCGGAGGACAGTCGCGCATCGATGGCAAATGCATTCGCTTCGAACAGTACGATGTTTGGAACACGCCTCCGTGGGCTGTATATGAGCATCTCAACGACACTCACGAACTTCAGGTAAGGCTCACTTACAGCAACTCCGCGCTACTGGAAAAAATGCAGGTCCACATCATTGATGAAAATCCGCAAGCGCCCGCCGATGCGGCGGAAACGGGCAATGGAAAGCACGCTCACTCCGAAAACCCCTTCGGAACCTTCCAGCTCACCGACGACGGCGGCTATCTCATGCCTTACGAGAAACTGATCAACCCCGACATCCTGCCGCACCAGCCGCTGCATTTTCCCTGGAAGAAGGTGAAGCAGGAACTCGACAAATTGACCGCGCTCGGAAAGAGCTACGTCGGCCGGCGTCTCTATCTTTTATATAACCCGGCCACGGGACACACCAACGGCACGACTGCGAATTTCTTCGCGACCATGTGCGTTCGGCCTAAGAACATTGTCGACAAGCCGCACCGGCACAGCGCATCGGCCATCAACTACTATTTCTCGGGAAGCGGATACAGCATCGTGAGCGGCAAGCGATATCCCTGGAAGGCCGGCGACCTCATGCTTTCCGCGCCCGGCTGGGCAGTTCACAACCACGCCTCGAACGACGAAGACGTCTACGAACTGACCGTCCAGGACAGCCCGCTGAACATCTGGATGGGCTCGCTGCTTTGGCAAGAGGACCTGAACCACCCGGCCGAATCGCTTGGCATGACCGGCGGATTCACCACCAACCGCAGGGCCTAGAGAGGATCTTTCAAAATGATGCGCCTCGAACCCGGCTTCTTGCGCGGCTCCTATCCGCCGCTGGTGACTCCATTCAAGAACGGCAAAGTGGACTATCGGAAATTCGTTGAGCTGGCCGAGCGCCACGTCGCGGAAGGATCGCACGGCATCGTCGTGACTGGTACCACGGGCGAGCCCAGCAGCCTGACTGTCGACGAGCGCATTCGGCTGATTGAAACCGCCGTCAAAGCAATGAAGGGCCGCATTCCGGTGGTGGCGGCGACCGGGTCGCAATCACTCGCGGAGACGATCGAAATCACAGCCGCCGCGGAGAACGCGCGCGCGGACGCGCTATTGATCGTCACGCCCTATTACATCAAGCCTTCGCAAGCCGGTCTGGTAGAGTACTTCGCGGCTCTCGGGGCGCGCACCCGCCTGCCGCTGATGATCTATCACATTCCTGGACGAGCGGCCGTTTCGGTGACGGCGGCCACGGTGGAGCGCATCGCTGAGCGCACTCCCACGCTGGTCGGCATGAAACACGCCGCCAACGATCTCGAGCTTTTGACCGAGTTGCTCGGCCGCCTCGGATCCGATTTCCGCATCTTCTGCGGTCTTGAATCGCTCAGTCTACCGATGCTCGCTATCGGTGCGTGCGGTTTGATGAACGCGGTCGGCAATATTGCACCCGCGCCAGTCGCCGCGCTTTACAACGAAGCGGCCAGTGGCAACCTGGACGCTGCCCGCAAACTCCATTTCGAATTGTTCGATCTCAACCGCGCCATCTTTCTCGACACGAATCCGATTCCGTTGAAGTACATGATGAGCCGGCTGGGCATGCTCGATTCAGCCGAGCTCCGTCTGCCGCTGGTGCCTCTCGATGCCGAACGCGGCAAGATTCTGGATGACGTACTCGCCAAAGCCGGACTTCTCCAGGAGCAAAGCGCAGCGCGCTAACTTTGAACGAGCTTGGAACTGGTGGCCATTATTCCTTCCCAACGGTCGCGCAGCTCCACGTGAATATCGAACTGGTCTAAGATCCGCATAACGATGTGATTCACGATATCGTCCACCGATCGCGGGCGATTATAAAAGGCCGGCACAGGCGGCAGAATCACAACACCCATGCGCGAGAGCTTCAACATATTCTCAAGGTGAATATCATGGAGCGGCGCTTCGCGAACCACCAGAACCAGCTTGCGGCGCTCCTTCAAGATGACATCGGCCGCGCGATGGACCAGTTGATCGCCGACGCCGTGCGCGATGGAGGCCAGAGTGCGCATACTGCACGGGCACACTACCATTCCGCGAGTCAGGAACGAGCCGCTCGAAATCGCCGCGCCCTGATCGTGCGCGCGATAGGTGCAGGTGGCCAGGCGCTGGACGTCCTCGGCGCTGTAATCGGTCTCATGCACCAGAGTGCGGATAGCCCACTTAGTCATCACCAGGTGCGATTCCACGCCGGCGGCCTGCAGCGCCTGCAGCAGACGCACACCTAGTATCGTGCCGGTGGCGCCGGTTAGGCCAACGATTAAGCGCGACGGTGCGGTGTCAGTCATTTATTAGTGGTAGACCAGCGAATTAAAAAAGAGCTTGAAGTTCTGATAGCTCTGCCCGCGATACTGCGGCCGCATTCCGAACAGGATCACCCGCCCGCTGCCCATCGGAACATCCAGCAGCGCGGCCCTCTCGGTTAGATATTTTTCCCCGAGCAACCACCCCGATGCGAGTACGCTCTTTGAAGGATAGCGCGCCACCACTTGCGCTTCCGGAGCTTCCCAAGTCGGGCTGCCTTCGCTCCACAGCGTGATGTCTCCCGGCATGCCGTAGGCCAGCGGGCTCTTGGTGTTGAGCGAGACATTCAGCAGGGATCCGGGCGAGTAGAAATCCTTGCTCTCGACTCCGCGCAGCACGTTGCGGGCTTTTATCCCCAGGTCCTGTGTAGCGTAGTCCGAGGCGTGATTGAAAAAAATCAGAGTGCCCCCTTGCTCGACAAACTCCTTAAGGGCGGCCGCGCCCTTCTCTCCCAGCCCGCCGCAATATTCAGGCGGCATGGTTCCGGCGCGATGGCCTTGAGCGATCTGCGAGCGCGGCTGATCCGGTATCACGATGGCGTCGAAGCGCTGTTTCAAGTTGCCGGCCTGCACGTCGGCGTTTTCAATGTTGGCGTAGCCGAAGCCAAAATCTTCGAGCAACCAGCGCGTCCAGCCTTCGTCCATGCTGGGGACGAAGCTCTTGTAGATTCCAATGCGCGGCGCCGCAACCGATTTCCGGCCATCGCCCGCTGCCACGAAGAAATCGCCGCTGGCTGTATCGCGATAGACTGGCTTACCGGATTTCCAAATCTTAGTTACTTCTTTCCAGGAGTAAACGTCGGACGCCGCCAGCGCACCGGCTGCGACCCGATGATTCAACTCGAAAGCGAACTGAGTGGCCGGCTTCAGCGTTGCATCGAACTTCTGATTGATGGTGGCCACCTCGACGCCCATCTGCAAGGGCAGCGTCTGCGCTGTGACGTCGTAGGGCCGCTTGGGTGGACCACCCGGATACAAATGCAGGTCCGGATAATCCTGGCGCTCCAGCAGGGTCTTGGCCCATCCGGAAAACGGCTGTTGCATGCGGATCACGTAGCTGCCGTTCGCGTATTGTTTTTCGCCGGCGCTGAAAATGTCCGATGCGCGCTCGATCTCGATGTCGCCGAATGCCAAAGTCTCAAGCATTTTCTTCGCAGCACCCGGATCGCGCTGAGCCTCCGGGATTACGAACGCGTAGGGTGAAGTTCGCTCCACGCCGTGTTGGTTGATTTCGTAAAAATAGCGCAGCATATCCGAACGTCGCGCGGCGGCCTGATACAGCAGCGACTCCCAGGCGATCTCCTGATAATCGATGATGTCGCGTAAATGCCACTCACCCGACATCCACGGATTCAGATAATTCCAACTCCGCTCGCGCGGATTGTAGCCGAGCGCATTGTCGGAAATCTGATCGGGCGTGATGGTCATGGGCGTAGCGAGCTTCGCGCTGGCCGATTCGGTCAGGATGCGCGCGCCGCCGTGATAGGCCTGATATTGGCGCGCCGGCGACCAGAAATCGTACATGGCATTCATGGCGATTCCGGTTTTGCCGGCGGCAGCCAGATCGACAGCCATGCCGGTTCCGATCATGCTGCAGATGTTCGCCAGGATCGGGTCGATGTTCGGATCCACCGGATCCATCCACGGCGGAACGAAGATGCGCGCGGTGTTCGAGCCCATCTGGTGGACGTCGTAGACGATCTGCGGATGCCAGATGTTCTCGAGTTGCGCGGTGTTGCGTGTTTCGGGCTGGGTGAAAATATACCAATCGCGATTGTCATCATGGCCGACGTATTTGTGCCACAGTTCCGGCGGTGACGTGCCGTCGTAGGGCGTGCCGCGGGTTTTGCGGTACCACTTGGTCACGATGTCGACGCCGTCCGGATCTTGCGACGGCTCCAGCAACAAAATCACGTTGTCGAGAATTGCTTTGAATTTTGGATTATTGTCTTCGGTCAGCAGCCGGTAGGCGAACTCGACCGCCGTGTGCGTGGAGGCGACCTCGGTGGCGTGGATCGAGCAGGTGATCATCACAATCACCTTGCCTTCGTTCATAAACCGCAGGGCTTCGGCGGGCGTGGTGCGGCGCGGGTCCGCCAGACGTTTTTGAATATCGAGATAGTGGTCGAGATTCCTGATGTTCGACGCCGATGAGATGGTGACGGCGACCTGAGTCCGGCCATCGGCTGTTTTGCCGAGATCGTGAAAACGGATGCGATCGCTCGATTTTGGCAGCGCCTGAAAGTAACTGACGACTTTGTCCCAGTCGAGCAGCTCGTTATCCACTCCGATCTTATGACCGAAGTGGCTTTCCGGCGTGGGAACCGCGCCGAATGCGGTATACAAGAGCAACAGAGAAAGAGAAATGAACCTGATAATCGTCATCGTAGAATCCTGTCTAGCGTGAATGAACCGCGGAGCGCGACGCCACGGTCACAACGCCCTTTCCATCCTGTGAAACGACGTTCGTGCCCATCGCTTTCGACAACTTCGCCATCCGGTCGATGATCGAAGCGGCCAGTTCGCCGGTGGCCGGCCTCGGCAGGCCTCGCTTGGTCCGACTCTCATGAAAGCCGAGAGTAATCGGGTACAGTTCGATCGCCTGCAATTCGCGCTGGCTATTAAACACGGCTTCGGCGACCACGCTCTCCCAGATCTTCTGATCCGCCGGAAAGCTGCGCGTGTCGTTGGCCGACCTGGTGTCGAAGTAATCCGCCGTGGTCGCATCGAGAGGGAGATTGAACAGATCGTAGCTCTCCTGCGGCTGGAACGGCAGGGACTCGTTTTGGAAGATGAAATTGGCAACACTGTAGAAAATCGGCTTGCCTTTGTAGATCTCGACGGCGCGTAGCACGTGCGGTCCATGGCCCACGAACAGATCCGCTCCAGCGTCGATGGCGGCGTGCGCGAAAGCCACCAGGAATTGAGCAGGTGCTTCGCGGTCTCCGGGCGCGCCCTCGTGCGAATGGATCGAAACCATCACCCAATCGGCCTGCCGGCGCGCTTCGCGAATCTCGGCGGTGATCTCTTTAAGGTCGCGGGCATCCGGCTCAGTAATGACTCCAGGCTTGTCGCCGGTTCGAAACGTCGCGCCGAGAAAATGCAAATCGCTCGCGGCAGCCGGCGCCGCGCCCTCGCCCGTGCCATTGGCCTGCGCCAGCGCCCGCAGCGACGCCAACGTCGATGGCTCGACTGTGTAGGTGGTCTGGAATCGCAGCGGATTGAGCCCCGGGCGCCCCTTCATGTCGGGTCGCTGCACACCGGCGGGGCTGAGGATCGAAAACGTCGACGCGCATGCGATCAGAGCGACACGGCCTTTTTTGGTATCGAGATACCCGGGAGCTCGCGCGCGCGCCAGGTTTTCGCCCGCACCGGCGTAAACTAAACCGGCCTGCCGCAGGTTGCTGAGATTGTTTAAGAGTCCTTCTGTTCCGAAATCGAAGGCGTGGTTGTTGGCGATACCGAACAGACGAAAGCCGGCCCACTTTAGCTCATCCAGGACCCAAGGCGACGCACCCATGTAGGTTCCGCCGCTTACGGGCGCGCCCGGAAACTCGAAGTTGTGGACCAGCATCTCGAAATTGGTAAACGCCGCATCGGCGCTCCGGATACGGTCGAACATCTGAAGATACCCGGGCTCGTCGTAAATCGAGATACGGCGGTCGATGATCGAGTCACCCGCCAGCGCGAAGCGGAAATTGTCCGAAGACGCGGATGTTTGCGCCTGCGCCACGAGCGACGCGCCATACAAAAGCAGCCCGAATCGCAGGAGCGCCTGGGCGCGGTAACTCATGTCTCTTCAGAATACAACCTTCAGTGCGAACTGGAGTGTTTGCGAACCTGTCGCCAACTGTTAAAGAATCTGCGAGAGACCTTGGCGCGGTTGTCTCTTCTTTCGCCAGAAAGCGGCTAAGGCTATTCCGCCGCCTACCAAAATCAAGGTCGAGGGCTCGGGGGCACCATCGGTAGTAGCTCTAGCGGAAAACTCGTCGTTACTGGTGCCCCATTGGAACTGAACGCTGTTGATGCTGGCGAGCGAGAAGCCGGGCATGGTGTTCAAAGTGAATTGAACGCTATCGTCTACCAATGTTCTGCCGCCCACGCCGCCGTTGATGCCCTGCGACGGAGGAAAGAAGGAAGGGACCAATCCCCAATCGATTCCACCGAGATTGTTGCAGGTGCTAATGGTCACGCAATTGTTGAAATTCCCCTGGCCAAAAACGGAAAGGCCGGAGGCGCTGATGCCATTCACCAAACCGCGAACAGGCGAGAAACCTCCGAGAAACTCCCAGTTTGAGCCGACGTTAGTGCCATCCGGACTGACGACAGTGCTGCCATCCAGGCTGGCGGTTTCAGGCGTAAGCGCAGCCAGTGAAGTAGTGCCGAAGTAGACCGCCGTCAACACGTCGGAGGGAGCGTACATGTTGTTTGCGGAAGTGGCGGTGTCAGTGAGTGTTACGGTCAGCGAACTGCCGCTCAAATCGAATTGGGCGCTGGCTGAGAGAACATTCCCGGAGGCGCCGTTGGTGCCGCCGCCGGTAAACGTGATGGAAGTCGCGAATGCCGTTGAAACAAAAAGGTTTAACGCCGCGAAAAGAATTGTTTTGATGGGAAAATGATTCACTTGTATCCTCGGTAACTTCAAAGTAACCGTGGATACTTTCCCAGACAAGGTCCTAGCGGGCTAATTCGACTAACTGAAGTACTAATGAAAGCTACCGGTACGGCCTACTGTTGGCATGGCATAATCAGACGTTGGCGGTGATAGTTCCATTAAAAAACGCTGTCGAACAGATGGTCCACGACGGCGATATCGTCGCACTGGAGGGATTTACCCACCTGATTCCTTTCGCCGCGGGCCACGAGATTATCCGCCAGGGACGCCACAATCTGACGCTGATCCGGCTGACGCCGGACCTTATATACGATCAACTGATCGGATCCGGATGCGCTTCCAAGCTCATTTTTTCCTGGGGTGGCAACCCCGGAGTTGGCTCGCTGCATCGGTTGCGGGATGCCGTCGAGAATAACTGGCCGGCGCCGCTAGCGATCGAAGAGCACGATCATGCCGGCATGGCGGCGGCGTATGCGGCCGGAGCGGCGAATCTTCCATTTGGTCTTTTGCGCGGGTATCTTGGTACCGACCTGCCGAAATACAATTCGCGTATCAAGTTTATCGAGTGTCCTTTTACGGGCGAGCGCCTTGCCGCGGTTCCAGCCATTCGCCCGGATGTCTCCGTCATTCACGCGCAAAAGGCGGACCGTCGCGGCAATGTTCTGATGTGGGGCGTGGTAGGGGTCCAGAAGGAAGCGGTACTCGCGGCGCGGCGCGCGATCGTGACCGTGGAGGAGATCGTGGATCGTCTGGATGCGGCGCCGAATGCAGTGGTGCTGCCGTCCTGGGTGGTGGGCGCGGTCAGCGAGGTGAAGGGTGGAGCTTTTCCTTCCTACGCGCAGGGCTACTATTCCCGGAACAACGCGTTCTACAAGCAGTGGGATCAGATCTCGCGCGAGCGCGAAGGATTTCAATCCTGGATGGAACGGCACGTGATGGGCACAAAGGATTTCGAAGGCTTCCGGCGAAGTCTCGACCAGGTGGCCAGTCATGCCTGAGTACACCTCGGACGAGATGATGACTGTCGCGGCGGCTCGAATGCTGCGCAACGGAACGGTCTGCTTCGTCGGGATCGGACTGCCGAGCGCGGCGGCGAACCTGGCGCGTCTGACGCACGCACCGGATGCGGTGCTGATTTACGAATCGGGACCGATCGGAACCAAGCCGGCGGTGCTGCCTTTGTCTATCGGAGACGGCGAGCTGGCCGAGACGGCCGATACTGTCGTGCCTTTAGCCGAGATTTTCTCGTACTGGCTAACGGGCCGCCGCATCGACATCGGATTTCTGGGTGGGGCGCAGATCGACCGCTTCGCGAATCTCAACACTACCGTGATCGGCGATTACCATAAGCCTTCAGTTCGGCTGCCGGGCGCGGGAGGCGCGCCGGAGATCGCGACGTCGGCCAAGGAAGTATTAATCACGCTGCGGCAAAACAAGCGCGCCTTTGTGGAGAAGGTGGATTTCGTGACGTCCGCGGGTCATCTGGATGGCGGCGATGCGCGCCAGAGAATGGGATTTCCAGGCAAAGGGCCGACGGCCGTGATCACGGATCTCGGCATCTTGACCCCCGATCCGGCGACCAAAGAACTTACACTGACCAGCGTTCATCCGGGTGTGGCAGTGGACCGAGTTGTCGAATCTACAGGCTGGAAGCTGAGAGTTTCCCCACAGCTCACCGCTACCGAAGCCCCGTCGGCTGAGGAATTGCGAGTGCTTCGGGAATTGAATGAACGCACCGCGCGCGCTCATGCAGGACAGGCCTGATGCTTTCCTTCACTTATGACATGCTGCCGTCGCGGGTGATTTTCGGCGCCGGCTGCCTGGACAAGCTTGCTGAGGAGATCGAGCGGCTGGGCGCAACGCGGGCGCTGGTCCTATCGACACCCGAACAGCGCGAACAGGGCGCCGAGATGGTAAAGCGGTTGGGCTCGCGAGCGGTCGGATTGTTCGATCGGGCTGTGATGCACGTGCCGATCGAAATTGCTGAAGCCGCCCGCGACGAGGCCCGGCGTTCGGCCGCCGACTGCTGTGTGGCCGTGGGCGGAGGATCCACTACGGGCCTTGCCAAGGCAATCGCGCTGGTTTCCGATCTTCCGATTCTCGCGATTCCGACCACCTACGCCGGATCGGAAATGACGCCCATATGGGGACTCACCGAGGGTGGTTTGAAAAAGACCGGCCGCGATGCGCGCGTGCTGCCGAAGACGGTTCTGTATGACCCTACGCTGACCGTGAGCATGCCGGCGAGGCTGTCCGCCACCAGCGGCATGAATTCGATCGCGCACTGCGTGGAGGCGCTGTACGCCAGGGACGCGAATCCGATCGTCTCGATGCTGGCGGAAGAAGGCATCCGGGCGCTGGCGCGGAGCCTGCCGGTGGTGGTGAAGGAACCGTCGAATCTGGAGTCGCGCTCCGACGCGCTTTACGGAGCATGGCTGGGAGGCGTATCGCTAGGCACGGTCGGGATGGCGCTGCATCACAAGCTGTGCCACACGCTGGGCGGGAGTTTCAACCTTCCGCACGCGGAGACGCATACGGTGGTGTTACCGCACGCGACAGCTTATAACGCTGCGGCGACACCGGAGGCAATGTCGCGCATTGCTCGCGCGCTGGGCGCTACATCCGCGGCGGAGGGTTTATTCGATCTGGCGGTGTCGTTGGGCGCGCCGGTGTCGCTAGGGGCGATCGGGATGAAAGCGGGCGATCTGGATAAAGCGGCGGACATCGCGGCGCAGAATCCGTACTACAATCCGCGGGCCGTGACGCGAGATGGAATTCGGGCTTTGTTACAGAATGCGTTCGAGGGGAGACGGCCGCAAGCCCAGGCATCGCAGGCGGTAGTCCGTTGACTATTGCGTAGAGCTTGCCGGCGGAAGAAGAACCGGTCCTCCACCAAAGCTTCGAGATCGCTCTTGACATTCGCCATCCTTCGACGATACTAGAAATAATAAACCATAGGAATCAATCATGATTAAGACGAAGGTACTTTTCCTGTGCACCGGGAACTCCTGCCGCACGCAAATGGCGGAAGCGATGCTTCGACAGATTGCCGGTGATCGATTCGAGATAACAAGTGCCGGCGCCAACCCCACGACGATTGACCCCGATGCGATTGAAGCCATGCAAGAAATCGGCATTGATATCTCTCGCCAGGAAACGAAAGTCGTGGACCCGTTTCTCGGCTCGCGCTTTAGCTATGTGATCTCGTTGTGCGATCGGGACCGGGAGCGCACGTGCCCGATATTCCCGGGTGCAATCTGGCGGCAGCAATGGCCCTTAGATAATCCCAATGCGGCTCATTCGCCCGCAGAGCGAAAGGCACTCGTGCGGCGACTGCGAGATGAGATTCAGCAAAGGGTGTACGAGTTCGCTAGCCAACACTAGTTCGTTCATCTCGACAACTTGGTCGTGCCTTATCGAATTGGGGTGAATGTTCGCGAGAAGAATAGTTTCGGAAGGTGTTGGCACAGCGCTGCTGCTGGCCGCCGTCGTTGGCTCCGGAATCATGGGTGAGCGTTTGTCAGGTGGTAATGTTGCTATCGCGCTGCTCGCCAATACTCTGGCGACCGGAGCCATGCTGGTGGCTTTGATCCTGACCTTCGGCCCGATTTCTGGAGCGCATTTCAACCCGGCTGTTACCTTGGCTGATGCGTGGCAACGCGGGATTGCATGGCGGCATGCACCGGCGTACATCATCGTCCAGATCATCGGAGCGTTCATTGGTGTCGCTGCGGCCCACGTGATGTTCGGCGAACCGATATTCGCAGCGTCCCGCCACATTCGTTCCGGACCCGCGCAGATGTTTAGCGAGTTCATTGCCACCTTCGGATTGTTGACTGTGATATGGGGATGTGTTCGCTTGCGAAGTTCAGCAACAGCCTTCGCCGTGGGCGCTTATATCACGGGAGCGTACTGGTTCACGGCTTCCACCTCCTTTGCGAACCCGGCTGTGACCCTGGCTCGTTCGATGACCGATACCTTTTCGGGCATCCGGCCCAGCGACGTTCCGGGTTTTATCGCGGCGCAGTTGGCCGGGTCGGTAGCTGCTACGGCGCTGTTTGCGTGGCTAGTCCCGCGGCTTCCGGCTCAAGCGAAGGATGTAGTGGTTCCTCACCCGCCCGAGGGAACCGGTCAATGACAAATAAAAAGCGTGTACTCATTCTCTGTACGGGGAACTCCGCACGGAGCCAGATGGCCGAAGGGTTGTTCCGGCACGAGGCTGGCGATCGTTATGAAGTCTATTCGGCTGGAACGAGCCCGTCGCAAGTTCGGCCGGAAGCGATTGCAGTCATGAACGAGATCGGCATCGACATTTCCGGTCATCGGTCGAAGTCCGTGGACGAGTTTACCGGGCAGGAATTCGATCAAATCATCACCGTCTGTGACAACGCCAAGGAATCGTGCCCGGTGTTCCCCGCCAAGGCTCAACGATTTCATTGGCCGTTTGAAGATCCGGCAGCTTTGCAAGGCTCCGAGGAGGTCCGGAAGGCGGCGTTCCGGAAGGTACGGGATCAGATTCACGGCCGGATTATGGTTTTCCTGGCCGAGGGGTTTTAGAGCGGTGACCCCTCTTTGTTGACACTCAGTTCGTAGCGGTTTCCATCCTCTCCTTGATAGGTGATCGTCTCCCACCCCAAACCAGCATCTCTGGCGTCCAGCAGTTCCCCACAAGATTTTCGAGCTGGAGTCAATCCGCTCCAGTCAACTTCAACCATTTTCCGCCGTGAAAATACCACGTCACCGATGCCTTCTCGATGAACGCATCGTCAATCCCTTGGTGGTCAATCGGCGGCGGCTTTGGTCCACCGTACGCATTATAGTGGCGCATGATAAAGTACTTTCCCACCGCACTGATCCCTCTGGAATAGCTTATTTTATCGGGCGTGATTCCTTGAAGAAAATTCCGGTCTTCCATCGGAGCGATCGCGCCGGGATTATTCGCCGAGCCGTTCCAGAAAACAAGAATTGTAGACACGCCTTTGGCCGAGCACAGCACTGCCCAATCGGTTTGTCCGGATTTGGCGAATTCGCCACGAACGACGTTGTGCGGCTTCTTCGTGAACGCCTCTTGTGGAACCGTGCATCCTCGACGTTGGAGTTCCCGGACAACACCGCGGGGAAGCTGCGGAAACGCTGTCGGTGGGAGCCGCACGATTCGCCGCTCCGCATCATTGAAGTTACTGTTCAGATCTTCCGGGAGTTGGGCGAACGCCGGTATGATCGTGATGCACAACAGTGCAACAGGGACGGCTTTGAGTTTCATTCTTCACATCTCGTTGCACGTCCCTGGCCCCTTGATTCGGGCGCCCAACCTTAAGAAGCCATGAACGCGAAGAAGCCATGAACGCGCAGGAGCGCTACAGAGTGTGGGAGTACGGTAACAGCCCGTTGAACGGTTGACACGTTCCCATTCACCTTTAACTGGGGTGAAGTTGTCACGTTCTGCTTACCTAGCCTGGTCTCGCTTCGCCGCGGCGGACCTCACGGTTAGAGGAGTAACGGAATGCCCGCCGGCGCATCGAACGCACATAGTACTAGAAAACATTGGTACTACACAGGAGGAAATTTCAACAGATGTATCGGATTTTGTTTGCGATTATCTTCGTCCTAGGATGTAGCTCGGCTGCACTCGCAAGTACGATCACCTTCATCGGGGATGGCACGTCCACGGGCGGCGATTCTGAAAATGCGTCGGCCACCATTGTGACCGGGGCAGGTACGATCAACGTTACGCTGAACAATCTGCTATCGAACCCAACCGACGTGGCTCAGAATCTGAGCGACCTGTTTCTCACGCTTAGCAACGGGTCCACAATCGGCACCTTGACATCCAGCAGCGGCACTGAATTAACCGTAAATTCAAATGGCACGTATTCAGTCGGCTCAAGCGTGTCGACAGGGTGGGCTTTGACTTCATCTGGCGGTTCGCTTTTGTTGGAGCTGATCGGTGCTTCCGCGGCGCCGAGTCACACCATCATCGGAACATCCAGCAACGGGACTTATTCCGGTGGAACCTACTCCAATGCGAACGGTTCGATTGCCGGAAATGGACCACACAACGCGTTCCTGGAAAGCGGAGCGACGTTCACGCTTTCAGTTCCCAGTGTTACCGCTGCGACGACTATAACGGCAGCCACGTTCTCATTTGGCACGGCTGCGGGCAATACGCTGGTTGGGACAGCAAGCACAGTGCCGGAACCAATCACGATGGTTCTGGTAGGAGCCGGCCTACTGGCAATGGGCAGATTTGGAATGAAGCGCAGGCCCAAAGGCTAACTGCTTTCTGGCCGGAGCCGCCATCGAAACGAAGAAGGGTGTTTTCCTCAGAGCACCTTGCTATCGACTGACGGCTCCGTCTATTTTCCTTGAGACAACCCAACTCCGCTAGCGCTGGGGCCTCGAATCGTGCGAGGATTTCAGGTGGAGAGGGAAAACATGATTAAACAGACTGTTGCTGTTGCGATTGCGGGTCTCTTCGGCGCGGTGCTTTATGCCGCTAACAAGCCGGTGACCGTGCAGCTCAAGGACGCGAAAGATCAAAGCGTGGGCAGCGCCGTGTTGAGCGACCACAAGGGCGGCGGAGTAAATATTAAAGTCGACCTGAAGAATCTTCCAGCCGGCGACCACGCCATTCATATCCATCAGACGGCCAAGTGCGAAGGGCCTGCGTTTACGTCGGCGGGCGGCCATTTCAATCCCGACATGAAGAAGCATGGCTCGATGAATCCGGACGGACCGCACGCGGGCGATATGCCTAACTTCACGGTAAGCGCCAAAGGCACAGCGAAGACTACCGTCGTTGATCCGAATGTCGATCTCGGAACGGACGGCCATTCGGTGTTCTCGAACGGCGGGACCGCCCTGATGATCCACGCCATGGCCGACGACATGAAGACCGATCCGACCGGGAATGCCGGCGCTCGCATCGCTTGCGGAACTATTACTAAGTAGTTAGCACGGCCTTTGTGTCGTGGGCATTTTCAGGATTTTGGCGGCCCTCGCCAGCCGGCGTTTTTCATCCCGACGGCGTTCGGCCTGAATCTTGCGCAGCAGGCAGAGCGTGCGTTCAAACTGGCGGTTCAGCCGCTGGCAGTGGATGTTGATATTGACGAGAGCGTCACGAGTCTTGAGGTCGCGGGCGTCGAAGGCGGACGAGTGTAGAGTCGCCTTAATCGCAGCGAAGCGGTTGCAGCGCCAGGAATCGTCGATCAGAAACCGGACGAGCTGGCTTTCTGCGACCCCTTTGGGTTGGTATTCGGCGAGGAAAGCCTGAGCCTGGCACTCGTAGGCTTGGTGATCCTCCGGAGACATGACCATGGTGTGGCCCATTGGGCCATGACGGGCGGCTACGAGCTTTTTGTCCATGACTTCGAATAACACGGGGGTAGAGCGCGCGACGGCCTGTTCATTGGAAATAGTTGAAGGCTAACAGAAGAAAAAGCCGCGACCCGCGTCACTCGACGCCGGAATTTCCGATTTATCGGGGCGAGGGATTTGGATCGGCGCAGGCGAAGTTAGCAGCTTCGTCGATGCTTCCGGCGCCTTTCCATTTCGCAATCTGGGGATAAGGACAAAGCGGGCGGGTGCGATCCGTCACGCCCTGGGTAATGTGTGCCGCGACGATTTGCTCCGGCGCCTGGCCGTGCTCCACCCATTGATCGAGGGCGCTCACGGCATCGAACGTATTCGGGCCGGCGCCTCCGCCGCAATGTCCCATGCCGGGGACCATGAAGAGGCGAAAGAAATCGGTGGTCTGGCCGTGTCCACCCATGGCGCGCTCGACCGCCTCGTAGTATCTGACGCCGTCCTCGGGGGGCACATCGGAATCGGCCCAGCCGTGATACATCAACAGCTTTCCATTGCGGGCTTTGAAAGGCTTCAAGTCTACGTCATTGGAATTGACGGCGGCCATCTTGGTATCGGCGTAGGCCAGATCGCGGTCAAAATCGAATGTGCGCCAGTCCCAGTTGGGATCGTTGAACACAAAGAGCCGCCAGAATTCGTTGCGCCTCGCTTCGGCGGGATCGATGAAGTAGGGGGCCCAGCTTGCCTCGGTACCGCGGGCCCATCCCGCGAAAATCCGTTCGCCGGTGCGCGGGTTGTGGGCGCCATCGTAAACTTTCTTGACCGATTCCACCTGAGGCGCGGTTAGACAGTTGTCGCCATCGTCGCCCTTGCACGCGAGCGTACCGGGGTCGAATTTGCAGCGGCGCGGGTCGTCAATGATGCCATCCTTGAGGCCGTCGATCGCATCGCACGCGGCCAGGACGGCTTTGGCGATCATCGGCAGCTTGGCGGCGGGCAGCGGACGGGGAGTGTCTTTGTGGATTGCTTCCCAGGACCATAGAAATCCCGCGATCAGATGCACGCGATTGTTGCCGGGGTCGCCCGCGACGATGCCGTCGTAATCGGCCGGGAAACGCTGCGCCTCTGAGAGCGCTTGATGTCCTCCCGTGGAACAACCATTGAAATAGGAATATTGCGGGAGCCGGCTGTAGTAGTCGCGGATGATCAGCTTCGCCGTGTCGGTCATCACGTGGACAGCCCGGTAGCCCCAGTCATTAATCTTTTCGGGGTGGCCGACGCCGAAGTTCAGATCTCC
Organism: Bryobacteraceae bacterium; assembly: GCA_035484655.1. Taxonomy (GTDB): domain Bacteria; phylum Acidobacteriota; class Terriglobia; order Bryobacterales; family Bryobacteraceae; genus Palsa-89. Next base: position 2,401 of record DATHOT010000093.1, on the reverse strand, counting down.
GCCCTCGTGTCCGGTGTCGGAGCCGGCGGTGGCGTAGCCGTGATTTAAGGCGGCCGCCATGGTGCTATAGCTCATCGCGCTGGAGAATCCGCCGTTGCCGGTGCCTTCGAACTTTCCATTCCAGGCGGCACGCGGCGGCATCCAAAGTTCGAAGTGAATTTCAGAATCGGTGACGGGATGCGATATGACGCGCACGCGGCAGAAGGCCGGCAAGTTCAAAGAGGCGGGCGTCCCGGAGGGATGGTAGGAACCGGCGGGCAGATCATCGGCGGCGGTAATGGTGGTGTTGGTGATGAACAGATTGACCAGGCTGGAACAGGTTGGGGATGCCTCCATCGCCAGGGAGGCGAGGGGAAAAGCGGCGAGCAGGAGACGCCAATTCATAGCTCAGTATAACTTGCCAAATCAGGAGTGACTATGATAATAATAGTCACTAAAGGAGTTCTACATGAAGCCTACTGCAGTTATGCTAATCGCGCTGGGTTGTGTTTCGAGCGCTCTCGCGCAACGACCCGCGGCTACACCTCCGGCCTCGGTGGGGGCCGCCATCGATCGCGAAATTAGTTTGATTGAAAGACAGATTGTGTCGGCAGTGGAAGCCATGCCGGAAGCGAAGTTCAATTTCTCACCTGAGAGTCTCGATATTAGCGGAGCGAATTTCAAAGGTGTTTACACTTTTGCGGGGCTGGTGAAGCATCTGGCGGCTGCGAACTACTTCCTATGGGGCGGCGCCGGCGGCGATCAAATTCCCGCCAGCATCACGGGTATCAAGGGTCCGGAAGCCATGACGTCGCGGGCAGAGATCATTCAGCTCCTCAAAGACTCTTTCGTCTCGGGGCACCACGCAGCGGCCGCTCTCACGGCGGAAAACTCCTTGGATATGGTCGCCGGTCCCGGAGGCAACAAAGTCCCCCGAGTGTTTGCGCTAACGTTTGCCGCTGTGCACGCGTTTGATGAATATGGGCAGATGGAAGAGTATCTGCGCATGAACGGCGTAGTCCCGCCGGCCAGCCGCGCCAACTGAGGAGACTCTGGCTAGAAGGTATTCTCTCAAGTGCCCGGTGGCGCGTACGCTGGATGTCATCGGCGACCGCTGGGCCATCCTGATTCTGCGGGATCTGTTTCGGTACGACACCCGCCGTTTTCTGGATTTCGAGGCCACTCTTCCTGGCTTGACGCCCAGCGTTTTATCGGCTCGATTGAGGGATCTTGAATCCAGCGGTGTTATCGCGAGCCGCAATTATGCGGAACATCCTCCGCGGCTGGAATACTTCTTGACCGCGAAGGGCCGGGAATTGGGGCCGGTTCTTTTAGCTATGAAGAAATGGGGCGAAAAACATGCCTGAAGGAGTGCCAATGTTCTGCCCTCAATGTGGCTTGGAGTATCGGGAGGGAGTGGTCGAGTGCCCGGACTGCCAGGTTGCCTTAAGGGATCGCCCGGAGCAGGAAACTTCCGCCGAGACACCAGCGGATGAGGGCGACTTCGATGTCCTGATCCGCACCAGCTTTCAGAGTCCTGTCGCCATCGGTCTGGCGAAGAGTCTGCTGCGGGAAGCAGGAATACCTTTCTTCGCTATGGACCAAAATCCAGCGGCACGCCAGGAGAGCGGGAATATTCTCGGCTGGTGGGACGTTCGGGTTCCGCGGGACAGAGAATCCGACGCTCGCGAGATTTTGCAAAGCGTGGAAGAAGTGAAGTAGGCGGCGCAACTCCTGGCCTGCAGACGGCGCATCTCAAGAGCGACGGGCTTCCCGGCTGAGACCCTCGTGGACCAGCATCCTCAAGAGCGTCTGGTAGCCGATGCCTTTGCGCTCGGCGATCTGGCGGGCGTGTTCAAGATCTTGCTCGGGCAGACGTATTGCGATTTGCACGCTGCTCTTCTTGTTCAATGTGGCAACCTTGTTTAGCTTTGCTACCAGGCGCGACCCTTTCGTCCCAGTCCCTTTCGATTTGACGGAGGCGGATCTCTGCTTTAGGTAATCGCGCCCGGGCTTGCTGGCCCACCAGTCCGCTTCCTGACTCTCGTTCTTGAATTTGGGAATTTCAACCTTGTTCCTGTTCATTATGTTCATTCTCCTTTCACTCTCCTGCGGAGATAGTCGCGCTTTTGCGCGGAATCGAGGTCGTACGCCGTTACCGCGCGCAACTGTTCGCCACGCTCGGTCACGATGACGGCGAGCAGGCGACCCGAATTGGTTTCGCCATAGTATACATAGCGTGGTTCTCCTCCGATGTCGTGTTCATAGATGGGGATCGGAGCGTTTAGAAGCGCTTCTTCTACGTCTTCCGGCATTATTCGGTGCGCCCTGATTTTACGAAGGTTGTTAGGGTCCCACTCGAACATCGCTTATATAATTGTATATGCAATGTATATGCCGATGGTTAGAGCCTGAACGGATT
>DATHOT010000092.1:0-6857 GCA_035484655.1 Bryobacteraceae bacterium | reverse complement strand
ATTCTGATTCCGGATGTAATGCTCACCGCCAGCATCGCGCTTTCCATGTGGGCGTTTCTCCGCGCCATCGACGAAGCCGAGCCACATCCACGCTGGTGGGCATTTGTGATGGCAGCGAGCCTGGGGACCAGCCTGTTGTTCAAGAGCCTGATCGGTGTGGTGTTTCCGGTGGCCGCGGCGCTGATTTATCTGGGCGTCACGGGGCAGATATTTCATCGCAAGATTTGGAAGGCCCTGCATCCCTGGAGCGGCTTGCTGGTGGTGCTGCTGATCGCCGCGCCCTGGCACGTGATTGCTACGCTGCGAAATCCTCCCTATTTCGACCTGACCATGCGCAGCGCTCCCGGCGAATACCACGGCTTCCTGTGGTTCTACTTCATCAATGAGCAACTGCTCCGTTTCCTGAACATGCGCTACCCGCGCGATTATGACACCGTCCCGCGCCTGTACTTCTGGCTGTTCCACCTGCTGTGGCTGTTTCCCTGGAGCGTATATTTCCCTGCCATGGCGAAGCTCAGTTTCAAGCCGCTCGACCGCGCCGGCAAGACTCGCTTGCTGGCCCTGTGCTGGACCGGCTTCATCCTGGTGTTTTTCACTTTTTCCACCACGCAGGAGTATTACTCGATGCCCTGTTATCCGGCTCTCGCGTTGCTTTTGGGATCGGCGATGGCTGCGGGAGGAAACTGGATCCGAAACGGCACACGCGTGCTGTGCGGGATATTCATCGTTGCAGCGGCGGCGGTGCTTACGTTGTATTTCCTGGCGTGGAACCTGCCCAAGCCCGGCGATATTTCCTCCGCGCTCAGCTCTAATCCGGGCGCCTACAAGCTCTCGCTCGGCCATATGGAGGATCTTACGATCGCGTCTTTCGCCTACCTCCGGCTTCCGTTGATCGTGGCCGCGATTGCGTTTCTGTTAGGCGCGGCCGGAACTTTTCGCGCCAGAGGCCAGCGCGCCTTCCTGGCTGTGGCCCTGATGGCTATCTTGTTTTTTCAAGCAGCGCGTATCGCGATGGCAGCCTTCGATCCTTTTCTATCTTCGCGGCCGCTCGCGGAGACCTTGCGCCGCGCGCCTCCGGGAAAGCTGATCGTGGATCATCACTATTACACGTTTTCATCGATCTTCTTTTATACGAACCGCTCGGCGCTTCTGCTGAACGGCCGTTTTAATAACCTGGTGTACGGTTCTTACGCGCCGGGCGCTCCGAATGTGTTTATCGACGACGCACAATGGAAAATGTTGTGGCTTCAACCGGAGCGGTGCTATCTGGTCATCACGCGGGAAGCAGCCGAACGCCTCAAGAAGCTGGTGGAACCGGCGCTGCTCACTCGGGTCGCCGAGAGCGGCGGCAAGCTTCTCCTGACGAACCATGCAGGGGTCGAGTAGCCTGTAAATATGGCGACCGTGAGCGAGCTGTTTCTTGCGATCGCGGCCATTCCGTTTATTTACTACTTCATTGCGATCTATAGCTCCTGGCGCTATTTTCACCAACCAGTCAGTGCGTGCGACGAGTCATTCACTCCCCCGGTCAGCATCCTGAAACCGATTCGAGGTCTCGACCCGGACGCCGCCGAAAACCTGGCCAGCTTCTGCCGCTTGGATTACCCGCAGTTCGAAATCGTTTTCTGCGTCGATCCCGACGACCAAGCGGTCCTGTCGGTCTTAACGAAACTCACCGCCGATTTTCCGCACTGCCGCATCCGGATACTTTACGGTTCCGGACGCGTCGCAACCAACGACAAGGTCGCCAAGCTGGCCCGCCTGGTGAGCGACGCCGCGCACGAAGTCGTGGTCATCAGCGATAGCGATGTGCGCGTGCGTCCCGACTATCTCCGGAAGCTCACAGCTCCGCTGCGCGATCCCAAAGTAGGAGCCGTGACCTGTTTCTACGTACCAACCGAGCTCGGCAGCCTGACCGATCACCTGCAGACCGTCGGAATGATGTCCGATTTCTACGCCGGTGTTTTAGTGGCCTGGCAACTGGATGGAATAAAGTTCGCGCTGGGTCCGACCATCGCCACCACGCGCGCTCGGCTCAATGGATTTGGCGGTTACCCGGAGCTTGAGAATCGGCCGGCCGACGACTTGCTGGTGGGCCGCCTCATCGCCGAACAGGGCTACGAAGTCGTGCTGCTCAGGTACGCCATAGAGACCGTTTGTGATTATGCGTCGCTCCGAGATTTGCTGCACAAGCGGCTGCGGTGGATCGTGGTCATGCGGCACATGCGCCCCTGGGGACATCTGGGACTGCTGCTGACTCAGGGATTGCCATGGTCGCTGGCGGCCGTAGCAGTTCATCCCTCGGCGGCGGTCGCCTTGGGCTACTTGGGCGGCTATCTCGGGTTACGGATCGCCATGACCTGGATTATCGGGATGCACGGCCTCCGGCAGCCGGGCTTGGGGAAGGATATGCTGCTGATTCCGGTTTGGGATGCGGTAGCGTTCGCCATCTGGCTGACCAGTTTCGGCCGCAACAGCATCCGCTGGCGCGGCGCCGACTATTACATTCGAGACGGGCGCCTGGTTCCAGTGGCTCCGGCTCGGGCGGGCGATTGAGCCGGGAGGGCAAATTGGTAGACGTACAGATTTCTAATGGAATACTGGAGCTGCGTATGCGTGGATTGGACAAGCTCTGGGCGTTCAAAAATTCTATCCAGATTCCTCTGGCATCGATAGAAACCGCTCGTACCGATGCCGAGCGAGCGCGCGCCGGACCGGAAGGAGTCCGCAACCCCGGGACCAGCATCGCGGGCGTAATCAGGGCTGGAACTTTCACTGCCGGAGTAAATCGAACATTCTGGGACGTTCACAATCCGGACCACGCCATAAGCATCAAACTCAGAAACCCTCAGGATTTTTTCGCCGGGATTGAGGACCGGTATGACGAATTTATCGTAGAGGTCGAAAATCCGGCTGATACTGTGGAGCGGATCAATCGCGCGCTGTCACAAGCGAAATAAGAGCCCTACCCTCCAACCAGCACGACGCCGGCCAGCACGGCCAAGGCGCCCGCGGCTCTACGCGCGCCGATCCGCTCGTGCAAAACAAATTTTGCCAGCACGGTCTCCAGGACGAAACTTGCCGAAGAGGCCGGCACGGCGAAACTAAGCGGCTCGGTTTGCACCAGGGCCATAAACGAGAAAAATGATACTGCGTTGCAGGCCACGCCTAGGATCAGCAATCGGCGTTGGGCGATGGTGTGCAGCAATCGCGCGAAACCGCGCGCGCTCACGGATTGCTCGCCCGCCCGCTTCATTTCATGGCTCTGCAGCAGATCGCTCAGCACCGTCGCCGCCACCATCACCATCACCAGGATCCACTTCATTTTGGATCCTCCGCCGATGGAGTAGTATTTCGCGAAGTGGTTCCCACCAATATGGCGCCCGCAAAGATCAGCAGCGTCCCTAGCCACCGCTGGCCCGTGACCGTTTCGTGCAGGAACACCTTCCCGAGGAACACCGCGATCACGTATCCGATGGCCGTAACAGGCAGCACAAAACTCAGGTCCGCCATGCTGAGCAGCGCCATTCGCGTTAACAAGGCGAGGATCAGGGCCGCGATTCCGATTGCAACGAACGGGTTCAGCATGGCCCGCAAGTAGAGCGCGGGGTTCATCGACATCCTCTCGGGAACCTGTTTCATCCCCCAGGCCATCCAGGAATTTCCGGCGGCCTTCAGCGCCAGGAAAAAAAGCAGAACGAAGTAAGTTTTGAGACCCGGGCCGGGGGCGTGTCGTGGGCCGTCCATCACCCCGTTGATCCGTGGATTGAGATTCGTCATCCGCCTGCGCGCCGCAGAAGTTTCTCAGCCTCTTCGCGGGGCGGGTCGTCCGGAGTCAGGCTGGCGTGCAGATATTGCTCCAGGAGCCGGCGCGCCTGCTCCAGGTTGCGACGGTTCTCGATATTCATTCTGGCTTCGGCAAAAGCCACACGGGGCAGGCTGGGCGCTAGTTTCCTGGCTTGCTCGAACAGCACGTCGGCTTCCTGAAGACGCCCACGTTTGGCGACGTAGCGCGCCACATCTACAATCCGGCCGGCTTCGCTGGGCGCCAGCTCCATGGCTCGGCGCAGATGGGCCTCGGCCGCGGCGTAATCTTTCGCTCGGTCGGCGAGTTGAGCTTCCTCAAACTCATATTCGGCGGGCCGCTCTCGAGCGATAGTCTGGGCGCTGGCCGCGGCTTTTTCTAATCCGCCGCCCAGAAAACCGGGTGCATTAAGGTAGAAATCGAACAAATCGTTCCGGGCTTCGCGGTTGTGCGGATCCAGTGCCACTGCTGTTTCGAAACATTGGCGAGCTCTGGACGCATGCACGCCGGCCAGCAGCCAGCCGCCGGTTTCGGCGCGACGTCCCCACGCGCGGCCGAGCCAAAGCTCGTATTCGGAACGGTTAGGAGCGCTTCGAAGAGCCTTCTCGAAGAGTTCGATGGCTTTCTTATAGTCGCCGAGCATGAAATAATTCTTGCCGCTCAGAAGATAATCGCTGGCATCGGGGGCGGGATCTGCCGCCAGAACTTGCAGTGAGTTTGCGTAATCCGTGCGTTGGTAAAGCGCACTCGCCCGGTCCACGACTTCCGGAGAAGCCCCGGCGGTGACAACCAGAAGAAAGAGGCCGCTCAAAGTACGCATTATGCAGAATGATCCCCGTTCGCAGGGCAACTCCAGTGTATCGTATTGAAACTGTTTGGCTAGACCGAAGCCCTTGCTAACCCGGGCGACCCGTGCCATACTGGGCCACCACACAACTAAGAGCCTCGTCGCAATTCCGTATGCGCAGGGCGTGCTCTTCCTTCCTGGTAGAGGAGTGAGCTATGTACGAGGTACTTTGTGCAGACGATTTAATTGCGGCCCTCCATGAGCTGGACGCCGCAAAAGCACTGGTACGCGTGAGGGAAGCCGAACTTCGTGCCGCGGTTCCGGCACCGTCGCAGAAGGGTTGTTCCCCTAAAGCCTTACATATCTTCGAGGCGAAGGCTCGTAAGGTGAATGTAGCCACCAAGCGCTACCTTGGTGCTGTCGGTGTGTTCAATGCCGCCTGCCAGAAGAGCCGCAGCCGGCCGGTAGAAGAACCAGCGCTTCAGCAGGCTCCCTTGATCGGGTGATTTCACCCAGCGGCTCCGGACTTTGCCCCAATTTTCCGGGAACAGCTCCAGAAATCGACTCACCTAAGTTATTGATAAACCCAGCGCGACTGCGCGGAGCATGATCTGCTAGAGAGAGAGGAGAGCCATGTGTCTATGAACAAAGCCGCTTTCATCCTCTTAGTCTTGATTATGGCCGTGACGTCGAGCCTTCTGGCGATGATCGCCGATGCCGACGCGCGGCGCGGCGCGGACTTCTTCCAATCCCAAGGCTGTGTAAACTGCCACGCGGTGAAAGGGTCTGGAGCAGGCAAGGCGCCTGATCTGGGCCGGCGGCTCGACCGGGATTACACTCCAGCCGGTATCGCGGCCCGCATGTGGAACCATGCCCCGGTAATGTGGGCCGCAATGACTAAGGAAAACGTTTCAATTCCGAAGGTCACTCCCGACGAAGCGGCGGATCTGTTCGCTTATTTCTACGCCGCTCGTTACTTCGAAAGGCCGGGCGAAGCCGAGCGCGGCAAGCGATTCCTGGAAGAGCAGCGGTGCACCGAATGCCATTCGATCAATGGTGTGGGCGGCACCGTAGGACCTCCGGTGGAAAAGTGGGAATCTCTGGCTGCCCCGATTGTTCTGATCGAGCAGATGTGGAATCACCAGACGCAAATGCACAACGCCATGGCAGCGCGAGGCATTCCGTGGCCGAAGGTGACGTCGCAGGAGCTGACCGATATGCTGGTGTATCTCCAGAATCGGCCGCAAACGCGCGGAACGCAGCGATTCCTGTTGTTGCCGCCTCCCGCTCAGGGTGAGACACTCTTCCGTGAAAAAGGCTGCGCCGATTGCCATAATGGCGCCTTGGCTCTGGAGAATCGTTTGGGAGACAGCACTCTGACCGATGTCGCCGCCGCGATGTGGAATCACGCGCCTCAGATGCGTCAGCCGCCGCCGGAATTGACCACCACCGAGTGGCGCCAACTGATCAGCTACGTTTGGGCCAAGCAGTTTTTTGCCACGCGGGGCGACGGCACGAAGGGCCATAAGGTCTTCGATTCGAAAAAATGCGCCGTCTGTCATAACGATGCGGGGTCCGGAGCCCCCAGTTTATCGAAGCCGGCAGAACCGTACTCCGCCATCAGCATGGTGTCGGTGCTGTGGAGGCATGGTCCAGCCATGCTGCGGATGATGCAGGAGAAGCACATCGCCTGGCCGCAGCTTACACAGAGCGAGATGGGAAATTTAATTGCGTATCTGAATTCGCGTTAATCGCTTTGCGCCGCGATCCAGGCGCTCAGACCAGATCGTAATATTCGCCATAGTCGATCGGGACGTCGAGAACGAATGGCGCGCGTTCAGTCAGAGCTTTTTCCGCGCAAGACTTCGCTTCAGCGATGCTGCTAACGCGCTGCCCGGCGATTCCGAAAGAATGCGCGATGGCCGCGAAATCCGGTGGAGTGAAATCCACTCCGTAGGCGGGGAATCCGCGGCGTTCCTCGCTCACGCGGATCAGGCTCAGGCTGCGATCCGAGAGAACCACAATCAGAATCGGGAGCGCGAGCTCGCGGATCAACACCAGGTCGTGCAGCATCATCAGCATTCCGCCGTCGCCGGCCACGGCCATCACGGGCTTTTGGGGATGGCACAACTGCGCAGCGATGGCGGCCGGGACTCCGAAGCCCATGCCGGAAAGTCCGTTGGACATGAAGAATGTTCCTGGCTCGTACGATCGCCAGAACTGGCCCATGACCAGCTTGTGCGAGCCGACGTCACAGGTCGCGAT
>DATHOT010000091.1:0-18204 GCA_035484655.1 Bryobacteraceae bacterium | reverse complement strand
GCGGGAATCGCCGCGCAGTTCACCTTGACGAAGCTGCCCTTCCTGCGCGGGCTCAGTTCGTGAACCGCTCGTGCGACGAGTTCCTTTCCTGTTCCGGTCTCCCCCAGAATGAGGACGGTCGAATCGGTTGGCGCAACGATCTGAACGCTCTTCAGAATGGATTGGAAAGCCAGTCCCTGTCCCACCATGTTCCCGTTATTGTGATCGAGGCGGATCTCGTCTTCCAGATAAAGTTTTTCGGTGGCGAGCCGCTCCTTCATTTCCGCCAGTTCACGGTACGAGAGCGAATTTTCCACTGCGATTGCGATCTGATTTGCGACCTGCACAAGAAAGGCGACGTCATCACCGGACCACGTATCTTCCGTCATTCGACAAAGCGCCAGCGTACCAATGGTTCGATTCGGGGCGACCAATGGAACCGAGCAAACGGACTTGAATCCCAGCGCCACAAACTTTCCGAATATTGGCGACGGATAGCGCTCGATATCGGTGGGGTACGCCACTACTGGCTTCCCAGTTGCAAGCACCTCGGCCGCCGGCATGCCCGAAGGATCGAAGGGGCCCTTCAGCACATCGATGAACGGGAGTCCTGTGGAATGCAGCGCGTAAAGATCCAGCCGGCCGCTCTCCGAATTCGAAACCGTTAGCATTGAGTAATCGTGCCGGATCAGCTTCGAGAGCTGCGCGCCTATGGCAGAAAACAACTCCTCCGGCGCCAGCTTCGAAACCAACGCATTCGTGATGTCGAACAGCGTGGCCAGGCGATCGCGTTCGCGCACTGCGGCTTGCCTGGCAAGAAAGCCTTCTACGGCTACGGCGAACTCGGTGGCGACACGCTCCAGGAATTCCATTTCGGCAGGGCTGGGCTCATACGGAGCCACCGAACTGAAACCGAACGCGCCGAGCCTGTTGTCGCCAGCGGTGAGCGGAACCAGTATGAGAGTGCTGAGCCCGAACTCGGCACGGGCGCGGCTCGTGAACTCCGGCCAGCGACTTTCAGCATCCAGATGGGAAAGGATCAGCGGCTGCTGGTTCAGCCAAACCCACCCGGCCGGGTCTGACTCAACCGGCATCCGAAGGGTCGTAATCACAGGAGCGCCCGGCTCATTGAGAATATGTCCGTGCATGACACTGTTCTCGGGGTCGTGCAATATCAGGCCGAGGTGATCGAAGCTGACGATCCGACGCAGGGATTCGCGAACGCCGGAGAGCAGGGCTTCGAGGTCCGTGCGTCCGGCGATCGATCGCGAAAGCGACAGGACCGCCTCGTAGATCTCGCTTGCAGATGCTCCCACAGGGCCAATCATAATAGATTCCGACGGGTTCATATGGCATCCCATCGGGCACGGCAACGCCCGGAAAGCGGAGATTGTTGCTCAAGGGCTTAGGGGCCTTTAGGGGACCGGTGTCGGCAAGTGCCGGAGCAAACGCCGAAACACAGTGGAAAAAAAAAATGCCGAGAGGCGGCTCCCTGTCACTTTCCTGGGCTCTCGCGGCAACTCAGCGCACGCTGAATCTGGTTAATGACGTAAGAGCTGTAGAGCCCGGCGGCGCTCAGTTCCATCCCCTGTGCCGCGAGTCGGGACAGCAGCGAATAGCCCGTTTCATCGATATGAGAAATGTCCCGCAGGAACAGAAGCACGTTCTTGCGCTGTTCGCTTGATGCTTTTCGAACTGAGGCCTCAACCTCTTCAACGTAGTCACCGACGAGTTGCCCGTCGATCTCGATTGTGATGCCGCCTGGGTTATTGGCGGTTTGAATCCGTATCATTTTAAGAGTCACCTTCCGCGCTGATCAATGCAGGCTTCACGCCAACATGAAAACGCTGAAACGATGCACCTTCCGGGTCTTTATCCACGCCGAGATTCGGCAAGCGTGAGCGGCAGCCGCCGGAGACCAGCCCTTTCATGAGCTTCGGCACGGCATCGGCAGATGCCCAATGTGCCGAGACGGTTTCGGCTCCAATACCTGTAAGTTATTGAATCATCTGAGTGTTTTCCTGGCGTCTGATCTGCATTTTCCGAACGCGAGGAAATGCAATGCGACGAAATCTCACCATGATGCTTTTAGTAACGGCTGCCTGTGTTGTTGTCTTGCCAGGTTGCCAACGGGCCGCCAGCGCGGTTCGCGCGGAAACAGATCTGATTCCGATTCAGGTCCGCACCCCAGCGGTGGTGGAACGGCAGGATTCAGTCACAGCCAGCGGTTCTGTCGAAGGATCGGAAACGACGGATGTGGCTTTCCAGGTCTCAGGCAAGGTGGCTCGGGTATTCGCAGAAGAGGGCCAGCATGTCAATAAGGGACAGTTGCTGGCCGAGCTCGAACCCACTGACTATCGCAATGCGTTCGACGCGGCAAGTGCCCAAAGGCAAATGGCGGACGCCTTGGCGCAAAAGGCGGATGCGGGACCGCGGAAACAGGAAGTGGAAGAAGCTCGCATCGACCTCACTCGTTGGGAGGACGAGTACAAGCGCATGCGATTTCTGGTCGAGCGAAAAAGCCTGCCTCCGAACGACTTTCAGAAGATCGAGGCGGCTTATAACGCCGCGCGGGAGCGTTATCAGATGGCCGTCGAGGGTACGCGGCTTGAAGATAAAAATGCAGCCATGGCTCAGGCGCTCGCCGCGAAGGCGCAAGCCGGTGAGGAATCGAAGCGGCTGGGTGATACGCGGTTGCTGGCTCCTATCACCGGCAACATATCGATGCGACGAATTGATCCCGGCCAGACGGTTGCCGCAGGCGCGGCAGTGTTTTCGATCGTCAACCTCAATCCCGCGAAGGTGCGCGTAGGTGTTCCTGAAGCGGAGATCGGAAAAGTGAAGCGGGGAGCGAAGGCTGAGGTGTCGCTGCCCTCGCTCGCAGGACAGTCTTTCGAGGGTCAGGTGGAAATCATCGGAGTGTCCGCCGAAGTGGCTTCGCGTACTTACGCAGTGAAGATCGTCGTGCCGAACCCTGGCCCGGTCCTCCTGAGCGGGATGGTAGCGGAGGCCCGGATCTCCGGCCCGGCGAAAGAACGGGTGCTGACGATTCCGGGCGAGGCGATTGTTCGCGATCCGCAGGGCGCGACCAACGTGTACGTATATTACCCCGGGCGAGGGCGCGTTTACGCAAGACGCATAGAAGTTGGGCCCCCCATTGGCGATGAAGTCGAGATTCGCTCGGGGCTGAACGGCGAAGAACAAGTCGTGGTCGGCGGTCAACAGAAACTCCGCGAAGGAACCTCAGTCCAGATCGCTGGAGGTGCGCGATGAATCCCGTACGGCTTTCGCTTCGCTATCCCCAGGTCACCATAGCCCTCACCGTGATGCTGGTCGCCTCCGGCGTCTATGCTCTGCTCCGCATGCCGCGCAGAGAAGACCCGAAGATTCATGTACGCACCGGAATTGTCGCGGCGTTTTACCCGGGTGCATCCGCCTCGGAAGTCGAGAACCAGGTTACCCAGAAAATCGAGCAGCGGCTGTTCAAGATCGAAGGAGTACGGCGTGAGAAGACCTACTCGACCAGTATGAACGGCGCGATGTTCGTCAATGTCGAGTTGGAAGACGGCCTCCAAGACACGGAAAAGTTCTGGTCCAAGCTGCGGCTCGACATGGCGGAATTACGGACGACGGATCTTCCCGACGGCGTAATGGGCCCGGTGGTTGATTACGACTTCGGCGATACGGTTGCGGTTCTGATGGCGATTCATGGCGACCATTACGATTACCGCGAACTAAAAGACTATTCGGAGCGGATCGAGGCCACTATCCGGCGCATTCGCTCTATATCGAAGGTCAAGCGAATCGACGAGCAGAAGGAGGAGATCGAAGTAACGGGCTCACTCGACCGGCTTTCGCAGTATGCCGTAACTCCAGATCAGGTCATGAGAGCGCTTCAGGGCCGCAACATGGTCCATGATGCCGGGTCTGTTTCGACAGAACACGGAAAACCTCCGATCGAAACCACTGGCGCGTTTCAGACTGAGGATCAGCTCCGACACGTGATGGTCGACGTGACACGGACGGGACAGCCGGTGTACATAGGCGACCTTGCCCAGGTCCAGCGCATGTACAAGGACCCCACGCAATACGCGCGTTCCCGCGGCGAGCGCGCGATCCTGCTGTCCGTCGAGATGCAGGAAGGTAACAACATAGTCGATTTCGGCAACGAGCTGCGCGCTTCTTTGGATAGCCTGCGCCCGCTTCTTCCGCCCGACCTGAAGATCGACATGGTTGCGGATCAGCCGAAGGTTGTGGCTCTGCGCGTGAAAGACTTCATACGCGAGTTTGGCATCGCCATCGCCTCGGTGATCCTGGTCACCATCGTGCTTCTGCCCTTCCGCGTGGCTCTGGTTTCGGCGGTTGCCATTCCAGTGACCGTCTCCGCTACATTCGGCTTACTCAATGCATTTGGCATCGAGTTGCATCAGGTCTCCATCGCCGCGCTCATTGTCGTGCTCGGGATGGTAGTGGACGACGCCATCGTGATTGCGGATAACTACATCGAACTGCTCGATGAAGGCGTGGGCCGGGAAGAAGCAGCATGGCGCAGTGCCACTGAACTTGCGATTCCGGTGCTTACCGCGACCCTGACCATCATCTGCTCCTTCCTGCCGTTCTTGATGCTTTCGGGCGCTACCGGTGAGTTCATTCGCGCGCTGCCGCTGACCGTGGCGATCGCCCTCGTTACATCCTTCCTCGTTGCGATGGTGTTGACGCCGCTCCTAGCCCGCTTCTTTATCCGCAAAGGCCTTCATAAGGCGGAGGCGGCCGAACAAGGGAAAAAGCGTCGTTCACCCCTCGAACTCCTGCAGGTGATCTACAACCGCGTGATTGTCCTGGCTATGAGACGGAAACCAATCGCTCTCGCCGCGGGCGTTCTTGCCGTGATCGGAGGCGCATTGACGCTCCAGCATATTCCTCAACGTTTCTTTCCGTTCGCGGAGCGCGATCAGTTCGTGGTCGACGTTTGGCTTCCCGAAGGATGGAAGGTGGAAGCGACGGATTCCGCGGTGCGGCGCATCGAAGCGGTGCTGGGGCACGAAAAGGAGGTCGTTAATTACACATCGTTCGTGGGCTCCAGCGCTCCGCGCTTCTACTACAACGTGAATCCACAGTTGCCGGACAAGAATTACGCGCAATTGCTGGTCGCGACGACGTCGGCGGAAGCCACGGCGCGGCTGGTGGAGTCGCTGCGCCCCAAGCTCGCACAGGCCGCGCCTGAAGCGCGTGTGTTCCTTCGGGAACTGCAGCAGGGGCCGACCCAGGAAGCGGCAATCGAAGTCCGTATCACCGGCGAGGACGACAAGGTCCTTGAGCGCCTAGGTAGTCAGGTTGAGAACGTTCTCTCGCACGCTCCCGGCGCGTTGGATGTTCACAACGACTGGCGCGAGGATGCGTATCGACTCAAGGTCAACGTTCGCCAGGAGGTTGCCAGCCGTTTGGGCTTCACGAACGCCGGCATCGGCAGGGAACTTGCCGGTGGCTTCGATGGAGCGCCGGTTACTACCTACTGGGAGGGTGATCGCGATGTGACGGTTTCATTGAGGCTGGCACCGGCGTTCCGCCAGAACCTGCAGGATGTTTCCAGTACTTATGTGATTTCTCCTGTGACTGGGGCCCGCGTACCGCTGAACAGCATTGCCACAGTGTCACCGGTCTGGGACTCCGGCCGGATTGTCCGGCGCAATGGCGTCCGTACCTTGACGGTCCGGGCTTGGAGCGACGGAGGCGTGCTGCCGAGCCAGGTGTTGACCCGCGTCAAGCCGGCGGTCGATTCCATACCGGTTCCCCCCGGTTATCGGATCTGGTACGGCGGTGAATTTGAAAACCAGAATGACACCTTTCCCGAGATGGTGAAAGCGCTGCTCGTCAGCATGATCGCGATCTATCTGATCCTGATGTTTCAGTTCCGCTCAGTCATCGATCCGCTGGTGGTCATGGCAGCGATTCCGCTCGGGTTGCTGGGCGCGTCGATTGGCCTGCTGCTGACAGGTAATCCTTTTGGCTTTACGGCGTTCCTGGGAATCGTGAGCCTGGGCGGCGTGGTCGTGCGCAACGCCATCATCTTGGTGGACTATATCCGCGCCCGAATGGCGGAAGGCGTCGCCATTGAGGAAGCAGCCGTCGAAGCGGGCGAACGCAGGTTGCGGCCCATTTTTCTGACGACCATGGCGGCGGCGGTCGGGGTCACTCCCATGATCCTCTCCAGTTCTAGTATGTGGTCGCCCCTGGGCAGCACCATCGCATTTGGCTTGGTCGGTTCAATGTTCTTCACGCTGGTTGTCATCCCCGTGCTGTATGTGGGGATTCACAAACGCAGCTCCCGTCCGAGTCCCGTGATTCCAGTGCCAATCATTTCAGTGCCAATCGTGGCGGCCGCGCTCTTGGCCATTTCATGTGGCGTTGCGGCGAACGCTCAGCCCCGCACGCTCACGCTGGACGAGGCAGTCTCGCTCGCCACGCAACACAACTCCGCGGTCAAGATTGCAGGCCAGAAGGTCAACGAGATGGATGCGCGCATCCGCGAGGCGCGGGCGAGTTACTTCCCGTCACTCGTGAACGATTCAAGCGCCGTACACATCAGCAATCAACAGCGCATAGATATCCCCCAGGGAGCTCTGGGCGTATACCCGCAGACCGGGCCCCTCCCGGGGTCCACGGTGTCGCTTGCGCAGGGCGACGCCAACTTTCTTCTCAGCACAACAACGCTGTCTCAACCGATCACGCAGTACTTCAAGGTTCGCGCAGGCGTGAATGTGGCTCGCGCCGATGCTGCCGGTGCGCGCGCAGATTCGCGCCGCGCGGCTGATGAGATCGCATTCAAAGTCAAGGATCTCTTTTACGCCATTCTCGCAACTGAGCGCCGATATGACGCGATCGGCGCGCAGATTCGCGCCGCCGAACAGAGAACGGTGGAGACCCGAAATGCCATCGACACGGGTGTGGCGCTTGAGATGAAGGCGGCCGAAGTCAGGGTGCAGATCGCGCAGGCCCAACACGCGCGCGGCCAGTTGCACGACGCCGTAGCTGATATGAAGCTGGAACTCGCGGACCTGGCCGGGCTGCCACTCGATACGGAGTTGGCATTAACCGCACCTGCCGGTCCGGAGCCGGACTCCACGCCGGAAGCCGCCTCGGCGGTGAAGGCTGCTCTCGCTCATAACCCCGAGATCGATGCTGCTGCACATCAGTTGGATAAGGGACAGGCCGCCGTTAGCGCTGCCCGGGCCGAATTCATTCCCGAAATCGAAGCGTTTGCGCAGTTCATTCACGAGAATGGCGCGCCCTTCGTGTCCCCAAATAACGGAGCAGTCGGGCTACACCTCACGTGGACGGTGTTTGAGTTCGGTAAGCGTCGCGGTCAAGTCTCGGAGCGTCAGGCGCAGGTAGCGCAGGCCGAAGAGAATCTGGCTCAGGTGCGGCGGCGCGTTCAAATCGATGTCGAAAAGGCGGTTCGCAAGCTGAACCGCGCCGAGACCGCTCTCGATTCGGCAAGGCAGCTATTAGCATCGACGACGGAGGCGCGCCGCGTCACGTCGGATGGCGTTGAAGCGGGCATGGCGAATGAGTCGGCGCTTCTTGATGCGGAAGCAGCAATGTCGGGTGCGCAAGCCGATGTGCTGCGGGCCGTATACGACCGTAGCGTGGCGGCGGCGGATCTGGCGCGGCTTACGGGGTCCTTATGATCAGCGTCGACCTAACCATCGTGCCAGCGCTTGCGGCGCTGGCTGGTTCTCTCTTAGGGGCTTGCGCATCCGTAGCTACCACCTTTGTGGGCCAGCGTCTGCAAGCCCGAGCGGCCAGGTTGGTATCCGAATTAAGAGAACGTGAGCAGCTTTACGGCAAATTTGTCGAAGAAGCTGTACCTCTCTTTGTCGATGCCATCGAACGTCCGGCCCTCGACCCGGGAAAGCTTATGCAGCTCTACTCAATTGTGGCGCGCATCCGTCTGACAGCGAGCGCCGAGATTCTTAGTGCCGCGGAGGAGGTCGGCAAACTGTTGCTTGAGGCTTACGAACGGCCACCAGAGGATCCCGCCGAGGTTCTCGCGCGATTCGCGAAGGGGCAAGTGAGCATAGATCCGCTCCGGGGATTTACACAAGTATGTCGCCTGGAGCGGGCTAAGGCGCTTGAACAAGCATGAGAGTCACGCGTTGCACATCTCGGAAGTAGCATCCCTGCGGTTACGTTAAGCAGGAGTCGAATTGCCGGAAGTTGCTTCCGATAAACAAACTCCAAGGGAGTCACAGAAGCGTCGGCATCTCGCTGAGATGAGACGGCCGGTTTCACAGGTCACCCGACCAATTTAACCCAGCAGCTTCACTTGAATTCGCCGCCGCTTGTCCACCATATGAGGCAAGCAGCGGCCTTGCCATTTGTCCCCTTCATTCCAAGCCTCCCGCCCTCCTCTCTTGAAAGTTGTGTTCGATTTGCTGCGTCCCGTGAGATAAGTGCCGCCACGACTTTCGGCATCTGCCATCCGTGATGCTGGCCATCCTCGAGTTCAATCCTCCGCCGGCGATGAGCAACAAGGGAAAGCCTGAACCGACCTCCTGATACGCGATACGAACGGAGCCCTTTTCGTAGAAGCGCGCGCCGGTTCCTCAGTGCCCACTCTGTTGAGCAAACAGTGCCGGTGTTGTGGCCAACGCGGTTGCCACAGCGCCCGCGGGTAGTATGTCGCGTTTTGTCGGATCATCCATATTCGCAGTTTACCGGAATGAGAAGCGGATATCGCCGCACGGCGCGTCTTCCAATCCCGGAACCTGGCGCCTTCGGATCCAAGCAACGCGTCCGCTCCGCCGTGAGCCCTCTTGTGTTAGTCTGCCCCTGTACTGAAATAATCGGTAGAGCCTGGGTTTCCAAAAATGATGATGCGATTCACTTTAGTCAGCGCCTGTTTGTGTGTCCTGCTTGGCTGCACGAGTTCGGCCCCTCGCGTTGCCTCGAGCCAGACAAACTACTTCGACAACTCTGGCCGTGACGACGTTCTCAGCGGTGGAGTCAAGATGATTCCAGTTCAAACCCCTAAAGGGACCTTCCACGTTTGGACCAAGCGTGTTGGCAACAACCCCAGGATCAAGGTACTGCTTCTGCATGGAGGACCGGGTGCGACGCACGAGTATTTCGAGGCCTTCGATAGCTATTTCCCCGCTGCCGGCGTCGAATATTATTACTACGATCAGCTTGGCTCGGCCTACAGCGACCAACCGGACATGCCGGAACTCTGGGATTTGCCCCGCTTTGTCGAGGAGGTGGAACAGGTCAGGCAAGCCTTGGGACTGGATCAGAACAACTTCTATCTCTTAGGGCAGTCTTGGGGCGGAATACTCGCCATGGAGTATGCGCTGAAGTACCAGCAACATCTGAAGGGCCTCATCATCTCCAACATGGTGGCCAGTATAGCGGCGTACAACGAATACGCGCAAAAAGTGCTGATGCCGGCCATGGACAAGAAAGCGCTGGCGGAAATCAAACGTCTCGAAGCAGCGGGCCAGTACGACAATCCGCGCTACATGGTGCTGCTGATGCAGCATCACTACGTGCAGCATATTCTGCGTATGCCGACCGGCCAATGGCCGGACCCAGTGAATCGCGCCTTCAACAAAATCAACAAGAAGATCTACATCCCGATGCAGGGGCCGAGCGAACTTGGCGCCAGCGGGAAGCTGGTCAATTGGGATCGGACCGCTGATTTGGGGAAAATCGCGGTGCCCACGCTGGCCATCGGTGCTCGCTACGACACCATGGAACCAGCGCAGATGGAGCGGATCGCTAAAGGTGTGAAAAAGGGCCGTTACCTGTTTTGTCCGAACGGCAGCCACCTCGCGATTTACGATGACCAGAAAGTTTACGTTGGAGGAATTATCAACTTCCTTCAAGACGTCGACGCCGGTCGCTTTTAATCAAGCCTCTCTTTACTGGCGCGGCGGCCCGGAGCCCCCGGCCTTCTTCTCTTCGGCTCTCGCACCGGCCAGAATGCTCTCCATAGCGTAGTTCCCTTCGTGGCAGGCGTACTCTTCCACTGGTTCATCGGTTTTTCTCATCGACATCTCTCCACTCCATGGCTTGGTAAATGCAGTGGGATCGTCCACCGTAAATTCATACTTGATAGTGTTCGGATCGGTGCGCGTCAAACGCTCGGTGAGATGCATGGCTTCATCGGCTCCGTAAGCATTATCCTTACCGAGGAAATTGGTCGTGTCGATCACTAATGTGTCGCCATCCCAACGGCCGCGGGAATCCGCCATATGGCCGCGGATCTTAGAATCGAGATGAGGCCGGCCGTCCAACGGAATGATCCGGACTTCATGCATCATCTCCTGGAAAATTGCCACGTACCCCGGGCTTTGAATAATCATCAGGAAATTGTTGTTAGGCGTGGGAATCATGGGTAGATCGCGGGAGATACAGCGGACGCGTAAAGGCAAATCCTGGGGACCGCTTGGAAGGCGCGGTGGCCTTGCCGCGGATAGAGCGGCGGGAAGAAATCGCAAGCCTTCCGGGCCGACTCCACCGGTCATGGCGGCTTGTTGCCTTTGCGCTTCGGGGGTCAGCGTCGGAACCTTCCCGTCTGGCGGATCCACGATCAACGAGGTGCGGCGCGTGGCCACTACAGTGGTTCCGCGGTCGCGCCAGGCTTCGTTGTAATTTCGCTGCAGGTCGGCCTGCGCCCCACCATCGCGGCGATCGCTGTTGGATTCCTCGAGCGTGCGCTTTATGTATTCCGCGGCTTCCTGCTCGGTCAAGAATTCCTTACCGGCAAACTCCTGCGGGCGCTCCAAGGGCGTAAGCGTAGCCGTGGCCCAGTCTCCTTCGAAGTCCGGCTGCCCATCGGGAGTGCGTCGCGGGGTCCACTTCTTCACAGTCGAGGTTTGAGCTGAAAGGTGCGCTGGCGCCAGGTCCACGATCCCAACCAAGGCGGCCATTGCGAAAAGCCAACATCGATCTCTCATACGTTCTTCCAGAGAGGCCCTCCACTGTAGAGTACTTTAGGCGTGGCACCATCGCGGCGCAAGTACGAGGTTTGGCACTTGACTTTTAGTAAGTCTAAGCTTACGGTAAGGTATGACTAACCGATGGGAGCTGCTGAGCGCGTACTCGGATCCGACTCGCCAGGCCGTGCTCAACCTGCTTCGACAGCGGGCGTCCACAGTCGGCGAATTGGCGACTCAGCTTCCCGTCAGCCGTCCTGCTGTATCGCAACATCTGCAAGTGCTGAAGTCCGCCGGTTTAGTGCAGGAAGAACGGCGCGGCACTCGTCATTACTTTCGGCTCAATCCAGAGACCCTGGCTGAGCTGCGTGCACAAGTTGATTCGATGTGGCGAGACGCGTTGACCGCATTTTCTGATTTCGCAAAGAAGGAGACCACTGAAGATGGCAAAAGCAGAAGGAAAACACGTACCCATTCAACAAAGCGTCCGCGTCGACTGCCCAATTGAGGAGGCCTTCCGGCTCTTCGCGGAACGGTTCGGGGAATGGTGGCCTTTGGCCTCGTATTCGATGACCGGAGAGGAAGTCGCGAGTTGCGCGATCGAGCCCTGGGTGGGTGGAAGAGTATTTGAACGCACTCGCTCTGGTGAAGAACGGGAGTGGGGATCCGTAATTGCATGGGACCCTCCCGTGCGCCTGGAGCTCACGTGGCATCCCGGCGGGCGATGTGATCGTGACCAGACGGTGCAGGTCGAATTCCATGTGGAAGCAGATGGAACGCGGATAACCTTGATCCATGCAGGTTGGCAGCTGGCAGGCATTCAGGCTGGCACGATGCAGGCGGACTACACAGCACAATGGTCGTCCATTCTTAGGCTGTATTTCTCAGAGTTTGTCTCGACGCAAATGCTGCTGGCAGTGTAGTTCACAACGATGGAGGAGAACATGAACTTAGTACCCATGGTGGTGGAACAGACATCGAGGGGCGAACGCGCCTTCGACATCTATTCCCGGTTGTTGAAAGAGAACATCGTTTTTATCGGCACGCCCATTGACGATAATGTGGCCAACTTAGTCATCGCACAGATACTTTTCCTGGCGTCCGAAGATCCGGAGAAGGACATTTCTTTGTACATCAATTCGCCGGGCGGCGTGACGACGTCAGGGCTTGCGATTCTGGACACGATGAACTTGGTGGAACCGGACGTCGTGACCTATTGCGTCGGTCAGGCAGCCTCCATGGCGGCAGTTCTTTTGGCAGCGGGTACGAAGGGAAAGCGCTATGGCTTGCCTTACTCCCGGATACTCATCCATCAACCGCATGCGACGGGTCTGGGCGGCCAAGCGGCTGACATCGATATCCAGGCGCGCGACATCCTGAAAACGCGGGAGCTGCTCAACAGCATTCTGGCGAATGCCACCGGGCGACCGCTTGAGAAGATCGAACGCGACGTAGATCGGGATTATATTATGGACGCTCGACAGGCCTTGGAATACGGGATGATCGATCACGTGATCAGCAAGCGCGCGCTTCCCGGGAATGCTCCGTCACCGAACGGGAGGCCACTCAACGGGTCTGGCCGCCACGGATGACGTAATACGGCTGGCCCGCAAGATCCGCCGGGAAGCCGGGATGCAGCCAGGCGCGATCGGGCGCCGATTTCAGTTCGAAATAGTATTGGAGCGGGTACGGCGAGTCGGTGTACGCACTCGGGATAGCCGCGACGTAGGCCAGCATTTTGCGATCCATGAGCGCGGACTGCCAACGCTCGGCCTGGTTGACGTGCCGGTAGTGAAGTCGCGCCGAGGCGAGCACCGGACCCGTAAGTTCCAATTCCAGCGCCTGCCTGCGCCGAAAGCGATCCGGTGCACGATGGCGGATCGCGGCGGAAGGACGTTGAGGGCGGCCAATGGCTTCAGCGATAGCAGCCTTCACTCTTGCATCGTTGGTGAGTGTCGCCGAGGCCAGCCGCTTTTCAAGGAGGGCGATGTCGCTATCAATAGCGGGCAGCCGGTCGAGCCAATGACCGCGCAGCCAGGGAAGTTCCCCGACGGTGATGTCCGGAACGTAGACCACCTTGGCCGTTTCGGCCAATCCGGCCCAAGCGGCACGCGCCGCGCGATACGACTTGATCGCCTCTTCCAGAGCGGCGCGGTCGCCCGTGCGCTCGTGAATCCCATACAGGACGCCGGCGCGAAATTTAGCGGCGAAAAATTGACCTAGACCGGATTGAATGGCGACATCGATCTCGACGCGCCGGACGCTTCCCGGTTGCTCCGCTGCAGCCAAATCTTCCAGCCATTGCGCGACCTCTATGGGCGAATATTTGCCACTCCGCTCTCCTTTGAGCAACTCATCCACGAAGTCGTTGATGCGGGAGAAGAGCTGTGGATCGAGCGGACTGGTGTTGCCGAAGACTTTGGGCGCCGGGGTGTCAGTGTATTCCGTTTTCGACGACTCCACCAGCGACTGGTTGGTGTAGATCTCGGGCCAATAATTGTTGTTCGCGGCCGAGGGCAGATGCGCGGTGGTGACAATCGGCAAGATGCGGCTGACGGCGGCGAGCGCGGGGTCGAGTTTCACGATCTCGTCCGGGTCGTAGAGCTTCCGGCCCCAGACTCGGTAGGTATCGAGATATTTTTGCCAATCCCATCGAGGACGCAAGGAAGCGTCAGCGTAAGCGCAACGCCCCGCCGTTCCAGCGACCGCCAGGCCCGATCCGCGCCGCCCTTTAAACGAGAGCGGCTCCATGATCTCGACGCCCGTCGATCCGCAGAATTGGAAGGCTCGCGCGTAGGCACCGGCGAAAACCGGATCGGCCCACAGCAGCAGGCGCTGCGTGCCAGGCCAGATGCGCCAGAGAATGTCGAAGCGGCGGTCTTCACGCATCAGGTCGGCATAGCCATAGCGGGTAAAGCTGAGAGAGCCGGCGCTTAGCGCCATGAGGCCGCTGTCACGGTGGCTGGCCTTGGGCACCTCCTGGTCGCGAATATCGGCCTGGTGGTAGGGCATTCCCATGTGCTCCGCCCAGAACTTTGGCGATACCTTCACGGGCAGGCCCGTAGCCAGCGCCAGGTCGATCATATTTTGATCAATGCCCTTCGCGTGCAGGTCGATTTCGACCTTCCGCCCGCAACGCTTCACGCCATCGAACACGGCGCCCCAGAAAGCGTAGCTGCCTTCGGCTACGCCGCTTTCGCCGTGGACGCGCAAGGTGACCCCGGTAATCGCCGGGCAGGCGCGTAGCAGCGCTGCCAGCGCATCGCGGCAGTACAGGCCATGATTGTCGGCGTTCAGTCCCTCGATGGTGTAGTTCGGATTCGGACTGTTCTCCCACTGGTAGCCATGCATCCAGAGCCCCAACTGGAATTGGAGGCCGTGGCTGGCAGTCTGCTCGCTGATGAAGCGCAGCGTTTCCAGATTGCGGTCGCGCTCGGCGTCCGGCAGGTTGGCTGCGCGGACGTTGTAGCCTGGCACGGAAAGAAAGAAGGGGTAGGCAAACAGAAAGTAGGCGTCGGTGACCGCGCGCAGAAAATCGTAACCGATGCCGAAGCTGAGATTGAAGCGATTGAACCGATTTTCGGCGAGCATGGCGAGGTAAGGCGGCCACATGTCCCGGTCGTAGAACCAGGGTTTGTCTTCGGCGTCGCTGGTGAAGAGGCGCTGGACGCTGCGAATGGAGTTGGCGGGCCGTTTCGCGACAGATTGCGGCAGAGCAGGTGCGCCTGCCAGCGCGGCGGCCGTTAGGAGAAAGTTGCGGCGTTTCACAACCGGATTGTACTGCTTATTGTATTATCGAAGCTCAGGCTCGGAAGGACCATGGATATGAAGCGTGGAATGCTATTACTGTGGACAGCGGCGGCTGTGTCGGTTTGCGCGTGGGCACAGGAATCGGGTTATCCGATAACGCTCGTCCCACCGGGGAAAGGGCCGTACCAGTTTCCTCAGGGGTACCAAACGCCCTGGGACAAGATCGAGATGCTGGTTACCGAGAAGCTCGCGCCGAATCTCTATTCTCTGCACGGTTCGGCGGGTCTTGACCCGGCGCATCCCGATGCTGCCGGGGGCAGGGTCGCGGTGCTCTTCGGCTCCGACGGCGTGCTGATGGTGGATACCGAGGATCCACAATTGGCAGCCAAGACACTCGACACGATTCGAACATTCACCGGCGCTCCCATCAAGATTGTTGTCAATTCTCATATTCACCCCGACCACACCGGTGGTAATGCGTTCTTCGCGAAACAGGGAGCAATGATCTACTCGCAGGAGAATCTGCGCGATGAAATGTTAAACCCGCCGGGCCAGGGCAACGCAGGTCGCGCACCTGATCTCGCCGGCGTTCCAGCTGTTACGTATCGGTACGGTTCGCCAGGCACCCCCGCGGTCACGATCCATTTGAACGGCGAAACGGTGGAGTTCATACCGATGATGCCGTCCCACACCGCAGGTGACACTATCGTGCGCTTCAACAAGGCGAACGTGATCTATATCGAGGATTTCTATCGCAACTTTGGCTATCCGTTTGCCGACCAGGCCAACGGCGGTTCGATCAAGGGCATGATAGAGGCCGTTGACCTCATTCAAAAACTCGCAGGTCCCGATACCACACTCATCCCGGGCCATGGCACGCTAGTCACGAAGAAGGATCTGCTGGGCTACCGCGCCATGCTCGTTGACATCCTGGGAAAGGTGCAGAAGCTGCGCGACGAGGGCAAGTCGCTGGATGAGGTTCTGGCCGCGAACCTGACTGCACCCTATGACGGGACGACGCAGGGCGACACCAAGCAGAGCAAGGACCGCTTCATCACCGAGGTGTACGACGAAGTGAAAGACTTCCCGCCGGTTGTAAACGGCGAACGGAAAATGCCGAGACGCACCGGGCTGGGAAGATAGGGCCGTTGGTTCCTAAACCGTCCTAAAATCCGCTATCTCACTTTACACACAAAATTTCCCGCGTCATCGGTGCTGCCGCTTCCCTTATAGACGGCAGCCTGCGGATACGGGCACAGCGGGCGCGTACGATCCACCTTCTCGCCGGTGTAGCGCTCCGCGATAATCGATTCGGGCGGTTTTCCTTTTTCCACCCACTGCTCCAAAGCGCTGATCACGTTGAAGCGGTCCGTACCATCACCGCCCCGGCAATGCGCCATCCCGGGAACCATGAACAGGCGGTAGGAATCACTCACTTTGCTCGCGCCTCCCAGCGTGTCAGCGACGCTGTTGTAGTAGTTCACGCTGTTTTCCGGCGCGATCAGGTTATCATTCCAGCCGTGATATTGCAGTAACTTCCCTCCGTGGCGGAAGTACGGTCTCAGATTCGGGTCCATGGCGTTAACGGCCTGGCTTTCGCGGTCGAGCAGCGCAACGTCACTGTCGAAATTGAACGCCTTGTAATCCCAGTTGGGGTTCTTAAACACACGGTTACGCAAACCCGTCAAGGTGAGCTGCGGCGGCTGCGCGCTGGCGGCGAATCCCCAACCTTTCTCGCTGCCCGGTTCAAATCCAGGAAAGATCAGTTCCTTGGTACGCGGATTGACGGCCGGGCTGTAAGCCTTGCGCACGCTTTCCACTTGGGCCGCTGTCAGGCAGCCCGGACTATCCGGGCCCTTGCACAAGATGGAGTCTGGATCGAACTTGCAGTGCGTAGGATCTTCCAGCACACCGTCCTGCACGCCGTCGCTGGCATCGCAGGCATTAAGAACAGCTTTCTGGATCATCGGAAACTTGGAGGCGGGAATGAAGCTGGCTTCATCCTTGTGAACGGCCTGTGCAACCCAAATGATTTGCGCCGCGCTCCGTGGATTGATGGCAGGCGCTCCGGCGATTACGCCGTCGAAGTCGGCTGGGTAGCGCTGTAAGTCTTCGATGCCTTGGCGGCCGCCGGTGGAGCAACCGTTCCAATAGGAAAACTTCGCATTCCGCGCATAGTATTCCGCAACGATCACCTTGGACTTCATGACCATCTCGTGGACCGCGCGGTAGCCGAAGTCGATCAGCTTTTCCGGGTGCCCCAGAGCGTAACTGCCGTCGTCCCCTTTGCCTTCGTGGCCGGTATCGGTGGAAGCGACGGCGTAGCCGAGCGTAAGTGGGAGGCCCATCTTGTGGTAGTAAATCTCGCCCGCCTGGCCTCCATTACCCACGGCCATAAATTTTCCATTCCAACGTTCCGCCGCTGGAAGCCAGACTTCGATCTTGATCTCGGAGTCGCTGGTCGGCCTCATGGTGGCTGCCACCCGGCAGAAGGCAGGCAGGTCCTTGTACGCAATATCACCCGGTTGGAGGCGCAGCGAAAAAGAAGACGGTGGCGCGAAAACACCAGGCGTAACGGAGGCCGCCATCGTGATCGCGGTTTGCGGCAGCGAGAGCTTAGAAAGATTGTCACACGGGCTGGCCGCCATATCGCCAGCGGCAAAAAGAAAAGCAGACGCGGTCAAGATGAAATGGTAAGTGGCGTGCTTCGCCATTCTGCCTTCTCCAATCGATCTATACATTTCTCGGAGGGACGACAGCTCAATTAGTGTGAATTGATGACTTGGGTGTCACATGGATCAAGGCGCCGGGATTGGCGTCTTCGAGCATCCACAGCGAGCCATCGGGGCCTTCTTCTACATCGCGGATCCGGTGGCCCACGTCCCATCGCTCGGCCGCTTTAGCGCCGCCATGGCCGTCGAAGATGATGCGGTTGAGCGACTTGGTTTCCATGCCGCTGATGAAGCCGTTGCCGTTCCATTGCGGGAAGGTCTGGGTGCCCTGGTAGAACATCAGATTGCCCGGCGCGATCACCGGCACCCAATAGAGCGCGGGCTTCGCCAGGTCGGGTCGCGTGTCGGGCTTGGGGATGGGCACGCCGTTATAGTTCTGGCCATAGGAGACGAGTGGCCAGCCATAATTCTTGCCCTTCTCGATCAGGTTCAGCTCGTCGCCGCCGCGCGGGCCATGCTCAACCTCCCATAATTCGCCGGTAGGCGAAAACGCGAGGCCGTAGGGCGTGCGGACCCCGCTGGCCCAAGTTTCAGCCGGGGTCAGGTTGGGGGTGGGAAAGGTAAAGGTGCTCACCACCTTCGCGGTTTTGGCGGCTTCGGTGTCCCGGGCCGGATCGATCAGGGGAATGGTGGAAGCGCCGGTTTTACCGAAGTTGGGATTGCCAGGGGCGGGCTTGCCATCCAGTGTCAGGTGCAAGATCTTGCCTTCGGGCTGGTCCGGATCCTGAGCAGGGGTGAAGCGCTGGCGATCGCCAACAGAGAGAAACAGAGACTCGCCGTCGGGCGAGAAGGCGATCTGCGCGCCT
>DATHOT010000090.1:0-6610 GCA_035484655.1 Bryobacteraceae bacterium | reverse complement strand
GTGATCGCCGAGCTGCTGACTATCAATCCGCATGTGGAGAAGTTTTATCCCGCCGCGCAGAATGAGGGCGGCACGGGTGCGACGGTAGTGGAGCTGAAATGACAGTTGAAGACTTTGAAAAGCTTCCAGACGACACGCGAGCGTGATTCTGGATGACAACCAGCAGTTCCGCTCCGACCTGATCCCCGGCCTCGATCCGTCTCGGCGATCTGCTCGACCGCCTCTAATCGTTACAATAAGAAGTAGTGCTTCCAGCAACCTCCACCGTGTGCTCGAACTGCGGCACGCCGCTTGACCAGCAGGCGCTGGCCTGCCCGTCCTGTAAGCTGCTCACACACGCGATGGAGTTCGAAGCCCTCTCGCAGCAGGCCAAGCTGGCCGGCTCGGCCCGCGACTGGCACGGAGCAAAAATCGCCTGGGAGCGTGCGCTCGCACTCGCGCCGCCTGGTTCGGAGCAATACCGGACCGCGAAAGCGCGAATCCAGAACATCGACCTGCAGCTATCGGATAAAAGCGTCTGGGCGAAGCGTTTCGCGAAACTCGGTCCGGTGGGCGTCCTGCTATGGAAGTTCAAGACCTTCGCGCTCCTTGCACTGACCAAGGGTAAGCTCCTGCTTTTGGGCCTGACCAAGCTGAGCACATTCGCCAGCATGCTGGCCTTCTTCGCGGTCTATTGGGGCCTATACGGCTGGAGATTCGCGCTGGGCTTCGTGCTATCCATCTACATCCACGAGATGGGTCACGTCATCGCCCTCCGCAAGTATGGCATCGCGGCCACTTCGCCCATGTTCATTCCCTTCGTGGGAGCGCTGGTCCGATTGAAACAATATCCAGCCAACGTAGGCGAAGACGCCCGAGTGGGACTCGCCGGCCCGATCTATGGACTGGGCGCGACCATCGTCGCCTGGCTTAGCGCTATCGTCACCGGACATCCCATCTGGTATGCCATCGCGCACACCAGCGCATGGATCAACCTCTTCAATCTGATCCCGATCTGGCAACTGGATGGCGGCCGCGGATTCCGGGCGTTGACCCGCAAGCAGCGCGGCATGGCGCTGGGCGCCACGCTGGTGATGTTCGCCATCACTGAGGAAACGATGCTGCTGCTGATCGCCGCCGGAACACTCTACCGTTTGTTCAGCAAAGACTATCCCGCCGAAGACGACAACGGCGTGCTGACTCAATATGTCGGCCTGATTGTTTTGCTCGCCATGCTGGTGCTAATGACAGCCGGCGGGGCAGTACGCCGGTCCTTCTAGCCTGCGCCATTACAGCAAACCTTCAGGTTGAACCGCTAGCATGGAAATATCGGAATATGCAGGTCCTGGTGGTCGAAGACGAGCGTCGCATGGCGGAGCTGCTGCGCCAGGGCCTCGAAGAAGAAGGCCACAAAGTTGTGCTCGCGCCCGATGGGCGAAAAGGCCTGGAAATGGCCGAATCCTATCCATTCGATGTCATCGTGCTGGACGTAATGCTGCCTGGAATGGATGGCTTTGCTGTGGCAAGGAGGCTGCGCGGCACGCGAAATCAGACGCCTATCCTGATGCTCACCGCGCGCGATGCCACCCAAGACCAGATTGAAGGACTCAACCTCGGCGCCGACGATTATCTAGTCAAGCCTTTTTCATTTGACGTCTTGCTGGCTCGTTTGCGGGCTGTCTCGCGGCGCGGCCCGATTCCGCAGCCGGTGTCGCTGCGGATGGCGGATCTTTCCTTGGATCCGGCCAGCCGTGAAGTGATGCGGGGCGCACGCCGGATCTCGCTTACGCGCACCGAGTATAGCTTGCTCGAGCTACTGATGCGCCGTGCCGGCCGCGTCGTGCCGCGCGACAACTTGATCGAAGCGGTGTGGGGATTCGATTCCGAGGTCCGCAATAACACCCTGGATGCTTTTATCCGGCTGCTGCGTGACAAGGTGGACGCCGTCGGAGAATCGAAGCTGATCCACACGGTTCGCGGCGTCGGCTACTGTTTGCGCGAGGAACGGGTGTGATGGCGCAGCTTTCCATCCGCGTACGGCTCACCTTGTGGTACTCGCTGGTTTTGATGGCGGCCCTGTCATTGTTTGTATGGGGAATCTGGCTGGCGGCCAACCATCGTTTAATGGCGTCGGTGGATGCAGCGCTGGTGGAACAGGCCAAGGGTGTGAGTACGGTCATTCGAAACGAGCTCGATCCGGCTCATCCGGAACAGCTTCAGGAAGAGTTGACCGAATACGCGGAAGCCACTCCTGACGGCAACCTGATCGAGGTGCGAGATCCAAAGGACCAACAAATTCTGTCGAGCAAAGTGGTCGCAATCGAGGGGGCCGCCGCAAGGACGACTCGATCGGGCTTTGGAGATCAGAAGGCTGGACGCGCCCATTACCGCACCTATGCAAGCACGGCCCTGGTGAAGGGATCGACCTTTCAAATCCTGGTTGCCACACCGCTTCGCGAAACCAGAAGCATTCTCCGAGACCTGCACATCCTGCTGCTGTGGACCGCTCCGGCCGTTCTGCTGATTGCAGCACTGGGCGGATATTGGATCAGCCGACGCGCGCTCGCGCCCGTGGATGAGATCACGCAAGCCGCCCGCTCCATCGGCATCCAGAATCTATCGCGGCGGTTAACCGTCCCCGCCACCGGCGATGAGCTGCAGCGGCTTTCTGAGACGTGGAACGACATGCTGGCGCGGCTGGAATCCGCGGTCAAGCGGCTTTCGCAATTCACCGCCGACGCTTCGCACGAGCTGCGCACTCCCATCGCTCTGATTCGCACCACGGCCGAGCTTACCCTGCGGCGCGAACGGTCGCCTGAGACATATCGCGAAGCCCTGAGTGAAATCGTGGCCGAATCGGAGAGGACCAGCCGGCTGGTGGAGGACCTCTTGCTTTTGGCTCGCGCCGATGCCGGTCTTCCCGCGCTTCCGTTGGAGAATCTGGAGCTGACACCACTGGTCCGCGACATCTGCCAGCAGGGGCAAGTGCTGGCCGAAGCGCGTCAGTTGCAGATCTCGACCG
Source organism: Bryobacteraceae bacterium (assembly GCA_035484655.1). Taxonomy (GTDB): domain Bacteria; phylum Acidobacteriota; class Terriglobia; order Bryobacterales; family Bryobacteraceae; genus Palsa-89. The sequence continues at coordinate 3,609 of DATHOT010000090.1, read as the reverse complement.
ACTTGCCGGAAGAGCCGGTATTCGTGCAGGCCAACGATCCGGCGCTGCGGCGTCTTTTATTACTACTGGTCGACAACGCTGTCAAATACACGCCTGCCGGCGGGCGCATCACAGTCTCGGTCGGCCAGGATCGTGCCGGCGCTACACTCGCCGTCCGCGATACCGGGATCGGCATTCCCGATTCGGCATTGCCACACGTCTTCGAGCGGTTCTATCGCGCTGACGAATCAAGGAACCGGGACGCTGGAGGCGCGGGCTTGGGACTCTCGATCGCCAAGTGGATTGCCGAGCGCCACCACGCTAGCCTGGAGGCCGAGAGCGTACTAGGGCAAGGGTCTACGTTCCGCGTTCGGTTTCCGTTGAACGGCTGAAGTTCGCGCGCGAAATAGCCGAAGAGATGAGTGGTGCGCCTTCGAACCTTACTTGTATTCTGGCTTGCCGCTCTCCCTCCCTTCGCGACTGCGATGATCGTCCGCGACAGCCGGATAGCAACATCTGTGAGCGAGCAATCCTGCGTCGCGCCAAGATCGGTGGCCGTGTTTCAGCCGACCCAGCGGCAAGCCTTTCTATGGTTCGCCGCCCTCATGGTAAAAGGGGGCGATCAGTTGCGTGTCGAGTGGGTAGATCCAGCCGGGACCATCTCGACCGCGGTGGAGTACGGGGAACTTCCCAATGCTCCCCAGCTCTGCTTCACCACACAACTCCCCATCGCCGGTTTTACTCCTGCCTCTCAACCGGGCCTGTGGACCGCGCGCGTAATCTCCAACGGCAAGCAGGTAGCATCGCGACAGTTTCAAATCACCGGCGAAATCGATACAGGCGGTCCGGTGGTGACGAGCGTGACCTGGTCCGGCGTGAAGGCCCAGGAGATCGACTTCACGGTGTTGGGCAAGAACTTTCAGCGGAATTCACTGGTCAACATTGCCGAATACACGGCTTCGGGCGGCTGGCGGTATCTGGCGAGCCTTCAGCCCAGCGCGGCGGCGGCTGATCGACTGGTGGTTCACTACCCCGGGTTGCCCGCCAACGAATATCTGGTGATTGTCGAGAATCAGGATCAGAGGTTGAGCCGTCCGATGCCATTTGTGATTTCAACCAACGGCTACAAGCTGCCGATGCCGGCCGGCGAGACATGGGTGATGACGCAAGGACCATACGGCGCCTTTTCACATTGGGGAAACAGTCTGCACGCCTTCGACATCGCGCCGCGTGCGGGACGCTGTGTGGTCGCGATGAAGGGCGGTATCGCCTATACACATGATCTCGGTTTGCGGCAGGACCATCGTCATCATTCCTTCGGCAATTACATTACGATCGACCACGGCAATGGCGAATACAGCCATTACGCGCATCTGGCGAGCGGCTCGTTTGTGGTGCGGTACGGTCAGCGGGTGGAGCAAGGCCAAGCTCTCGCCGTGGCAGGTAATAGCGGCTATACGCTCGGTGAGGGCGGCGGATATCATGTGCACGTCAGCGTGACGCGGGCGCTGGCAATCTCGTCCAACAGCATCCCATTTCGATTCGAGGAACTGCCCGACGCGCCGCGAGGCGACCTCAATCGGACGGTCGTCTCCAGCAATGTTTCTCCGCTGTGCGACTGCCGGCGGCGCTTTGCCACAGCTTCGGCCGGAACCTCCCCTGACCGGCAGTTCTCAGGACAACTCTCGGTGGAGCAATGGTGGAGCGAACTCGTTTCCGTGCCGAAGGGATCAGGGACGTTCGAGGTGACTGTGGAATGGTCCGGCGCCAGTAACCGCCTCGACTTGCACTTGGTGAGCCCTAGCGGCCGGCACTACGGATACTACGGCGACACGACCGGATATTCCGGCCCGCAAACCAATCCGCAGCAGTTCCGCGTGCCGAAGCCTGAGGCCGGCGTTTGGCGAATTTCGGTGCAGGCGGTGCGCGGCGGAGAGGGGCCGATCCAATTCGGCGTGGATACCTCCGGAGTTCTTGCAAATCCTCATTTGGTCGCGGGGCGTCAGGTACACTGAAGTGGATGACCGGTCTGGCCGCCGATCCGGCGTGTAAAGGACACCATACCGGCTCACATCATCCTGAGCGGCCCGAGCGATTCGACGCCGCGCTGGATGCGCTCGAAGGTTTAGCGTTGCTCCCGGTCGAGCCGCGCGTGGCGACGGAAGAGGAAATCAGCCTGTGTCATCCGCTGCAATATATCCGGCTGGTGGAACGCGAAGTCATGACCGGATTCCACGAGCTGAGCACCGGAGACACCATCATTTCCGCGCGATCGTTGGATGCCGCATTGCGCGCAACTGGAGCCGCGCTCAACGCCGTGGACGAAGTCTTCAACAAGAAGCCGCAGAATGCTTTCTGCATTGTGCGTCCGCCGGGCCATCACGCCACGCCTACTAAGGGCATGGGATTTTGCATCTTCAACAATATCGCCATCGCGGCTCGCTACGCGCAACGTAAGTACGGAGTCAAGCGTGTTTTGATAGCCGATTGGGACGTCCATCACGGCAACGGTACTCAGGACATTTTCTACGCCGACGGCACCGTGTTCTTTTTCAGCACGCATCAGTATCCCTGGTATCCGGGTACTGGCGCCGCGGACGAAACGGGAGAAGGTGCAGGCGCCGGAATGACGATGAACTGCCCGTTCCCGGCTGGTTCCGGGCGAAGAGAGATACTGGGCGCGTTTGAGCAGATGCTGGCGCCGGCTGCTAAGAAAGTGAAGCCCGATCTGGTGCTCATCTCCGCGGGATTCGATTCACGCATCGACGATCCGCTGGGCAATTTTCTGTTAACCGATGCCGATTTTGCCGACCTCACGCGCGTCATGCTGGGGATCGCGAATGAATCCGCCGGCGGGCGCTTGGTTTCGGTAATGGAGGGCGGCTACAACCTGACGGGCCTTGCCTCGGCCGCTCGCTCGCACGTCCAAGCGCTGATGGAAGCCTAGCGCGGCGGACCTCCGTTTGAGCTAAAATCACTTCCGTTTGGAGAATTCGATGACAAAACCGCTGACCGGACTCTCGGTTTCCTTTTTGCTGGCCACCAGCGTTCTAGCGCAGGGCCCGCACGAAGCCGCTTTGAAAAATCTAAAATTCCGCGAAATCGGCCCAGCGATCATGGGCGGCCGTGTGGATGATTTCGCGGTGGTCGAATCCGATCCACGCATCATTTATGTAGGGTCGGCGGCCGGCGGAGTTTTCAAGACGGTGAATGCCGGTGCGTCCTGGACGCCGATCTTCGACGACCAGCCCAACTCGACCATCGGCGATATCGCGCTTGCGCCGTCCGATCCGTCCATCGTGTGGGTGGGCACCGGTGAGCCGAACAATCGCCAGAGTGCATCGTGGGGGAACGGGATCTACAAGTCCATGGACGCGGGAAAAACCTGGACGAACATGGGGCTTAAAGATACGCAGAGCATCGGCCGCGTCGTGATTCATCCCGGCGATCCCAATATCGTTTATGTCGCGGCGCTAGGCCACCTCTGGGGACCAAACAAAGAACGCGGCGTGTTCAAAACGTCTGACGGAGGCGCAACCTGGACGCAATCGCTGTATATCAACGACGACACCGGTGTGTCGGACATTGCCATTGACCCACTGAGCCCGAACACGCTCTACGCTGCCGCGT
>DATHOT010000089.1:0-14351 GCA_035484655.1 Bryobacteraceae bacterium | reverse complement strand
AGGACCGCCAACTCACCAATGACAAATTCTTGAGCAGCGCTCCGGCGCATGTAGTGGATTCTCTGCGCGCGAAGCGAGCCGAATACGTCGCCCAACTCGAAAAAAGCCGCGCTGTTTTGAACGATCTTCGATGACTCCGTCCCAGATCGTCGAGCGCGCGCTCGAAGAAGACATCGGCTCAGGAGATGTCACGACTAATCTCTGCGTTCCCGCGGACCGTCTGGCCACTGGCCGCTTCCTTGTCCGGGATCCCATCGTTGTAGCCGGCACGGAACTGCTGCCCCTTTTATACGACGACATCGATTTGAAAGCGCCGAGTGGCACCTGCCTCCAAGCCGGAAAAGAAATCGCGACGGTTCGCGGGCCGGCCCAAAAGCTGCTCACGCGAGAACGCGTGGCGCTCAATTTTCTCCAACACCTAAGTGGCATCGCGACCGAAGCGCGCAAGTATGTCGACGCCGTCGCGGGCACCGGCTGCCGTATTCTCGATACTCGCAAGACCATCCCCGGCCTGCGGGAACTGGAGAAGATGGCGGTTCGCGCGGGCGGGGCCACTAATCATAGGATGGGCCTCTTCGATGCGGTGCTGATCAAGAACAATCACATCACAGCCGCGGGCGGTGTTCGAGCGGCGCTCGAAGCAACGCGAAACGCCAAGGTGCCCATCCAGATCGAAGTCCGCACCCGCACTGAGCTGGAAGAAGCACTCGATTGCGGCGCGAAGAGGCTGCTATTCGACAACCTCAGCCCCTCCGAAGCCAAAGATTGGATCCGGTACATCGCCGGCCGGGCGACCGTTGAGCTTTCGGGCGGCATCACTATCGACACTGTGCGCGCGTATGCCGAGACCGGCGCGGATTTCATTTCCGTCGGCGCCATCACGCACTCCGCGCGAGCCGTCGACATTCACTTCCATCTGGAGCTCGAATAACGATGGCCTTCGACCTCGCATGGGTGCGGTCACGCTTGCCCGACAGCCGCATCGATTGGCATCCCTCCATCGAATCCACAATGCTTGAAGCCAGCCGCCTGGCTGCGGCCGCATGCCACTCCGGAACCATAGTCGGCGCAGAAGAACAGACCGCGGGTCAGGGTCGCCACGGCCGCGCGTGGCACTCGGAGTCCGGATCGGGTCTGTATGTCTCGATCGTTCTGCGGCATCGATTTGCCCCCAACACGCTGCCGTTGGTGACGTTGGCGCTTGGCCTCGCCGCTCGCGAAGCGATCCTCCAGGCGACCGATCTGGTCTGTGACCTGCGCTGGCCCAATGACGTGCTTATTCAATCCCGCAAGTGCGCCGGAATTCTGACGCAACTGGAAAGCTCGGCTATCATTGCAGGCATCGGCATTAACGTGAATCATTCCACGTTCCCGGAAGAATTGACGGACATCGCGACCTCGTTGCGCCTGGCAACCCACCGGATTCATTCGCGCGAGCAGCTTTTAGTTGAACTTGCCGGAAGTGTCGACCGGTTTTGCACGCTGCTTGAAAAAGAGGGCGGGGAACCGATCTTGGCAATGTTCTCGCAAGCATCCAGCTTCGTCCACGGCCGCCGGGTATCCGTGGATCAGGGCCATTCGTCGCTCGAAGGCACTACGGCGGGCCTCAACAGTTCCGGCTTTCTGATTCTGCAACGTGACGACGGAACGAAAAACGTAATTCTGGCGGGAGGAGTACGTCCATGCTCTTAGCTCTCGATGCCGGCAACAGCAACATCACCATCGGCGCGTTCGAGGGCCGTGAGTTGATCGGCCGCTGGCGGCTTCGCACCATTCACGAGCAGACCGCCGACGAATGGGGCGTACTGATGCGCAACCTGTTTGCGCTGGCCTCGCTCGATCTGGCGCGGGTCGATGGCATCATCATCGCCAGCGTCGTGCCTTCGCTCGATGCGCCGCTAACGGGCATGGCGGAGCGATACTTCCACACCACGCCGCTATTCGTGACGCCCGACACTGATATAGGATTGAAAGTCCTGTACGACAATCCTCGCGAAGTAGGCGCCGACCGCGTAGTGAACGGCGTGGCGGCCTACCACCGCTATGGCGGGCCGGCGGTAGTCGTCGATCTCGGAACCACCATCAACTTCGATGTTGTGTCGGCCAACGCCGAATATTTGGGCGGAATGATCTGCCCCGGCATCGGCATGTCGATCAGCGGCCTGTTCGCCAAGACTGCACGGCTTCCCATGGTTGATTTCAGGGAGCCGGCTCGTCTGATCGGCAAAAACACCGTGAACAGCATTCAGTCCGGCCTGTACTACGGTTTCGCGGGCCTGATTGACGGAATCGTGGAGCGCGTGATCGCCGAGCTGGGTGCGAAAACTACAGTGATTGCCACCGGAGGCCAGGCGCGTTTGATCGCCCAGGTGTCGCGCACAGTGAAAGAGATCAACGAGGATCTTACGCTCGAAGGCCTGGAAATCATATGGCGCCGGAACCAGAAGACGTAGCCTGGCCTTCCAACTACTTCAATTATTTCACCGAGGTCGAGGAACATTTTCAAAAGGCGCGTGGCACCAGCCTGTTCCTGATGTCCCCGCTCGATTGGGCGCTGGTGGAAACCTGGAAGAACGCCGGTGTTCCGTTGGAGGCGGTTTTGCGCGGCATCGACGTCGCGTTCGAGAAATGGCGCGCCGGAAAGAGCCGCATCCAAATGGTGAACTCGGTGGCCTATTGCGCGCAAGCCGTTCTGGCGGAGGCGCAGGTGATGGCGGGTCTGTCGCGTCCGGCCGAGTCGAGGAAACCGGCGTCGGCGCCGTTCAGCCTGGAAGAACTACAGGCCTATCTCCGCGCCAACGTTGCCGAGATCCGCAAACAGCCGGGCTTTGAAGAGATCGCAGCGTCTGTCGACCGCCTGGCTACCGCTGCCGAAGCCATGTATCGCGACCTTGAAGACCTGGAGCGGCGCCTCACCGCGCTCGAAGACAAGATGGTCGCGATCGCCCGTACGCATCAGACCGAAGACCAGCTTTTGGCAGCTCGAATAGACTTGGATCGCGAGCTGCGCCCGTATCGAGGCAAGATGACCGCCGATCAATTGGCCATGCTCGAAAAGCAATATCTCGAGCGGCGCTTGCTCGAATCTTCCGGTATGCCGCGATTGAGCCTGTTCTATCTCCGATAGGACTATTCACAGCTCGCTTCCATCGGCCGATATGAGTTCATAGCGCTTTTGCGCTAGTAGAGCCCTGGCTATACCAAACTGGCTTAACCAAACCAGGTCGCGAAAAAAGAGGTCCACGTCGGCGCTTAGTCGGATCTGGTCAAGGCTCGGGCATTGAAACGCTGCTCACGTCCGCCCGCCATACTCTCGCCGAATTGGGTCAGCAGGCCGAGCGCGGCCATACGTTTCTTCCCAGGTCATCGAACGCATGAAGACTATGGAAACCTCAGCGGCGGGGATCGTTCGCGCTCTGAGGGAAATTGATCGCATCGCCTTCGGAAGCGAGCTGGTGGCGCTGAATGCTAAGGTGGAAGCCGCGCACTTCGGAGAGTAGGGAGCCGCATTCGGTGTGGTGGCCGATGAAATTTCCTCGCACGCCCGCCGCTCTGAAGAAATCACGGATCGGCTGATAGGTGAGATGCAACAGCTCCGCGCTACCGTGGCGGAAACCTCCGGCGAGTTGGAAGAAATGGCGCGGATGAGCGTCGGAACGCTGGAAGCCAGCCGCGCGGAGTTGGAGCGCGCACTCCGAGAGCTAACGCGAACACACACCGAAATGGAGTCCACTTTGGAGTCCTCGGTGCGTCAAGGCCATCAGTTGGCGGACGAAATCTCGCGCTCCATCATGGCCTTCCAGTTCCAAGGCCGGGTTGCCCAACGCTTGGGGCTGGTCGCCGACCAGCTTGCGGAAATGAGAAAAGCGATTCACCTTTCCCTTGAATTCCTGACCAATGAAACTCCGGTGCTGGGCGAAACGCGCCGCAAGGAAGTGGGCGAACGCCTGGATGCTCGCTATACAATGCAGGCTGAAAGTGAGATTGCTACGGAAAGCCTTGATGTATCCCCGGGACCAGCCGCCGTCGAGTCCGATGTGGGCGGAGTGGAGCGCTTCTAACTGTTAGATCCCCGTTGGAGCCCCTAACCACAATCCGGCAATTCCCGGGGACAAACCCGCTAAGCAATGATGCACTCACACGGTGGCTAGCAGCGGAGCGGGGGCTGTCAGGCGGGTTACACCCCTCGGATGGTTCGTCCTGATTCCGCTGGTCGCCTCAGTCGCGATCAATTACATCGACCGCGACATCCTTTCAGTGGCCGGAGTAGCGCTCAGCAACGAACTGCTTCTCAAACCCCACTGCACTCGGATTCTTGCTCGGTCTTCTTTTGGACTTATGCCGGTTTCCAGATTGTCTCCGCTGCCTGATCGATTGCTTCAACGTAATCGCCGTACTAGCCGTCGGCTCCCTGGTCCTGGCAACGGCGCTCACTGGCCGTTGCTACCGGATTTTCGGCGTCGTTCGTCCTGCGTCTGCTGCTGGGGATTAGTGAATCGGTCAGTCCAAAGGGCGGGCCATGCTTGCCGCCGACGTCGATTAGACCATTGGCAAAACCGCACTGTCCCTCTGGAAAAGGTGGAAACGATCTCGGTTGGCTGGTTCCCTGGCTTTTTATGGCCCCTAAGATGCCAGCCGTCGGCCATTCCGGCTCGCGTTCCGGGCGCCAGCCTCATTGATATCTTGAAGAAAAGAGAGGCTTGGGTCACCCACGGGTGTCTGGTTCGCCGGGGCCTGGATTCGGCGAGGCGCCTCGGCTACGCTTGTCCGCAAGACTTAGCAGTACTGCTGCTGCCATCAGCGGTCGCGGCCGGCCAGGTGACAGCAATGTCCCTGCTGATTCTGGCGTCCTTTGTTTTCGGCATGTACACCGCGAATCTCTTTGCCGGCATGTGGACGGGAATCCAGAACGGGGTGGGCAATCTGGCGGGCATCGTGGCGTCGGTGGTGACGGGGTTCATAGTCGAGCGTACAGGTGGGTTCTACTTTGCGTTCGTATGGGTTCGCATACTGCTACTGGTGGGGGCGTTTTCTTTCCTGGTGATCATTCGGAAAGTGGCCTCGGTTGTATGGACCAATTCGGCCGAAGATAAAAATGCATGGGGAGCGATTTCTTCTGGATCATTCTAGAGAAGTTATGGTAGTATCTTGCCAGGGAAACCTTTTGCCGAATCAGAGCGTCCTTCGAAGTGGCGCCATATCCAGGTTCCCTATCCCTCCTCCGGCGACATTCCGAGTTGAGTTAGGCAATCTGAGGTGCGAAAGTACTTCGGGCTGCCGGCCGGTGAGCATCTTCCTCCGAGTGCTCACCGGTTTATAAACCGCCACCCTCAGAATCCGGCTGCTTCAGTTTTATGCCGTGCGTCCGTTTTGCGGTCTAATGCCGCGCGAAGGCCAACCTGTGCCCGGTGACTCCCTGGATATTGCTCCAGCGCGCGGCGGAATGCCGACTCGGCTTCCGGTAGCTTGCCATTCTTAAGCGCCGCCTGGCCCAATGCCTCCAGTACCGGCCGCGGATAATAGGGCGGCTCCGAGTACATCATATGGAGTTCCATGTTGGCTGCTTGATCCAGCTTCTTCAGGCCGGGTTCGAGCTTGCCCTCGGCCAGTTTCAAATGGCCGTCCAGTTCTTCGCGAGCAATTTCGAGGACTTCGGGAACCGGCATCTTCACCTTTTCCTTGTATTCGGTGAGCGCTTCCTCCATCAGCTTGGCCTCGGCTTTGGCCTCGGTCGCGTTCCCCTTGGCAGCGTAAGCCAGCGCCACGGCCCAATGCCGCCAGGCTTGCTCGCGCGGCTTATCGTAGACCGGCAGCGTCTTACCGTCCAGAATTTCGTCCCAGCTTTCAGACTGTACTAAAGTCCGTAGCATCGCGAACCAGCCTTGCCGATAGGCGCTGGTGAATCCGTCCACCGATGCCAGCTCGCGTGGGTTTTCTTTGAAACCGAGCAATTCGCGCGCGGCGCCTTCGGCCTTGTCGTACTGGCCTTGAAAGGAGTACGCGGTTGCCAGATAGTGGACGTTGTGGCCGTGATGGCCGGTCCCATACAACCGGTCAGCCTGGATGTAGCCCCGTTCGTTTTCGGCTGCCGCGGCGAACGACTTCGCCGCATCTTCCCAGCGGCCGGTCTGCGAATAAATATGACCGGGCATGTGAAGGGCGTGTGGAATGTTAGGAACCAGCTCAGCGTAGCGCTTGCAACTCGGCCAGGCGTCTTTGGCGAACGTGGCGCCTTCGAACCCGTGAATCACGTAATGGTGGACGCCGGGATGATCGGGGGCCTTCACCAGTAGATCGCGCAGGATGGCCACCGCTTCCATGGAAGTCCCGCGTGGAGTTTTGTCTGGTAGAGTGAACCCGCGCATCAGATGCAGCGCAAGATAGGTTCTGGCTTCCACCTCGTTCGGATATTGCGCCACGATCGCGCGCAAGCCCAGGATGTACGCCTCATCCTGATCTTTTACTTTTGGATCACGCCGGGCGACGATGGAGGCGATGTAGAGTTTCTCGAGCGGAGTCGCTTTACCGGGAACCTGGGCCAATTCATCGGCGCGGCGGGCAGCCTCGGAGGCTCGCGAGGCGGCGCGATATGGATTCCCCTTGCCGAAAACTTTTTCCGCGCTGTCCAGCTGGAAGCGCGGGCGGTAGTCGCCGGCCGCTACCATCGCGATGCCCCATTGCGGCATCGGCGCGTCGGGATCGAGTTCGGCTGCCTGGCGGAACGATCGCTCCGCTTCCACCGACCAGAAGGAATGCAACTGCGCCACGCCCTGGTCGAAGAACTGCTGTGCCTTGGGATTCGACGTAGTGATAGGGAAGTGGACGTCGCCTTGCCCAGTCATCAGCTTGGCAGGCAGCGACGGCGCTACGCCGCTGGGGGGTGGTACGCACAGGTCGGGCTGCTTGCTTTGCGCGAACAGGGCGGAAGTGGCCAGCAACAACAGGGCTGCAGATTTCATGGGACTCCTTCTTCGGTTTATCGTACCGCAACACGATGAAGAGCGCAGACAATGCTGGCTGGAACGCCGTATCGATCGATTTCGTCCATCCCGCACCAGGCCACTGCGGGCGCTTCCTCCGTACACGCGATATCGCTCGCTTCCGCATCCAGTCTGAAGATCAAATCGTGATGCAGGTGAAATGGCTCGCCTTTATGCGCCGGGATTCCATGGACATCCATCCCGGCCAGGCCCGCGGTGTTTGCGGGCACGATCCGCACCGCAGTCTCTTCCACTGCTTCGCGCCGGGCTGCGTCGCCCAAGGTTACATCGCTCGCTTCGACATGCCCGCCCGGCAGGAGCCAGCGGCGTAGACGATGATGATGCACCAGTAGAACGCGCCGGCCATCCGGATCGAGCACCAGCGCGGTGCAGGTGATGTGTCCGGGATGAAACTGATCGCGCGAGAAGGGAGCTGGAGTATGTTCGAGCAGAGCCAGAATCAGCTGGCGGCTTTTTTCTTCCTCTGGAGATGCGGCGAAGCTGGTAGCCAAGCTGACGGCTTCGTCGCGGGAAGGCATTGCCGTTTAGAAATCGATCGCCGCCAGCACTTCCGAGGGCCGCTTGTCGAAGGCGCGGCAAATCGCCAGCAGGCTTTCGACGCTGGGCAGGTTCGCGCCCCGCTCGATGGAGCTGATCTGCGAAATGCTCAGCTTGGTGGCGGCGGCCAGGTCTTTGAGCGACCAGTCCCGCTCCACGCGCAGCATCTTGATCTGATGGCCCAGCCGCTCGCGCAGCCGGTTCTGGGTCATGCGGCCGAATCCGAATTTCTCGATCGCGTTCAGCAGCGTCTGGCGAAGCTGCGCGAGCGAGAATGGCTTGGAGATGTAATCGAACACCTTCATCTTGAAGGTGGCGCGCATGTCTTCGAGCGATGGATAGCCGGTGATGATGATTACGCACAGGCCCGGATAAGCGCTCTGCAGTTGCTCCAGAACCTTGTCGCCTTTGAACTCGCCCATCTTCATGTCCAGCAGAACGATGTCCGGCAGGCGCTGCTCACAGGCCGCGAAAAGGCCGGCCGGATGGGCGAAAGTTCGAATGACGTACAGCCCGTCATCTTTGAGCGCGTCTTCGAGATAATTGCAAAAATCGAGGTCGTCGTCCAGGATGGCCAGATCCACGAATCCATTCGGGTTTTGAGTCTCGGTCGGCTGATCGGAAATGGTCTTGATGCTCATGCGTGGCTTCCCACTCGCCGCGGCTCGGAAACCGGCAACGCGACCTCGAGACACGCGCCGCCCTCGACGCGATTGGAGGCGGCAATAGTGCCGCCGTGCTGATGAACGATTCCCTCGGCGACGGTCAAGCCCAAACCGGTTCCGTTGGCGTCCAGCCGGCTGGAGACGAACGCTTCAAAAATATCCGGCAGCACGTCGGAAGGAATGCCCGGCCCATCGTCTTCCACCGTAACCGAGATCCAGGATTGCGCATTGCGGCTCAGATGTCTCGAATTAACCGCAATCTTACCGCAAGGACGAATGGCGTAAAGCGCGTTGCGCAATAGGTTGACGAAGACCTGGATCAGGCGATCGGAATTGCCGGTCACCACGTCGCCGGCCCCCACCAGATTCTCGAAATGCGCGCCGGCGGCCTTTTCGTCGATGGCGACCAGGCTCCAGGCGTCGTCGATCAAGTTGCGCAGCGGAACCGGTTCCAGATGTTGCTTGCGGACCCGCGAGAAATCGACCAGGCTCTCGCTGATCTTGCGAATCCGCTGCGTTACGCGCAGCATGCGGGCCAGGCGCTCCAAAGTTGCGGGATCGCGCGTAGTTTCGGTGAGCTTCTCAATGGAGCCCTGCAGCACTGTCAGTGGCGTATTTAATTCATGCGCTACGCTGGCGCTGAGCAGCCCCAGGCTCACCAGGCGATCCTGCGCTTCCAAGCGCCGCAAAGCTTCTTCCAGTTCGTCCTCGCGCTTGCGAAGATCGAGGATGGTGGCGTTGCGCGACCGCATGATTTGCCCGATCTCGTCGCCCAGGATCAACTGCTCATCGATGATCTCCTGCTCGCGGTTGCCGTGCTGAGTGGCCTGGTCGGCGTTCAACATGAGCCGCAGCGGTCGGTAGACATACAGCGGCATGATGGTGGTCTCGAGCGCCAGCACTGCAAGAATGTAGATCCCGCCCAGCACGATAAAGAAGTTGGTTTTGGCTTGCTCTGGCAGATAGGGGTACAGCGCGAAGTACACACCCACGGCCAGAATCGTGAAAAACAGATTATGCAGCACCATCAACTTGGGCCGCACCTTGAGATCGCCGAACAGTTTGGCGGCGCTTCCCGGAGTGCGCACCGGAACCGGGACTCCAATGGAGTTACTTTGAGGCAAGGCGGCTGGCTCCTATCAATATGATTCTTCCACAGGTGGAGCAGCCGGGGTATGGCCCACTGGTTTTTCGTCTAGACTCTAATTTTTCGAACTATAGCACTTAGTGTTATAATAACCTCAGAGCTCTTTCGGTGGCAATTCTGGGTCGGGGAGATGCGGACGTTCAAGAACAAGGCATTCGTACGTTTTGCGAAGAAGGCCGAGATCGGCGATGGCGAGCTGTGCGAAGCGATCCGCGGTGCCGAACGAGGATTGATTGGCGGATTTGCGAAGAACGAGATGGACAACATAAGGAATGACGAATTGGTTGCCCTGAAGAAGCTCGCATCCGAATTATTGGCCTTCGATGACAAGACGATCGCGCGAGTGGTCGCGTCCGGAAGATTATAGAGGTGATGTGCGATGAGAAAACAATACCGTAGTCCGCTGATGGCTTCGATCCACGAAACTGCGGAAGGCTTACATGCCGCCGGAGTCATGGACAAGCGCACAATGCGCGAATTCGATGACCTGTGCCTGACGCCGGTACGTCTGCTCAAGCCCAAAGAAATCCGCGCGCTTCGTCTGCGAGAAGGAGCCAGCCAAGCGGTCTTCGCCCGTTATCTCAATGTGACGACAGGTTTGGTCAGCCAATGGGAGCGCGGCGAAAAGCATCCGCAAGGAGCATCGCTCAAACTTCTCGCTCTAGTCGCGAAAAACGGGCTTCAAGCCGTGGCATGACCGCTCGGGCGCAGATCGGCGCCTGGCGAGATGAGTACCATGGCGAACGGCCCCCCAGCAGTCTGGGTTATCCGAGCGCCCTAGCGGCCCTGAGGCTGGACGTACACTTTCAAAATCAGATCGCTTGGCTTGGTTGGAACCGTGCCGGCATTGTACGGCGTCGAAGTCTTGCTGTAGGGAAATCGGTAAGGATACGCCCGGATGCCGCCATAAATGTAGCCCACCATTGTTTTGGTCCGCGGCAGGCGCTCGAAATCAAGAATATTGGTGGACGGATGAGCACGCCCAACTTCAGGCGCCGGGATAAAGACCGCGTCAGTTCCCAGGAACCCGGGCAGGAAGCCGGGATGAACAACTTCGGTAGTCGCTTCCCGTCCCGCCGCCATTACCGTTCTGATCGTTGAAATTTGATCGCTCCATTGCAGCCCGTCCAGATAAGCTCCTTCGGTCTTACTGCCGATCCTCGGATTTTCTACGAAAGCGGCCGACACTGGATCCCACCAGAACCTGCTGATTCCTCCAAAGAATGTCGAGTACATGGTTTCGGTGGATCGGTCGTACATCAACAACCGGGCGCACGAGTAAGCGTTCATTTTCTGTTCGAAGCCGGAGTCGACAACCGGCTCGGAATTTTCAAAGAGATAAACCGGCTTGCTGTAGCTCAACTGCGTTTCAGGCGTAAACACTCCACCGTATGCCGCCAAGCCCAGGCCTTTCGGCGACAGAAATTGAGTCACGTTCAGATCGCGCCGGTGAAACTCGGTCTCATCCCGATACGTATGAACCAGGTGGACGCTCAGTCCACCGCCTGGAGTCACGACAATCTTCAGCTTTCGAATTTCATTCACATAAGTCTGCGAGACCTCTTCCGCGTTATGCTCTGCACGACCTTCGAAAGCGGTGTAGCTGCCCGTAAACACGTGCCCCATGACCAGGTAAAAACAATCGCCAAGCTTTACCAGCTCGCCGCCCGCCGACTGGACCAATGGCGTCGAGGCGAACACGATGCTGGACGCCGGCAGATGGCCCTCCATCACGCCGTCAATCAACCGCGGCAAGTCGATCTGGGAGATCAGAGGAAACGTCAACCATTGGCCGCGATGATCCTGGCCGTAGCCGCCGCAAATGTACAGCTTTGGTCCGTCCTGGAAATAGAGCTGTCCGGTCGACGTCCATTGATCTTTCACTGCGGCGAGGCTTCCCGGCAGCGCCTCGACCGGGAGACGATAAGTTCGCGCCGGTCTGACCGTTGTATCCACCACCCAGACATCGCGATTCGCGTCGGTCCGCAAAAATTCGGCAGGCCCGCCGCCGACGCTGTGATACCCGGCCATCCTTCCACCGATGAATACCCAGCGCCCTTTCCATTGCGCAAACGAAAAAGACTGGACGCGGGGAGCGCCCGCAAATTCGCTGCTGGCGTCTTCGGACGCATCGATCGTGAAGGGCAGTTTCGTCGCCGGGAGGGTGGCCAAAAGTAAGGCGAATGTCGGAAGCTTGGTCATGTTGCCAGGGTTGAAGCCTCGGCGGCCAAAACGTCACACATTTCGCGGAAGGAACGGCTCTTCCGGCTTTCACGGGCGCGCGCGACAAATCCCGTCATATTCGCCACCGCGAAACTGATCCCGTTGAGATTGCGGGCAGGGGTGATTCCAGGCAAGGGCCTCGGATAACCGGAGGCCAGAAAATACGGAGTGCCATCGGCTTCGGCCACGCGATAACGATCCCGCGGCAGAGCCCAATCCACCTCCACGCCGATCACTCCTTGGAGAATGCCCGGCAACACCGGTTGCGGGCCCGCGCTCCGCGCTGAAACCAGTAGTAAGCCCGCCGGAGCAGCGCGCTCCACCAGCCCTTGCAGTTCGTCCCGACGATCGAAGTTCGAAGTCCCCAGGCTGAGGTTGACGATATCCATCCGATTTTCGATGGTCCACTCTATCGCTCGAATCAAACGATCCGACGTCGCGCGCAAAGTGGCTCCAAACAACTTCAGAGCGTAATACTCCGCGTCCGGGGCTTTCTCCTGAATCGCTGCGGTAACGGCTGTTCCGTGGCCGACAGGATCTTCCTCGGAAAGTTCCTCAGCCGCCGGGTCAATGACGACGCGGTGAGTCGGAGCGGAGATGTGCGGGTGCCGGAGGTTGACTCCGCTGTCGATCACTGCGATTTTCAGACCACGACCGCTACCGGCCATCATCGACTGGCGAGCGTAATTAGGTTGGTGGTGGTGTCCTTATTCAGGTAAATGACCTTGCGTGATTCCAGCGTCTCGGCATCGAAGATTTCGAGCGTCGATCCCGCGCCGTACATATATAGCTTCTTGCCCGTCCCCCCCACGGCGAATCGGAAGGTCGGCCGCGACTCGAATTCCTTCTTCTTGATGACGTCATGTTTTTGCAAATCCCACACCCACCACTCCGTCAAGCGGTTCGCGCCCGTGCCGATTTTCGGCATCACCGAGTAGCCGCGCTTGTGATCCGGCGAAACCTGGAAGCCCATCATGGGCAGCATGGGTCCAATCGGGAAGTAGTCGACCTTGCGGCTAAGTAAGTTGATCTTCGCCAGGCCTAGGGTGCCTTTGTGCACGATCTCGTCCACCGACGTGAATACGTTAGTGACTGTATCCGGCTCATCGAATGAGTCCTCATTTGCCGCCAGCCGATACGGGGTCGCGCCCGGATACTCGGGTTGCGCCAGCGAAATCGTATCTACCTGCTTGAACGTCGCTAGATCGAAGACGACGACATCGTCCTGAAAGACATACAGCAGCTTGCCGTCCGGCGAGACCTTGTAAGTGGCATTGAATCCGAACCCTTGGTCCATATCCTGGGGGAAGGGCCACGCTTTCGCAACTTTCTTCTCTTGAAGATCGATCGCTACAAACTGCGGCGGTTCGATTCGATATTGATCGATGTCCTTCACTACCACGCGCATGGTTGTGTAGATGTAGCGGCCATTCGGATCCACCGCCAAGCCGGAGAATCGTGTGTTGCTTCCCACATTGATCCGATCCGGCGCATTGCCCTGTAAGCGCAGATGAGTGTTCGGGTCGGCGATGCTGAAAGTGCTCAGCACCTTCCGCGCCTCCAGGTCGACGGTCTCCACGAGCATCTGAGTGGTGAAAATGTATAAGGTCTTTCGATCCGCCGAGAGGGCCGTGGTGCGCGGGATCCCTTCCAGCGGCAGTTGGTCGACGACCTCTTCCTTGTCCTCATCGATGACCAGAAGCTTTTTGTCGAGCGTGCCGATATACATGAGCGGGCCGGCCAAAGCAGCCTGACCGGAGATCATCCCGGCGATCGCGACGTTCAGCAGAATAGGTACGAGTTTTTTCATGCCAGACAACTCCGTTTAGGGAAATACGATGTCGATGTTGCGCCAATCGTTCGCGGCCGAGGCGCATTTATCCGTCCAGTCAACTGCGTTGTTTAAATGATCGGGTACCTGCGCCGGCCAGCCGCAGCCCAGGTGGCAATCAAAGAGATCGCGCTCCACCGGTTGGCAAAGACCGGCAGTGCCGCCGGAAGAATCCACCTCCCAGCCCGGTGTGAAGTTCAGCGTACAACCCATCGGATAGTAAACCTTGCCTTCGCCTCCACGGGCCTGGAGGGCCTGAACATCCGCATTGACGGCACTTACAGCCCGTTCCATCTTTCGGGCTTTGCGATTAATAGCTTTCAACGCACTCATCGTTTGGCTCCTTCTCGAAGTCAGTTTTCATTAAAGCGGTCCAAGAACGACGGATTCCGGACGCTAATCTCCCCGTAAATCCGCAAACAGAGATCATTCCAACCCCGGATCCAATCGCAATAGTGCAGATTGGCCGCAGCTGTACTTCCATAGTGAATAAATGCCTCGTGGTAGCAGCCACCGGAACAGACCGGCCGCGCCCAACAGGTGTGACAGTCAAAGCGCGCGCCCAAGTGGTGCGTCTCGAGGAATTGCGAACGGGCTGCATGATCGATGCCGCCCTGCTTCACATGTCCCATTTGCCCGACCGGCGAGTCGACAAAACGATGGCACAGATTGATGTCGCCGGCCGTGCCAACACCCAGCAACCCCAGCCCGGCGCCGCACGGATACGCCTTGCTGATGCCTGAATGCAGCTCCTTAATGGTGTCGTTGGCGTTGGTGAAGCCGTGCTGCCGGCCTTCCACAGCCCGGTCGCGATATTCCCAGGCCAGTTCCTCGAACCCACCCAGGATACTGCTCATCTTTTGAGTTCCAATGCTGTAAAGACGATCCGGATTGGCCGTCGCCGGCGAGAATCCAACGGCGCCGAACCCGACTTCCCGCGTCAGATG
>DATHOT010000088.1:0-26952 GCA_035484655.1 Bryobacteraceae bacterium | reverse complement strand
ATACCCGCTCTCAGACAACGTTGCCGATCTAAATCGCCGCTCTGCGCGGTCATCGCCACGATCGGAAGCCGCTTGCCTGAAATATGTTCCATTTGCCGAATGTGAGCGGTCGCCTGCAGACCGTCCAGTTCCGGCATCTGGATGTCCATCAACACCAGGTCGAACTCTTCCCGCTCCAAAATGGCGATCGCTTCCCGGCCGGAGCTGGCCACCTGTACCTGATGCCCTTCCCGCTCGAGCACCTGGGTAGCCAGCCTCTGATTGACGGTGTTATCTTCGGCCACTAAGATACGTATGCTGCGTTTGTCACGCTGGCGGAGGTCATCCGCCAAGCGACCCGAGCGGTGCGCGGCCTTCTCGCCGGTTAAGCTCATCGTGACTGTGAAATAAAAAGTGGCGCCTTGGCCAGGCTGGCTTTCCACCCAGATTCGTCCCTCCATCATTTTTACCAGACCCGAGGCGATGGACAATCCCAGCCCCGTGCCGCCATACTTTCGCGTGGTGGATCCATCCGCCTGAGTGAACGGGTCGAAAATCACGCGATGTTTCTCGGGCGGAATACCGATGCCTGTATCGCGGACGCTAAAGAGCAGCGTGACTTTCGGAGCCTGGATGGACTCCTGGCGCACGCTTACGGAAATTTTCCCGGCGTGCGTGAACTTGATGGCATTACTGACCAGGTTCATCAGGATCTGCCCCAGCCGGTGCGGATCACCGATCAAACGATCCGGCACATCGTCGCTCACTACGTATTCGAAGCGCAGGTTGTTCAAAGAGGCTCTGAGCGCCAAGGGTTTTAACACTTGGGCCATCAGAGTCCGCACGGAAAGATCGAGATCGTGCAGCGCCAGCTTGCCGGCCTCGTATTTCGAATAATCCAGAACGTCGTTCACCAGGAACAGCAATGCTTCGGCCGAAGATCTGACCAGATCGATGTACTCGCGTTGATCCGGCTTTAAATCTGTTTGCAGGGTCAGATCTGTCATGCCCAGTATCCCGTTCAGCGGGGTTCGTATCTCATGCGTCATGTTGGCCAGGAACTCGCTCTTGGCCGCACTGAGCGCCTCGGCCCGTTCCGCCATCTCGCGCGCCAGGCGGCCGGTCCCTTCCAGATATCGGTTGGCTTCCACCAAGTCGCGATTGGCGGTCTCGGTAGCCTCCTTGGCTCGCGCCAGTTCGTCGGCCACGCGTTTGCGCGCCGTAACGTCGCTGTAGATGCTCAACAACTGCGAGCTCCGGCCCGGCAGATCCACCATGGTGAACGAAACGTCGAACGCTCCGAAATGGCCATTGGCGAAGCGAAATTCACGGTCCAGGCATGTTTCCGCCCCGGGCGATGCATAATGCGCGCTGTAGTAGGCGCCCATGGCATCCTGGTCTTCCGCCAGAAATAGACTCGCAATATTTAAACCCCCGACCGCGTCCACACCTACCATAGCGGAAAAAGCTTCGTTCCCCTTCAAAATCGTCCCGCTACGATCCGTCAAAACCATGGGATGACGGGAAGCTTCCCAAATCGAGCGAAACAACGCTTCCGATTTCAGCAGCGCCTGCTCAGTCCGATGGCGCTCCGTAATATCGATCCCAGTGGTGACTACGTACTCCGCGCGGCCATCGTCACCGATCAGCACGGTGTTGGAGAACGAAATGTGACGGCCGTTACCCGATTTATCGATCCATTCATTTTCAAAGACTGCGGGAGCCTGGCTTGATAGCCGGGTTGTAAGCAGAGC
This sequence comes from Bryobacteraceae bacterium, assembly GCA_035484655.1. Classification (GTDB taxonomy): domain Bacteria; phylum Acidobacteriota; class Terriglobia; order Bryobacterales; family Bryobacteraceae; genus Palsa-89. Next base: position 25,219 of record DATHOT010000088.1, on the reverse strand, counting down.
TTCGAAACGGGCGCGCGTAGCGGCTTTTCCCTGCCGAGTGATAAAGACCTCCCAGAAGATCTTGCCCTGGAGTTCAGCTTCGCTATATCCGGTTACCAGTTCGCAAGCTCGATTGCTGCGAATGATGCGTCCTTCCCGATCCGTTACGATTACCAAGGCACCGGAAGCCTGCAATACCGCCGCAATGAAATCGCGCTCCTTGGCGAGTTCAGCCCGAATTCTGTTCTGAGCGTTGTCGGACTCTTCCGCGCACGAGGTTCCGGCGCTGTCGTAACTGTGCAAATCACCCGTTTGAGCCACCCGCAGGCCTTCTTAGCCTTTATCGGCGGGAACTCCGCGGATTATTATGAAGGTTCCGGTTTAGTTCAATGTCCCCTGAACAATACACCTTTACCGTCCAATTAGAATGCCGCTACCTGCTCCATGTGCCCGACCCTGTCCCGCCTAACCCATTGATCATATTGGCATTGCATGGTTATGGCTCCAATCCGGAAGCCATGTTGCGGCTGACTACCGCCCTAGCCAGCGAACAACATTATGTCGTGGCCGCGCTCCAGGCACCCAACCAGCACTACGGCAATCTAGGGCTCCCCACTGCCGAATCGGTCCCCGCCTACAACTGGGGCATCCGTCCGCATTGGCAGTCTGCGGTCCGCCTCCACCACGAGATGGTGCGAAAGACCCTGGCCGCTCTCCGCGATCGGTTCGATACCGGACCGGAGCGCTGCCTGCTGGTCGGCTTCTCGCAACCGGTCGGCCTTAATTACCGATTCGTCGCGACACACCCCGGCGAGGTGGCCGGCGTAATCGGGATTTGCGGCGGCGTTCCCCGAGATTGGGAAGAAGGTAAATACCAGCCCGTCCCGGCAGCCATCCTGCACATCTCGCGCGATCAGGACGAGTTCTATCCTGTGGATGTGGTCTCGACTTTCGCCGAGCGGCTGCACCGGCGCGCCTCCGACGTCGAGTTTCACTTGCTACCCGGCCCGCATCGGTTTCCCTCCAAAGCCGGCGAGATCGTCCGGCCGTGGATCGAAAGAGTGTTCGCCGGATCTAAGGGATTTACCGCATTGAAGCCTTAAGCGGAAGACGCTAGCCTGAAGACGTGAAGCGATTCATTGTAGCCACCATCGCGTCTGCCTGCATGCTCACCGCCCAACAGAGCAGTGTGACCTCCACCAGCAGTGTCAATATCAATGGCGATCGCGTGCCCGACGGTCCGTCTGTGATTCATAGCAAGTCGGACGGCCGCTCGGAAACCACCGAGGTGATCCAGTCGATCAACGGACGCACGGTTCCGATTGAGAGAGTAGAGCAGCGCGTAGTGAGCGAGGATTCGTCGGGGCGGGTGACCGAGCGGCTGATCCGCCGTTACGATCAGACCGGAAGCCCGACCACGCCGGTCAAGGAGATTATCGCGGAGCAGAAGCGGCCGGATGGCAGTTCGACCAAACAAGTCAGCACCTATCGCGGCGACATCAACGGCGGCATGCAGCTGATCGAAAAATCGACCACCGATACACAGGTCAGCGGCTCTACCGAGAACGCCGAGACCGTCGTGCAAAGGCCGACGGTCAATGGATCTCTCGATACAGTAGAGAAACAGAGCACGGTCAAGGTGAAGCAGCCTGCGGGCTACACCGAGGACAAAACCACGTACCGTCGAGATGGCAACGGCGGCTTTCGGGAGACCGTTCGCGAAACCACCGAGCATAGCGAGCACGGCCCGCAGTCGAGCGACAGCACAGCCGAGTACGAGCTCGGCCCAACCGGCCAGTTGCAGCTGCATAGCCAGAAGGTCACCAAAACAATTACAGCCGCGGATGGTTCCAAAGATCAGGTGGTAGATATTTTCGGGCAGTATGTGCCCGGCACGTTCGACCCCGGCAAGTTAAAGCTGCAGGAGCAACAACTGATTCAAAGGAAGCCGGGTCCCCACGACACGGTGACCGAGACTCTGAGCGTGCGTCGTCCCAGCGTGTCCGATCCGACGGCGCTCGGTCCGGCGCGGCAGCTTTCAGAAACGGTGTGCCGCGGCAAGTGCGACCAGTAACGTAGCGCAAACACTCCTGCGCTATGCCACTTTGTTTTCCCAGTTCTGCACAGAATGAGTGGGGCGGGTCCCCTGACCCGCGGTGGGCGCCCGCGCCCGGCTGACCGAGTTTCAGCCAGATCTCAATAGCCGACCAGGGGGCCGGCCGCGAACGGGGGCGTTCGCCCCACAAAACTAAGTCGCCTCACGCACTCCGGAGTGCCACCTTCAACACTCATATGAAGGTTTACGACGCGTGGCACACTGCGGAGCCGCGACCGTAAGGCAGCGCGGGGAGCCTGTTTAAACAGCCACTACTTCAGCATCAAGGTGGTCTTCCGGAACCGGTAGACCATCCTCTTCGAAAGCAGCGACGTAACCTTCGATGGCTTCTTTTATGTCGGCGAGCACCTCCGCCTTACTCGTACCCTGCGAGATGCAACCCGGCAGACTGGGACACTCAACCACCCAAAAGCCGTCCTCCCCGCGATAAACCAAAACTTGACGCATTTGCTTCAGCGGCCGCTTGCTTTACCCGTGCCCCAGCCGCATCAGCCAACCTAACCCGATCAGCGCCGCGACGAAGTAGGCAAAGCAGCGCAGCCCGTAGCGCAGCCGCTCGGCGTCGGTTCGTTTGGTAATTACTCCCAGCACAATGGAAGAAAAGAGCGCAAACAGCACCGACGCCTCAAAGTGGGACAAATTCATTTTCGGCATTAGTCTTTCTTCCCGATCGCGATTTCGTAAGCGTCTTCGATCGCCAGAATGTTCAAAAGCCCCGCTGCCACCAGGAACTTGGTCCCGTAATCGTGCACATGTCCGGCCATGTCGGGCTGCGAATATCCGAGCCAGGTGGCCAGCAGATAGAGCAGGCCGGATGCCAGGTCTCCGAGGAATCCGCCGACGTAGATGATAGTCGTCAGGATATCGCCGGTCTGCGGCTGGAACATCGCGCCGCGCATCATCAGACCCAGCAGAAACATTGAGAGCACCGACACCAGCAGCAGCGTGCCGCGGCCCTTGCGTTTCAGCAGGAAGTGGCCGCCACCGGGTATCAGCCAGCCCAGGCCCACCACCGGCGCCCAGGCGCGAACCGGCGGCGCCGAGCTTTTATTCTGATCCGTTGCCATCGTTCTTAGTTTACCAAGCCAAGTCACCGGTCGTTGCGGCCTCTATCATGAGAACATGCCGGCCCGTATCCAATTGCTGAACGTCGACTACTACCTGCCGATGGCATTCAACGTTCTCCGCATCGGCTTCATCCTGGTGTTCGCCTTCATCTGTACGCGCGCGGTGGGTCGAGTCTTGCTGACGCTCCGAAACTACAGCGTGCGCATGATGCTTAAAGCCGGGGGCGGAACCGAATTCGAGGTCGAAAAGCGCGCCGCCACCATTGGCGGCCTAGCCAAGAATACGATGTTCGTGCTGATCTGGGCGATCGCGTGGCTGATGGTCCTCAAAGAAATGAACTTCGACGTTCGGCCTCTGCTGGCCGGTGCCGGAGTCGCCGGGGTAGCTATTGGATTCGGCGCGCAAAACATCATCAAGGACGTCCTGGGCGGCCTGTTCATGATGATGGAGAACCAGCTCCGGATCAACGATGTGGCGGTCATCAACGGCAAAGGCGGCTTGGTGGAAGAGATCAATTTACGGACCACTGTGCTGCGGGCTGAAGACGGCGCAGTGCACATCTTCCCCAATGGCGGCATCCAGAGCCTCTCCAACTTGACCCGCGAATATTCTTATTACGTCTTCAGCATCTCGATCTCTTACAATGAAGATACCGCCCACGTGATCGCCGTACTTAGAGATCTAGGAGAGCAGCTCATGGCCGACGACCCCTATCGTTCCGCAATCCTCGATCCGCTGGAGATCATGGGCGTCGACAAACTAGGCGATTTCGCGGTGGTTATCAAGGCCCGCTTCAGGACGTTACCGAGCCAACAATGGCTGGTGGGGCGTGAGATGAATGCCCGCATCATAAAGCGCTTCGCAGAAGCGCGGATCGATATGCCCTTTCCCACTCAAACCATTCAATTCGCACCCGAAAACTGGACCGGCCTGCGCCAGGAGCTGAAGCAAGTGGTACGCGAGGTGCTGAAAGAAGAAAGGGTTTGACTAACGGTTAGTTTCCCCTAGTCAGGTGTTTACCCGAGGAGTTTGTCACTTATGAGGCCGATATAAGAGCATGGTGGTTCCTGTCCTCTTTTTCTTCGCGGCGTTGTCCGCCAAGCAGGATCAAACTGCGCTTCGCTCCGGCTGCGATGCGACGGCCGAGGTGATCGCCAGTCTGCCGGGGGGAACACCTGTGGAGATCCGTTTTCGCCTCTCCGACGGCTCGGACTGCTTCAAGGTAACCGCCCTCCTCGATGGCAAGCTGGTCATGGGCTACGTGCCGGCTTCCGGATTGGCCGGCCTGGAACAATTTGAAAAAGGCCGAAGTTCGGCCGCATCGGCTGAGGCCATCCGCGACCTTCGTCCGATGGAAGCAGCGAGTCAAAAGCTGATTGTGCGCTCCGGCGATCTAGCTCTGGAACGCGCCTCGCAACTGCTGGCCGCCAATCAGCCGGTCCAGGCGCTGGAACTGCTGGAGCCCGCCGTGAAACGCCATCGTAATGACGCTAATGTGCTGCTGCTCACGGGACTGGCTGCTTACCGGTCGGACCAGCTTCGCGCGGCGCTCGATTATTGGAAGCAGTCGCTCGAACTGTCGCCGAACGATACGCTCGCCCGCGTCTATGACCGGGTGCGCCGCGAGGCGGAGGCTGACCATAGCGGTGAAAAGCTCCTGGGAATACACATCGCGCTGCGATACGAAGGCGAAGCGCTTCCCTCCGATACGGCTCGGGCTATATTGTCTACTCTGGATGAAGATTATAGCCGCATCGCCGGACAACTTGGCTGCTCGTCGGACGAACGAATCGTCGCTATTGTCCAGAGCCGGGATGCCTACCTGCGCGGCACCGGCGCCGCGGAGTGGAGCGGCGGTGAATACGACGGACGCATCCACATCGCCTGGACGGAAGGAAAGCAAGTGGGTCCGCAAATGCGCCGCGCGCTAGCGCATGAGCTGGTACATGCCTGCCTTACCGGCATTCCATCCGGAGGCACGCCGTGGCCGGCCTGGCTGCAGGAAGGCCTGGCGCAGAAGCTCTCCGGCGATCAGCTCTCGGCCTCCTCGCGCGATCAATTGCGCCAGCTCGCTGCGGCCCGCCAGATCCCACGTCTCGAAGACCTCCACCAGGATTGGTCGCAGCTCAGCGTCGAAAACGCGCGTCTGTCATATAACCTGGCGCTCGCGGCCGCGGATGCCCTGTTCGAAAACGCCTCCGGCATTCGAAACGTTGTGAACAATCCGCAAAGTTTGCCGCAAGTGACCGCCGACCTCGATAAGAAGCTCGGGCTTTAGCAAGAAACACCTCTTTCATCCCCTGACCGCCGGACTGGGCGGCAAGCCGAGGAGTGGCAAGGTGGACGCGGAGAACGCGGCGAAAGTCAGCACGGAAACCGGGGCTGGGAAGAAGGAGGCTACGGCTACCAGCGTTCTTATGGCCAGCCTCATTCGAGCCAGTATCGAACTCAGCGCTGGAATCGCGAAGTCTACGGGCAGGCGGGCCGCTACGGGCGCGAAGGTGAATATGGTCGTGATGCTGTCGCCGCTCCAATCAACGGATCCAAGAGGAAATCAACTAAACTTACTCAGCACAGCGTCTGCCTCCTGTCTCCTGTCTTCTCGATTGCTATGCTGATACTTAAGCCATGCCTTTCTCCTCCATCCCGGAGGCCGTCGAGGATTTCCGAGCCGGCCGGATGCTGGTGATCGTCGACGACGAAGATCGCGAAAACGAGGGCGACCTCACCATTGCGGCCGAAAAAGTCACCGCCGGCGCGATCAACTTCATGGCCAAGCACGCCCGCGGCCTGATCTGTCTCTCGCTCAGCGCCGAGATCTGCGACGCGCTGCACCTGCCGCAGATGTCGTCCAGAAACACCTCGCGTTTTGGCACTGCCTTCACCGAATCGATCGAGGCCGCCGAAGGCGTGACTACCGGAATCTCCGCCGCCGACCGCGCCCGCACCATCCAGGTGGCTATCGATCCTTCCAGCCGCCCCACCGATCTGGCGCGTCCTGGCCATGTTTTCCCTTTGCGCGCCCGCGAAGGCGGCGTACTGGTTCGCGCCGGACAGACCGAGGCCGTAGTCGATCTGGCGCGCCTGGCAGGACTCCGGCCGGGCGGCGTCATTTGCGAAATCATGAACGACGACGGCTCCATGGCGCGCGTTCCGCACCTGAAGGAGTTTTGCGAACGGCACAATCTAAAAATGATTTCGGTGGCCGACCTGATCCGCTATCGCCTCCAAAACGAGCGCTTCGTCCAGCGTCAATCGGAGGGCTGTCTGCGGACCGAGTTTGCCGACTTCAAGACCATCGTCTACGCCAGCACCATCGTTCCGGAGATGCACCTGGCGCTGGTTCACGGCGAGATCGCGGGGCGCGAAGACATTCTGGTGCGCATGCACTCGCATTGCACTTACGGCGATGTCTTTGGCTCGGTGGAATGCCAGTGCCAGCGAGTGCTCCGGAAGTCGCTGGAATTGATCGCCGCCGAAGGCGCCGGAGTGCTGGTCTATCTGCACCAGACCGGCCCGGGCTTTCGCAATCACAGCTTCGGCACTCCCGACGGCCAAAAGCGCCTGCAACACGAAAGCGGCATCGGCGCCCAGATCCTATCCGACCTGGGCCTGCATACCATTCGCCTGTTAACCAACCATCCGCGCAAGGTGGTCGGGTTGGACGCCTATGGCATCGAGATCGTCGAGCAAGTGCCGGTTTAAGATGGCCCGAACTTCCTACGTGCTAGCCTCGTAGTAGCAACAGAGAGGTTTTCATGACAAATCTACGCCGTTTTGCTGTTCTTTTGGCGCTCCCTATAGCCACTTGGGCCGCTGATCCCGCCCTCCTGAAGCTAGTGATGCCGGATGCCAAGGTTATCGCGGGAATCCAGGTGAGCCAGACCAAGAACTCGTTGTTTGGCCAATATATCCTCTCTCATATGCAGGTGGATGACGCGGGTTTTAAGAGCTTCATCGCCCAGACTGGTTTCGATCCCCGCCGGGACGTCAGCGAGATCATGATTGCGTCAAATTGGGAATCGGACACTGCGGCCAGCCGCTGGCTGGTGATGGCCCGGGGCACCTTCGATCTCGGCAAAATCGCGAGTGCTGCTCAGGGGAGCGGCGTCAGGACGTCAAGTTTCGAGGGCGTCAACATCCTCATTCATTCCGGAACCGCGAAGCCGGACGTCGAAAATGCAATCGCTTTCTTCGATGGCACCAGCGCGGTTATGGGTGATCTGGCTTCCGTGCAGGCGGCCATTGGACGCCAGAAGAGCGGTGCCGCACCCAGCAATCAGCTCCTGGCCAAGGTCACCGATCTGAGCTCGAAAAACGATTTCTGGTTCGCCACGCTGGTACCGGTGTCCGAATTCGCGGGCGCCATGCCGGATCCGAATTTGAGCGGCGCCATGAAGGGCAATCTACTCGCGGCCATCAATGAAGCCAGCGGCGGCATTCGCTTCGGCGACACGGTCAACATCTCGGCCGAGGCGATTACGCGCTCGGAAAAAGACGCCCAGGCGCTGGTAGATGTCGTGAAGTTCGTGGCCGGCATGGTCCAACTCAACCGGCAGAACAACGCGGCGGCCGGCCAGGTGGCCACCCTGCTGGATTCATTGGACTGCAAGGCGGCCGGTAACGTCACCACGATTTCGGTGGGGATTCCTGAAGTTCAACTGGAGCAGATGATCGACATGATGCGCCAGCAAAGCCACGAGGCACATAAGAAACCGGCCAGTCCGCAAGGCAATTAGCCTGCCTTGCGATAGCGTAATTTAACCCACACTCTTCTAGCTTCTTGCCCTAAGGTAGAGAATAATCCGGTCACTTGTCCACCTTCTTGGGCAAACGCATGTATGACCATGTTTCTTCACGGGATCGAACCGGTAGCCGGGTCCGCCGCCCAAGCATAAAAATTACTGACGGTCAGGTAATCGGTATACATCGCGGGCGCTCGATCACGCAGGTGAGAGATTTTTTCTTCCCATTGCCATAATTTTTTTGGAGCGGGAAGTCGATAAGAATCAGATGTTAGGCCAGAGACTCTTAGGAAGCTGCGGGCAGGGTTCCCCTGGAATTTTAGCCAGGGACCCCGAACCTGGCACTTGAATTGCTAAACGGTTGTGGTATGATCTTGAGAGCTAGACTGCGTACCTCTCCGGCCGGTGAGCGCTGCTCCCGGTCGTTAAGCTTCAGAGTTCATTATAGTTTAGTCATTCTTTGTAACGACTTGAACCTTTCTGAAGGATCGCGCGTCTAAACGTGTTGAATAAGGGAACCAGATCGAGCAAGAAAGAATAAGAAGGAGTTAAACCCATGACGAAGACCGAGTTAAACAAATTTAAAGAAGTCCTGGAAACCAAACAGGCTGAATTAGCGCAGGTGCTGAGAAACCGCGAAGGGATTGCTATCGAAAAGAGCCCGGACGCACTGGACGAAGTCCAAAATGCGGCTGAGCGCGAACTGGCGATTCGCAACCTGGACCGTGAATCTAACATGTTGCGCAACGTTCGAGCGGCCTTACACCGCATCGACGAAGGCACGTTTGGAGTCTGCCTGCACTGCGAAGAGGACATTAGCATCAAGCGCCTGCATGCTGTACCGTGGGCGGCTTACTGCATCCAGTGTCAGGAAATCGCAGACAAGAGCCAGGAAGAGGGCACCGATTCCCTCGACGATCTTCTCGTCCACGCGGCCTAAGCGCCAACAATCCAAGCACCTGGTTTACACCAGTTGGGTGCCGGTCTTCGGGCGGGAAATCTCTTACCGAAAGGCGCGACCAGGCTCGCGCCTTTTGTGTATCCAATCTGCCCGTTGCATCAACGGAGTCGAATGGTCGACACCATTCTGCCCGCTTGGTCGAGATCTCTCCGGTAAGAGTGGAACAGATCGGTCCGGCAGCAGGTACACAGGCCGCTAGTGGCGATTTGTCTCATCCTGCCGTCATTTCGTCCCAGTAGCCGAAGATTCGTCTCGACCAAGTCGATCTTCGCCCTTAGGTCGAGGTCGCTACGCTCGGGAAAAAGCGCGGCGAATTGACAGGCCACCTCAGGCCCAACTTCAAAGCAGCAGGCTCCGATCCCTGCGCCAATGGCGATCACCAGGTCGTCTGGACGAGTCGAGAACTGTTCTTTCATCGCATCAACGGTTCTCGTAACTATCTCGAGAAGAGTCCCCCGCCACCCCGCGTGGACGGCGGCCACAGCGCGATTACGGGTGTCTGCCATGAGAATCGGCAGGCAATCGGCGGTGCGCACCGATAACGTGAGACCCGGCCGATTCGAGATCAGAGCGTCGCCTTCGCCTATGCAGCCTGCGCGGTCGGCGATCAATACCTTGTTGGAATGGATCTGCTGGACCGTTGCGAGATCGGCAGCATCCGGCCAGCGCAAGGCGAGCCGGGTACCGAAACCATGCTCCAGCCAAGGGATGTCTTCGAGCGTCTGCGCCCGGTATACGTTTCCGCTATCGAGGCGAAACAACCCTCATTGTAGCCTGGGTGACCGAATTTAAAGAGTTGCCAGCGCTGCCAGGTACTTTTCGACAGTTTGCACCAGCTCGCTGCTTTGCACTGGCTTCGAAAGAAAGCCTTGCATGCCGTGCTGGACGCACCGATCCCGGTAATCGCTCGAGCAATTCGCGGTGACAGCGAGAACGGGGGTTTCGCGGTATCCAGGTAGCTCCCGCAACCGGTGGGCGGTTTGAAAGCCGTCCATACCGGGCATCTGCAGGTCCATCAGGATCAAGTCGTATCGGGATGCTGACGCGGCTTTGATGGCCGCCGGTCCATCAATTACACAAACCACGTCGAGGGCGCGGCGAGCTAAGACATGGCTGACGATCCTGCGCGAGATCACGTCGTCGTCCACCACCAGCACTCGGCCCCGGACTTCCCCCGAACCCACACGTGCTGTAAAATCGGTGGGCAGACGCAGCGGAAACTGGACCGTAAAGACGCTGCCTTGTCCCACTTCGCTCTCCACAGCGATCACGCCGCCAAGAAGGATAGCCAGTTTTTGAGCCACCGCGAGGCCCAGTCCCAAACCGGGATAATTCCGGGCTAGTCCCGTTTCCAACTGGTGGAAGGATTCGAAAATGGAGCCCACCTGGTCGGGCCGGATGCCGATACCGGTGTCGCGGACCGCGACCGTGACCTGAACGCCGCCTGCATCGCGCCGGCTGGCTGACGCGCTGACCTCGACCTCGCCGCGTTGTGTGAATTTCACGGCATTTCCCAGCAGATGCCAGATCAATTGACGCAGCCGCAGCGCGTCGCCGATCACAGCGGAGGGCAAGCTGCGATCGAAATTGTGCCGCAGACGGACATCCTTGGATTCGGCCTTGAAGGCAAACTCGGAAACTAACCCGGACAGCGTTTCGCGCAGGGAAAATTCAGCTTCTTCCAGGTGCAGATGATTTGCGGAAAGGGCCGAGTACTCGAGCGTGACGTTGAGGATTTCGAGCAGGTTTTCGGCGCAAAGGCGAGTGCTTCCCACGTACTCTTTCTGCTCTTCGCTGAGCGAGGTTTCCAGTAGCAGATCGGTCATGCCGAGAATTCCGCTCAACGGAGTCCGAATCTCATGATTCAGGCTGGTGAGGAACTGGCCTTTCAGTTCGCTAAGTTCGTCGGTTTTCAACACGATCGCCTAATTGATCTCATCGGCTAGCTGACCGTAAGGCTTTAGGCACCTTACCTAAGGCGATCCCCTGAGTCGATCTGGAGGAAGGTTCGAGAGCTACTGAATACGCCACTTTCTAAATACTACGGCCGCTGCGGCAAATAGGCCTATCACGAACCAGGACGCGGAGGGTTCCGGAGTAGTCGTTGATTGCACTCCGTTTACCTGATAAGCGCCGGGCGTCAGGCCGGACGGAGAGAACCAAGTGGACCCGCCATCAGTGGAAATCGCTTCATCCGACATGTCACCGGTCGAATTCCAATTCCAGACGTTCGAATCGACCCCAGCCTGGTCGCTAACCGTCACCCAGTATTGAGTCCCGGCTGTGAGGACAGGCATCACAACAGAGTTCAGAACGATAGGCGCGTTATTATTGCCGAGCGTGCCCAGAGTACCCGGGGCTACAATAAAGCTCTCCAGTGTCGCGCCGGGCGCGTCTCCGCTATTCGCGTCCAGGCTTACGGCGAGACGATCGGTGTTAGTGGGGCCGAAGAAGTTACTGAGCGCGATTTCCAACGAAGTGAACGTGGCGGTAGTCGTGGGCGTGAAGGTATCCCCTTCGGCGTAATTGGAACCACTACCGTCCAGGCCATTGCCAATGAAATTGCCCGCGCCTGTGTTGTAGCTAAAACCGGCGCCAAAGTTGTTGAAAACAACGTCGGCGCGAGAAACCGCCGGAATGGCTAAGAGCAGAGCCCAGACGCCCATACTCATCAGGATTGCAGATCGGTACTTCATAAATGTCCTCCCCATGAATGAATTCTGATACGTACGTTTCATAGCCCGGCCACTTCGCCCGCAGTGATGTTAATGGCCACCGGGAACGATGAAATTCCCGCGCCGCCAACAATGAGAGAGTAATTTCCCGGTGGTAGCAAAGGATTGAGGGTGAAGTTGACCGTCTCTGGCGTGGTTCCTCCGTCGACACCAACCGAACTCCAGTTCGTAGTCCGGGCATAGAAAACGTTGCCTGCGGCGTTCACCATACGGATGATCGGATAATTCGAATCCATCTGATCATCGTCACCGTAGGCCGCCCCTGCCGATTGTCCATTCAGTTGCTTGCCGGTAAGGGTAAAGATGCCGCCGCCGTTATACGTAACGCCGTTGACTACCGGTCGCAGCGCTGGATTCGGTATGCCATCAGGCGTGTAAATCCATGCTTGGGCGGTGGAGTCAGAAAAAAGCACCTGCCCGGTGGGTAGAACCAGCATGCGCGTGGGATATGCAGGCTCGAAGGGGAGATTGGAATCCGGGTTAGCCGGCGAGACCGGATTAATTGCATTGGTTGCCGGATTGAAATCAAAAAGCTGCGTCGGAGGGCTGAAGATGCCCCCCCAAGCGATGGGATCACCACTAATCGTAGCCGTCGCATTGGCACTGATGTGGACCTGACTGGGTGAGTCCACACTCGTTATATATGAACCGTTTGGGATCCCGGTGCCAATGACACTCCAGTACACCTGCAAGATGGCTGTGGAAGGAATATTCGTAATGATCTTCGACCCTGTTGTGATGTTCCCGGAAGACGTGAAGCCTGAAGGGCCCGCGTCAGCCGCGATAATTACGTGGCCATTGGGCAGAATCGCGGCCGGAGCGTCGTCGGCGCCAAACGGAGAAGGATTTCCGTTCAATGACCCCATAATATCCGGGCCCGCAGCCCAAGTGTTGGTGGAGGGATTGTAGAGTGCGGTGTGCTGGGTCGCTCCGATAACGAACATGCGGCCGTCCTGGAGCCGCAGAACCGGACCGAGTTCATGGCCAAGGGCCGGGCTGCTCAATTGTGGAATTGTTCCGTTCGCGGTACCGTCCGATGGACTGATGCTGGACCAAAGGCCCGTTGCAGGATTGTATGTTTCCGCATAGCTACCGCCCGTCGCTACGCTTTCGAAAAGATCGTAAGTGAGGATCGTGCCGCCTGCCACCCTCGCCCACCCTTCCTCATCACTCTGATCGGGATAAACTTTAGTGCCTGACTGAGACCATGAGTTACTGCCGACGTTATAGATGAAGGTGTGGGGGTTGATTAAGTCCCCGACGAGAATATTGCCGCCCTGTAAGAGCATAGACGGGTCGTCCCCGAGACATGCGATTAGCTGGTAGGTGTGATTGAAGCTAACCTGGCTAGCGGTACGCGTGGCCGTCGCGGCGGCGGAAATAGTAATCTGCGTCTCCGAGTCGATGCTCACGATGGTCGCCCCCGCTGGAATCCCCATCCCGACAACGCTCCAGCCCACCACAAGACCGCTAGCATAAGGATAAATCCCGGTAATCTCGGGGCTTCCCGATGTCAAGTTGGCAGAGACATAACTGATATGAGGGCAGCCGGGCTGATTGGGGTAGGGAGTAATTGATGACCAGCTGTTGGCAACCGGATCGTAAATCTCACCCGTATTCGACCAATTTGCCAGTAAGCCGGGACCGGAGTATTCTCCGCCCGCCAGCCAGAACCTACCGTCCGGCAAAACCTGGGACGCAAAATAGAGTCGCGCGGTAGGCGCCGATGCCAACGTCGACCAGGTTCCATTTATGTAGCTCCCGGTCGCATCGGGGGTCAGCTTCATCCAAGACTGACCGTCGTAACTCTGCACTAATATCGTGCCGTCGGTCATCTGGACCATCAACTGGATTGATGAGGGAGCTGGGCTTGTCAGTTTCGACCAACTAGCGGCGTTGCCGCGACCCGCTGAAACGAGGAAGAGAAGTGCAAAGAGCGACACATTCAAGCGCGTCATTTGATAGATTCCCCTCTGCCGCAGATATATTAAGTCTCCGCGGCGCGTCGGCGATGTGAGACAGCCAATAACATGTCCGTGCGGGCGCATGCGCAGGCGAAACTAAACGCACGACACCCGGGAAAGTTAGGGCCCGCATGATGTGCTTCTGGTTTTACCACCGTGACCACTCCGAAGCAAGACATTTTGTTCCGGTTTTGATCGCATTCGTACTAGTACCTACTTGGAAAGCTCCAGTGTTTGACAACGACGCCCGCCCCGTCGTACACCGGTGGTGTGTCTATCGTGGCTGAAATCTTGCTGCGCGACTTGCGTTACGGACTGCGGGGCCTTCGCCGGGCTCCCGCTTTTTCGGCTATTGTGATCCTGACGCTCGCGCTCGGTATTGGAGCCAATACTGCGATTTTCAGCGTAGTCCACGCTGTTCTGCTGAAGCCTCTGCCTTACCCGGAAGCCGAACGGTTGGTGCGATTGGGTGAATCGACTGGGGAGGCTAACGGTATCAGCGTGACCTGGACCAACTACCTGCATTGGCGCGACGAGAATCGCACCTTTGAGGCAATGGCTGGTTTCGAGCAGGCGCATTTCACACTCACTGGCCGCGGCGATCCACTCTTCACCCGGGCTGCAATGATCAGCCACGATTTCTTTCCTCTGGTCGGCCAACGGCCCCTGCTGGGCCGGCTCTTCGTCGAATCAGACGATCGGTCCGGCGCTCCACCCACGGTCGTATTGAGCTACAAATTCTGGATGGACAAGCTGGGCGGCGATCCCGCGATTCTGGGCGCCACGCTGGCGCTGGACGGCAAGCCTTATGAGGTTATTGGAGTGGCGTCTCCAGCTTGGGAGTTCTTAAGAGCCGATTACTACGTGCCCCTGGCTCTCTTTAAGGATGATGCAGGCAAACGTAGCCAGCATGGATCGATGCGCGTGGTAGGCCGGTTGAAACGCGGCGTAACTCTGGCTGCCGCGCGGGCCGATCTCGATTCCATCCTGCGGCATCTTGCGCAAATGGATCCGGGACCCGAAGACGATCATCATAGCGACGCTGCATTTCTCGCCGACTTGGTGACCGGGCAAGTCCGGTCCGGCTTGTTGATTCTGATGGCCGCGGTCGGATTGGTGCTCCTGATTGCGTGCGCCAACGTGGCCAGCCTGATGTTGGCGCGAAGCACTACACGAACCAGTGAGATCGCGATCCGGACGGCGATCGGCGCGGGACGTACACGGCTGGTCCGGCAATTACTGAGTGAGAATCTATTGCTGGCGGCGTTGGGCGGAGCGTCCGGATTACTGCTGGCCCGTGGGTGCCTGGGGGCTTTGCTGAGCGTGGGTCCGAAAGAAATCCCGCGACTCGCGGAAACGACTTTGGACTTTACAGTATTCCTGTTCGCCGGCGCTATCAGTCTATTGGCGGGACTTATGGTGGGTCTTGCTCCAGTTTTCGCGGCAGGAAAACTGGATCTGGTCTCGGCGCTGAAAGACAGCTCTCGCGGCGCCACCGGCGGCAGGAGCGGGCAATCGCTCCGGAATGTCCTGATCGTATCGGAGATCGCGATTACGTTGGTGCTGGCTTTTGCCTCGGGACTATTGCTTCGCAGCCTGATTACCGCCGAGACAGCTTATCCCGGGTTCCGCGCGGAACATCTACTGTCGCTCGAACTGGTGCTCCCGGCATCGGGATACAAAACGGCCGAGGCGCAACAGAATTTCTATGACCGGCTGATCGCGAATCTGCGCGTCCTTCCCGGCGTCACGGCGGTAGGAACGGTGCACTGTCCGCCATCGGCCGGAGATTGTGGCGACTGGTTCTATTCGGTTTTGGACCGGCCTGCTCCGGCGGGGAACGAAGTTCCTGTCGCCCTGGTCAACGTCGCCGATCCTGCCTACTTCCGCACGATGAGTATCGTTTTGCGCCAGGGCCGGGCGTTCACAGAAGCGGACCGGGCGAAAGGTCAGCCGGTGGCGATGGTCAACGAAACCTTCGCGCGCAGGTGGTGGCCGAAGGAATCGGCCGTTGGACGTAGGATCAAGAGCGGTGGACCTTACTTCGATGGGCCAGTATACGAGATCGTGGGCGTGGCCGGCGACGTGAGTCAGATGGGCTTGGATTCCGAACCCTGGCCCGAAATTTACCTGCCGTTCTCTCAGGCGCCTTCGTCAGCGATGGTAGTGATGATTCGCACCACCGGCGACCCGGAACTGCTTGCGCCCGCAGTCCGGCGGCGAATCGCGTCCCTGGATCGTGATCTTCCGATCGAGAGCCTGGGTGCGTTCGAGAAGACATTAGGCGCCACACTCCAACGCCGGCGGTTCAGCACTTTGTTACTTACTTCGTTCGCCGCTCTGGCGATGATCCTGGCTGGCGTCGGCATCTTTGGTCTGCTGAACTATTGGGTAAGTGTTCGAGAGGAAGAGATTGCGATTCGCGCCGCGCTCGGGGCTTCTCCAGCAGCGATCGTCCGTTGGGCCATTGGTCATGCTCTGAAACTGGCAACGCTCGGCATCACGCTGGGCGGCGTCGCCGCCTTTCTTACATCGCGTTGGATGGGAAGCCTGGTCTTCGGTGTATCCGCGCAAGATCCTGTGATGCTGGCAGCGGCTGCGTTCGCCGTTCTCGCCATCATCGTTCTCGCCGCGCTGCTTCCTGTCTGGCGTGCGACACAAATCGATACGGTCCAAAAACTCCATCACGGTTAGGTCTAGATTCTCGATCGCGATTGATAGTACAATGAGTCCTCAACGCGAATATGACAGAGTCCGATCTCGAATACTTGATACGAACTCTTTCGGAAGCGCGATCACGAGCAACCGAACTCACAGTGGCGGTACGCGCGCGAGCGGGTGCGGATCATCGGCTGGTTGAGCTAGTGCAATCCGCGGTTTCGAACATCGAAAAATTACTGCGCGAGGTCCGTGTTCTGGCGCTAGACCGGATTGAATACGATGCGCCCGCTCCGGTTGCTGCCGCAACTCCACGCGTTGCCACCCATCAATCCGAGCACTGGTTGCAGGGGTTCACCGGCGACCTGATCGGCCGCTCCCGCGCGCCCGATGAAGTCTCGTTTGAAACCGTCGAACAACTGCTGCAGCAATACAAGCAAACGTTTCTGAAGGATTTGGAGACCGCGCGCCGGATGTACCGCGTCTATCCGCATTTGTTCCCGGCGGAGAGCTTCCACAAAGTGAGCGCCGGTTGAGTATGGAGAACGACCATGCAGGTTAATCACAGCGAACTCAACGAGCTGACTCGCAAGGCCAACGATCTGATGTGTGACACCGAGGACGTGGCGCGGCTGTTGAAGGCGCGACTGGGCGCCGATCATGAGATTGTTCGTTCGGCGAATGACATGCACGAAAGTTTAGAGAGTCTGGCACAGGAGCTGCGCTCTTTCTGCGCCTCCGCCAACCACAACGACATCGAGGTCTCCGAAGACACCTGAATACGGAGACCGTTTCCTAGTATCCTGACCCTATTCACCATCACCACTGCGACTGGAGCAATCTTATGGGCATTCACACACTGGACGAAGAAAAAGCGTTGTCGCGATTCCAAGGACTGATGAAGTCCGAACATTGGCTGGCGACTTACGTCAAAGATCTATTGAGCGCGCATGATCTATCGGCGGGCATCGACTTCGGCACTGCCGAGCAACTGCTGACTGCTGAAAAAGATCAGTTCGAAAAGGATCTCGCCGTCGCGCGCCGAATGTTACGCGTTTACGGCAGGCAGGTGTCCGGCGAGTCTTACGCCGCCACCGCCGATTAATCAGGGACAGTACACTCAATCATCAATTTTCCACCTGGCGGGCCCTCGTCTCGTTCCGCCGGGATAGGGTATCTCCAACTCAACTCCAGCGAATCCGCCGAGGAACCCGGCCAGCAGTTCCGCCTGCTCTTCGGCCGCGCGCCGATACAGATTATGCCGCTCAACCCGCCACGCCATTGCCCGCCGCCAAGTAAGGCGCGCCGGGGGAGTGGTTTCCGCGGCTCGCCATGCAGTGCTACTTTAACGTTGGGGATCCCGGTGGGGGAGCGTGTATTCAATGATGCAGTTTGTCGACCGTGGCCTGGCGAAGCGGCTGGAGATGATAACGGCCCGGTCAGGCAAAGAGTGCTCCGACGTGTGGGCCGAAATCGGGGGCGGCATCGCTACCTTTTCGGGAATCGACTCACCGATTACACAGGCGTTCGGCGTGGGTCTGTTCGGTCCCGTGTCGGAAGGCGAACTCGACCAGCTCGAGGATTTCTTCTTCAGCCGTGGCGCGCCGGTTGCGCTGGAGTTGTGCCCCTTCATCCATCCTTCGTTGATCGGATTGCTTAAGTCGCGTCCGTACCGGCTGGAGGACTTCTCCAACGTTTTAGTGCGAGAGCTTCGGCCGCGCGAGAAGATCGCGATGCCCGATTCAGACCTCCAGATTCGCGCCGCCGTCCCGCAGGAGATAACCCGGTATTCGGAAATCGTGGCCGAAGGGTTTGCAGAGTATATTCCGATCAGCGAGACCTTGCGCCGCGTGATCGAAAATTTCTTCCGGCGTCCTGCCGGACGTTGCTTCGTGGCGCTGGCGGGGGATGAGATCGCCGCCGGCGGATGCGTCGCGGCGGATCAACATCTAGCGGAGTTCTACGGCGCGGCAACATTGGCCGGCTTCCGCAAGCGGGGCGCGCAGAGCATGCTGATTGGAGCGCGGCTCGCGTGGGCGGTGGAGCAGCGCTGCGATCTGGCGACCACCACCACGCAACCGGGCAGCAGCTCCCAGCGCAATTACGAGCGCGCCGGGTTCCGAGTAGTCTACACACGCGCCAA
Source organism: Bryobacteraceae bacterium (assembly GCA_035484655.1). Classification (GTDB taxonomy): domain Bacteria; phylum Acidobacteriota; class Terriglobia; order Bryobacterales; family Bryobacteraceae; genus Palsa-89. Next base: position 6,850 of record DATHOT010000088.1, on the reverse strand, counting down.
AGTTGTTCGTAACAAAAGCTAATTGCAGACCCGGGAAGAAATTCGAACCTTTTCAAGGTTTGTTTCGTCTGATAAAACATGATGACGGCACGCGATACGGAAGTGGCATATCGGCGGGCTTTCGACGAGTTCGCAAGGTGGGTGGAAGAGGTGCAGTTTCTTACGGCAAATCCGAATCCAGACCGGGGCAGAGTAACATCAGCGCTGTTCGAACTGGAGAAAGCTCGAGCCGTGTACAACCATCGCCGCGACGAGTGGGCCGGCCATCTGTTGCACTCCTCGCAGGACAGTTATCACAACGCGCACCAGGATCAAGATGAAGACCGACTCTGCGCGACGCGTGGCCGGTAACTGTCCCGGGCCGCAAGGCGCCGCCAGCGGTCGATCAAGCCCCGCAACATTTCTTATATTTTTGGCCGCTGCCGCAGGGACAAGGATCGTTGCGTCCCACCTTGGATGAGGCGACCGTCCGGGGTTCTTCTTCCACTTCAGATTCATCGGAAAAGAAGACCGGCTTGATTCCGTGCAGCATCAGGCGCTGGTCGAGGGCAATTTTCACGAGTGTTTCTTCATCGACTCGGAATCCATCGGCCACGTCTTCAATCTTGTTCAGCAGGGCGTGAACGCGGTCGCGAGAGGTGTCGCCCGGAACCGCGAGAGCGTAAGCGAAGAGCGCGTCGCTGCGGAACTCATCATCAGCGAGAAGAGGCTCCAGACGCGGCGCTTCCGACGCCAGACCGAGGTAGCCCACACCCCAGATCGCCTGCCGTTTGATTTCGGAATCGGCATCTTCCAGATGCCTGGCAGGATAGCTTGCAAAGCGCCGGTCCAGCGAGCGGGCCATCGCTTTGAGCGCTTTGGCACGGCCACGCGGGGCGTCGTACAAAACCTCAATAGCTTTCGTAACCGCGGTATTGTCTGCCTGCTGAGCTAGCGCGACGGCTGCGCCACCCTTTTCTTCGATTGAGGAATCGGGATCTTGCAGGACCTTCAACATGGCCCGGCGGACTTCCGGCTCGTCGCTGATTTCACCGAGCGCTTCCCAACAGGCGCCTCGTACAGCAACGTCCGGATCGCTCTTGGCCAGATCCAGCAAGCGCGCACGCACGGCCAAGGGCGGCTCGGAGCCAGCGTAGCTTTCCGCGACGCCAGCGCGCATTTCCGCTGAGCCTCGATCGAGGATGGCCAGCCGCTCCTGGTCACTGAGCTGGTCGAGCGCCGGAAGATCTTCTTCCGGGTATAATTCCCAAATGTCGAATGGCTCCGGCGGTTCGTCGGACGGCTCGATGCCCGATGCCAGTTCCTCCAGAGTCGCTTCAATTTGGCGGCGGCTCCTGTCGTTGGCGGGAAGTTGGCCGAGCGCGGCTTTCAGGGCTGGAATCGCGGCGGGATCGCCGTAAATTTCGAGGCACAGCGCGGCATCGAAGGGATCGACAGCGAGGCGGTAAATGAGCACCTCGAGGATGCGGGGGTCTCGAACACCCAATTCCGAAAGCAAGAAGGGAACATCGCCGGGATCGCTCAATTCGTTCAAGAGGCCGAGCAGCGGATCGATCGCGGCCTTTCCCAACGCTGCGAGAGATTCGACCAGTTCGTCGGAGACGTCGTGAGGATCGCGGCGCACCTGGTTAACCAGGAATGGCAGTGCCTGCGGCGTATTGAAAGCGCGAAAGATATCAAGCAACGTCTGCTCCAGATCCAGAGCCTCGTCGCGGTGCTCGGCGGCTGCAAAGCGCACCAGATCTGGAAGAGCCTGCTCGGGATGATCGAGAATGGCGTGCAGGAAGCGGTGATCGATTGCGATATAACCGCGCGCGGCCGCTTCCAAGAGCGTATAGACGGGAACGCCTTCAAAACGCCCCGGATCGAGAATCAGGTCGGTGCGCAGCGCGGTGCTACTCTTCTTCTTTCACAACGTGAACGGCAATTTCGGTAGCCACCTCGCGGTGCAGCCGCAGCGGAACTTTGAAATCGCCGAGGGTGCGGATGGGCTCGTCGAGCACGATCTTACGGCGCTCAATGGTGTAGCCCTGCTTCTCGAGAGCCTCGGCGATGTCCTTGGAGGTCACCGATCCAAATAGTTGATCGTTCTCGCCAGCCTTTTGCGCGATAGTTACGCTGACATCAGCCATCATCTTGCCGAGATCGGAGGCGTCAGAAACTTCCTTAGCTTCACGCCGCAAGTGCGCTTGCCGTTCCTGTTCCACGATCTTTTTGTTGGACTCGGTGGCCGCGACGGCCAGCCGTTGGGGTAGCAGAAAATTTCGGGCATAGCCGGGCGATACTTTCACCAACTGGCCGCGGGTGCCCAGCTTGTCGACGTCTTCTCTCAAAATCACATCCATGATGACAACCTCCTATATAGCCGATGCGAACGGAATGAGCGCGATGTTGCGCGCCTGCTTGATGGCTTCGGCCAAGCGCCGCTGGTGCGGAGTGCATACGCCGGAAATGCGGCGCGGCACGATCTTACCGCGTTCGGAAATGAACGATGAGAGCATCCTCACGTCTTTATAATTGATGTCGTCGATCTTCTCGACGCAGAACCGGCAGACTTTCTTACGCCGGAAATATTGCTTCTTGGTGGCCATCGCCTTGTCGCCACCGGTGGGTCTTTGGGACGCGCTGATGGGCCGTCCGCCGCCTCTGTTTTCCGCCATTGTCGTGGCCTCCTATTCTTTCTCGACCGGGGCGACCGGTGCTCCTGGCATGGGCGCGCCGGGCCGGGATGCAGGCTCTCCGGCCATGGCGTGTTCGAGCGACGGCGCCGCGGGTGCGGATACTTGCGGAGCCGGCCGCCGGGCAGCACGCTTCTCGCGAGCCTTCTTGCGCTTCTCGATCTTCTTCATCTTCTCGTCGATGCGCACTGTAATGAATTTCAGCACCAGGTCGGTCACGCGCAGACGCCGTTCGATCTCCATCACGGTTTCGGGCTTCGACACGAATTGCAGAAGCACATAAAAGCCCTCGGTGCGTTTTTGCACGCGATAGGCGAGTTTGCGGACACCCCACTTGTCGGACTTGTCCACATTTCCACCCTGGCTTGCGATGAGGGTGGTCAATTGTTCGATCAACTGATCGATCTCTTCTTCCGGCGCATCCGGCCGGACGATAAACAGCTCTTCGTAAACTCTCATTCTTCCTCGTTTAAGCCTGGGGCGCGACGATTAAATTTCGCCATGGACTTTTCGACGCCTTCAGCAATTATGGACTCGACAGCCTGCGACGCATGATCGAGGATCTCGTCCAATTCTTTTTTCTGCGCCCGGTTCAACTTACCGAGCACAATTTGAGCGCCGTCCTTTTCGCGACGGCCCCCATGAATCCCCAGTCGAACCCGGGGGAACTGATTCGTACCGACCATGCGGATGACGGAGTCGACTCCGCGATGACCAGCCGCCGAACCATGCGGCCGGATCCGCAACGACTGCCAGGGCAGATCCAGCTCGTCATAAATCAGGATCAGATCCCCCGGCGCGATCTCGTTCTTAACCAACAGCCCGTTAACCGACTCGCCGCTGACGTTCATAAACGTCTGCGGTTTGGCGAGCAGCACTCGCTTGCCCCCGACACTTCCCTGCCCTACCAGCGCTCTTGAATCCTTGCGCCCGATCTTAATTCCGTTCCGCGCCGCCAACCGGTCGATTACCAGAAAACCCAGGTTGTGAGCGGTTTCTTCATACTCTTCGCCCGGATTGCCGAGACCGACCACCAGCTTCTCGAACTCTCCGGGCATTGGTCAGAAAGCAGAAGGCGGTAATCAACCCTTCTTCTTTCCTTTCTCCGGTTCGGCAGCCGCTTCGGGCTCCTCTTCCTTCTTGCCCTTCTTGATGACTTCGGGCTCGGCGGGTGTCGCTGCTGCATCCACAACACCCTCGGCGGCCGCAGCCGGCTCCTCTTCCGCCTTCATGGCGACGACGTGGGCCAGGACCTGATCGGCAGCGCTGACCAATGTCATTGAGCCGCTGAGCGCGATATCGCTGGATCGGAGGTTCTGGCCGATCATCAACGGGGTCACGTCTATCGTAAAGTATTCCGGAATCTCATTCGGCAGACATTCGATTTCCACTTCGCGCGTGATGGCCTCGAGCAGGCCGCCCTGAAGCTTGACGCCCTGGGGCTCGCCGGTCATCCGAACTGGAACCTTCACTTGAATGCGCTTGGACAGATCGATGCGCTTGAGGTCGACATGCAGCATGACGTCGCGAACCGGATCGGACTGCCAATCGACGATCATGACCGGCGTGGCTTCCCCGCCGTGCACCGAAAGCGTGAAGATGGTGTTGTGTCCGGTCCGGCTGTTCAAGATCTTAGTGAGTTCCTTGGGATTAACGGCCACAGCGACAGCCGGGCCATTACCCCCGTACACCACGCCAGGGGCCAAACCTTTCACCCGCAGGCGGCGGGCTTCGTTCTTGCCGCGCGTCTCACGCGGCTCAGCGGTAATTGTGATTTCTTCGCTCATCTTATTGACTCCCGCAGGCACTCGCCTGCGCAACTTTCCACAGGCTCAGCCTGCTCTTAAAAATCAAATGAATAGGGTGCTTACGGAACCGTCCTCGTGGATTGACTGAATGGCCCGCGCCAGCAGGGGAGCGACGGAGAGCGTCTTGATGCGGGGCGACCGCATGGCGTCCTCGCGGAGCGGAATGGAATTGGTAACCACCACTTCCTGAATCTGCGACTCTTCGATTCGTTGCACAGCAGATCCGGAAAGCACCGCATGAGTGGCGCAAGCTGTCACGCTCAGCGCTCCCTGTTTGAGCAGAGCTTCGGCGCCCTTCACGAGTGTACCGGCGGTATCGATCAAATCGTCCACAATCAAACAATGCCGCGCCTCCACATCGCCGATGATATTCATCACTTCCGCGACGTTCACATCGGTACGGCGCTTATCAATAATGGCCAGCGGGGCATTCATATGCTTGGCAAAAGCGCGCGCGCGCTCCACACCCCCGGCATCCGGCGAAACTATGGTCAAGTCCCTGCGTCCGATGGAATCGAAGTACTCGATCATCACCGGCGCGGCGAAGAGGTGATCGACGGGAACGTCAAAGAACCCCTGAATCTGGGCCGCGTGCAGGTCCAAAGTAAGCACACGATCCGCACCGGCTCTTTGAATCAGGTTCGCAATCAACCGGGCGGAGATAGGCATCCGCGGCTTATCTTTTCGATCCTGCCGCGCATACCCATAATAGGGTAACACTGCTGTGATGCGCTCTGCTGATGCGCGGCGGAGGGCGTCGATCATCAGCAGCAGCTCCATCAGGTGGCGGTCGACCGGAGTGCAGGTTGGCTGTACGACGAAGGCGTCGGCGCCGCGCACATTTTCAAGAATCTGCAGGCGAATCTCGCCGTCGGAAAAAGGCTCGACCGAAGCCGCGCCCATCGTGCAGCCTAGAGACGCACAGATCTTGCCAGCCAACGCCGGATTGGCGTTGCCGGTGAAGATTTTCATCTGCTCGAATCTCATCTTGCGTACCGGTCTTGGGGCGGCCATACTTTGCTGTCCATAGGAGCTGCGAGTTGCCGCCGCCAGAGTGCACGGTAGCGGGCGCGGCTTACCATTGTAACGGAATAGACTTTATCCTTGGTGAACTCTTTCCTGAACGACTCGACCGCCCGATCCCGAAGCTGGCGACTCGGGAAGATCCCAAAAAGCGAGGAACCGCTGCCGCTCATCAGCGCCGGCCGAGCTCCCAGTCTTAGCAGCTTTCCCTTAATTGATTTTAGTTGAGGATGCCGGCCGAAGACAACACTCTCAAAATCATTGACACAGGCCCAGTCGGCGCTGGGCGAAGCATTTGCGATCTGCCAGGCGACTGATTGGAAACGATTAATAGTCGAGACGGTAGGGCCGTTCGTCGATTCCCGGCCAAGTTCCCCGTAGGCTTCCTTGGTGGATACGTGGATACCCGGAGCGATCAGCAGGGCCGGTTGAGCGGGGAGGTCGAGCAAAGGGTAGAGTTCGGTGCCTCGGCCAAGCCCGAGGGCGGCTCCACCGAGAAGGAAAAAAGGGACGTCGCTTCCCAGCGCGGCGGCCAATTCCGCGAGCTTCTCTATCGGCAGCGGCTTCCGAAGCAAGAGCGGGAGAGCCAATAAGACCGCGGCGGCGTTGCTCGATCCGCCGCCCAAGCCGCCCCCAAGCGGGATACGTTTGTGCAAAACGAAGCCAATCCGGCCCGCGCGTCCGGTGGTTTTCATGACGCTATCTGCCGCGCGGACAATGAGATTGTCGGGAATGTTCAAGTTTGACTTGATCTCGATGCGGCTGCGCCCGGGCTGGTATTGGATGTCGATGGTGTCGGCCAATGAGATGGTTTGGAAGATGGTGCGAATCTCATGAAAGCCATCGGAACGCTTGTTCAGGACCCGGAGATCGAGATTGATTTTGGCGAGGGAGCGGAGGCGGAGGCGGGCAGGCATCAATAATGGATAAGCGAGAAGACGTCATAGCCAGGGAGCTTTTCGCGCCCTTTCAAGAAATCGAGTTCGAGGATGAATCCCAGGCCGCTCACCTTGCCGTGGAGTTTCTCAACCAGGCGGGCGACTGCGGAAGCGGTTCCGCCGGTGGCCAGCACATCGTCAATGATCAACACATTCTGTCCGGGGGTGATAGCGTCTTTGTGGATCTCCAAAACGTCGGTACCGTATTCCAGCGCATATTCGATGCGCTCGCGCTCGGCCGGGAGTTTCTTTTCCTTGCGAACCGGAATGAACCCGTAGCCCAGGGCATAGGCGACGGCGGGCGCGATGATGAAGCCGCGGGCTTCGATGCCGAGGACGAGGTCGACCGGAGTGGAGCGGTAGCGTTTGGCCAGTCCGTCGATGACCCCCTTGAACCCGGCCG
>DATHOT010000087.1:0-35381 GCA_035484655.1 Bryobacteraceae bacterium | reverse complement strand
CGACAATATCGAGGTAGTGCAGGCCCAAGGATCGGTCGCCATCGCCAACGACAACCTGATTTCGGCGCTCTATGCGCACAATCTGGCAAAGGTGGAGCTGGCACGCGCACTCGGGGGTGCTGAGCAGGAAATCCAGAAATTTATGGAGGTGAAGTAGCCATGGCGGATGTTGCATCGGAAGTCCAAAATACTCAACCCACGGGAGCCGAATCGTCCCGCCGCAGATCGCCGCGCAGGGGCCGGAGAACGATAGTCCGCGCCCTCGTGTTCCTGGTCATCCTCCTGGTTCTGGCCGCGGGCGCCTACTGGGCCTGGAAATATTTCAGCGCATATGAATCCACTGACGACGCCCAAATCGACGGACATATCAACGCCATCAGCGCGCGCATCAACGGTTACGTGGCAGCGGTACTCGTGGACGACGAGCAGTACGTAAAGGCAGGCGACGTGCTGGTCCGGATTGATCCCAGGGACTACACCGTGGCTCTGGCCCAGGCCGAGGCGAATCTGGCCGACGTCGAGGCGACGTCTGTAAGTACTCGCACCGATGTCCCCATCACGTCGACTACTACCAGCAGTCAGTTGCAAACCGCGCGTTCCGGGCGCTTGGATGCGGTCGCGGGTTTAGTGGGCGCGCAACGCCAGCTAAGCGCGGCCCAAGCGCGACTCGATACAGCCCAGGCTCAGGTCCGCGAAGCCGAGGCGACGTATAAGAAGACGACCGATGACGTAGCTCGTTACAAAATGCTGGTCGCCAAAGACGAAATTCCGCAGCAGCAGTACGACACCGCCGTCTCGACGGCCGATTCAGCGAAAGCGACAGTGGATGCGCGCCGAGCAGCCGTTAACGAGGCCGAGCAGAATATCCGCGTCGCGCAGAGCGCAGTCGAGCAGGCCGACGCCAGAATTGGACAGGCCGACGCCTCCATCCAAAGCGCTATGACCGCGCCCCAGCAGGTGGCCGTCAGCCAGGCGCGCGCCAAATCCGCTGAGGCACAAGTGGCTCAACGGCGGGCGCTCGTCGACCAAGCCAAGCTCAATCTCAGCTACTGCACTATTACCGCCCCCGTCAGCGGCATCGTCGGCAGGAAGACCGTCGAGCTCGGCACGAATATTTCGCCTGGCCAGCAGTTGATGGCAGTGGTTCCTCTCGATGATATCTGGGTTACTGCAGATTTCAAGGAAACCCAACTGCGCCAGATGAAACCGGGCCAGCGCGTCACGTTCAGCGTGGACGCCTACAGCCGTGAATACAAGGGCAGAGTCACTGGCATTGGCGGCGCTAGCGGCTCGCGATTCAGCCTGCTACCCCCTGAGAACGCTACCGGGAACTACGTGAAGGTAGTGCAGCGCATTCCGGTCCGCATCGATATCGATCCTAACCAGAACGACGACCGCCGGCTGCGGCCCGGCATGTCGGTTGATCCGAAAGTGTATGTCCACTAGCAGTGAGACACTCTCGCCGGCCGCGCCGCCCGCGGAACCCTGGCGGCCGAAGCACAATCCCTGGCTGATCGCCGTCGTGGTTGCGATGGCCGCGTTTATGGAGGTCCTGGATACCAGCATCGCCAACGTCGCGTTGCCGCACATGGCTGGGAACCTCGGCGCCAGCAACGACGAGAGCACGTGGATACTGACGTCTTATCTGGTCTCGAACGCTATCATTCTCCCCATTAGCGGGTGGTTCGCCAGCCTGTTTGGCCGCAAGCGCTTTTTCCTGCTTTGTATTTTCTTGTTCACCTTGAGTTCTCTATTGTGCGGCGCCGCGCCGAGTCTGGCCTTGCTCATTCTGTTCCGCGTCATGCAGGGCGCCGGCGGTGGGGGGCTGCAGCCGATGGCTCAGGCTATCCTCGCCGACATCTTCCCGCCGCAGCAACGCGGCTTGGCGTTCGCATTGTACGGAATCACGGCGGTGATGGCGCCCACCATCGGTCCGACGCTCGGCGGCTGGATCACCGACAACTATACCTGGCGCTGGATCTTCTTCATCAACCTGCCGGTCGGAATTCTGACCACGTTTCTGGTAATGCGGCTGGTAGAAGACCCGCCCTATATGCAGCGCGCGAAAGGCGGCGGCATCCGCATCGACTACATCGGAATCTCGCTGCTGGCGCTGGGCGTCGGTGCGCTTCAAGTGATGCTCGACAAGGGGCAGGAAGACGATTGGTTCGGCTCCCGGTTCATCATCACGCTGGCGGTAGTGGCCACCATCTGCTTGACTGCGCTGATCTTCTGGGAGTGGCGCCATAAAGAACCCATCATCGACGTGCACTTATTCAAGAGCTTCAACTTCGCTACGGCGAACCTGATGATGTTCACGCTCGGCGCCCTGCTCTTCGCCAGCCTGGTGATGATGCCGCAATTTTTGCAGACGCTGCTGGGCTACACTGCCCAGTCGGCCGGACTGGTTCTCTCGGCCAGCGGCCTGGTCATCCTTTTTCAAATGCCCATCGTCGGGAAGCTCACGGGAAGATACCCTGCCAAGTACATCATCGCCTTCGGCTGGCTGGCGCTGGCAATCGGAATGTATGTGTCTGCCCAGAGGCTCGATTTATTGATTAGCTTCCGGGCAGCCGCCGTGGTGCGTGTTATTCAGGCGTTTGGCATCGGTTTTCTCTTCGTTCCTATCACGCTCGCGGGTTACATCGGAATGCCGTCGAATAAGGCCAACAGCGTGGCCGGAATCATCAACTTCATGCGCAATATCGGCAGCAGCGTCGGAACCTCCATGGTCACCACGCTGCTGGCTCGTCGCGCGCAGGTACACCAGACCATGCTGTCGCATCACACCACGGTATTCGATCCGGCGTTTCAGAACCAGGTGAACGCGCTGAGCCGGCAACTGGTGCATAGTGGCGCCAGCCCGGCCGACGCGCCCAAGGTGGCGTACGGGTTGATTTACCAGTCATTGCAAGCGCAGGCGCAGACTCTGGCCTACATCGATACTTACATGCTGCTGGCCATCGCCGCGAGTATAATGTTTCTGCTTGCCTTCATCATTCGAAAGAACGATCCGAAAGCGGGCGGCGAGGTTGCCGTGGGCTGACGCAAGCCTTGAGATTGCGGGCAGCGCCCAGCGAGAGGTTTCATGATCAACGTGATTACGATCGACCGGGAATACGGCAGCGGCGCCGCCGATATCGCCGAAAAACTGGCCCAGCGCCTGGGATGGAAGCTCTGGGACCAATTGCTTACAACCGAGATCGCTCGCTTCATGGATTGCGATTGCCGGGCCATTGAGGAACGCGAGGAACGACGCGATGCCCTGCACTACAGGCTGTTCAAGGCTTTCATGCGCGGCAGCTTTGAAGGCACCTTGAATGCTCAACGGATGAAGATGGTGGATGCCGACTGTATTCGCGAGGCAGCCGAAAAGATCGTGCTGCAAGCTGCCAGGGAAGGAAATTGTGTCATTGTCGGACGGGGTTCGGCGTACTATTTGAGATCGAACCCCGGCGCCTTTCACGTATTCGTCTATGCGCCGCTAGAAGAGAAAGTCCGACGGCTGCGGAAGCAGGGTAAGAGCGAGGACGAAGCCTATTTGCTGGCGGAGACCGTGGACCAAGACCGCGCTGCCTATATCAAGCAGTATTTTGAGGTCGACTGGCCGGCCCGCCATCTCTACCATCTGATGGTGAACTCTTGCCTGGGCGAGGAGATCGTGGTGGAGACGATCCTCGATTCCGTCGCCATGCTCCGGAACGTATCCACAGGCCGTTGACGAGCAAATGACCCAAATCGGGAACCGATACGCTATCGTGGATTTGTGACCAGGCATCCAAATCTCCCGCTCGAAGGCAGGTCCCCGTAGACTCACAGGCATCCGCTCCAGGTGCTTAATAGCGAACATTCTTGAAATGGTGCCCGCTCAGCGCGTCTCGCGCCACCGACAGATGGAATCTTTGTATGGCAGATGAACCAATTCAACTGGTGCGTCCCGATCCACCTCCACGCAAACGCACCGGCCGAAGGGTGATCATTACAGGCGTGCTATTGGTACTGGTCGCTGTCCCAGTTTTCTTCTGGGTCCAATCGTGGAACCGTGTTTCCACAGATGACGCCCAGGTGGACGGCCACATCATTCCGGTATCGTCGAAGATTTATGGCAACGTAGCCCAGGTGCTGGTGGATGACAATCAGCCGGTCAAGGAAGGGCAAGTTCTGGTTCGCCTGGATCCTCGGGATTATCAGGCCAAAGTGGATCAGGAAAAGGCCGCTCTGGCCGTGGCAGAGAGCCAGAAACGAGGCGCCAGCGTAGGCGTGCCGTTAACCCGTGAAACGACGCTCAGCGGCAGTTCCAGCGCGGAGGCGCAATTGAGCGCGGCGCAGGCGGACTACGAAAAGGCCAAGGGAGACTACGAACGCGCGGCCAATTCCGATATCTCGTTTGCGCGGGCGGGCGTGGATTCGTCGCAAGCTACCCACGATCGCGCGCAAGCCGACTTGAATCGTATGCGGACGTTAGTGGAAAAAGAAGAGATCTCGCGGCAACAATTCGATTCCTACCTGGCAGCCGCCCGGGTGGCGGAAAGCGACCTGAAGGCTGCCAAGGACAAACTGACCTCCGCCAACCAGGAGGCCGAAACGAAGAAATCCGCCATGCTGGCCGAACAGGCCCGCATCGCGCAAGCGCGTGCCGGGGTGACACAGGCGCAGGCCGCTCAGAAACAGGTCGATGTCCGGATCGCCGACGTCGCATCTGCGTCCGCAAGCATCGAGCAAGCGCGAGCCAATCTCGAAGCGGCGCAACTGAACCTGAGCTATACCACCATAGTCGCGCCGGCAGATGGAGTGGTGACCAAAAAGTCGGTCGAGCCGGGACAGGTCCTACAGCCTGGACAAGGTCTGCTGATGCTGGTACCGCTCAACGACGTTTGGGTGACCGCCAACTTTAAAGAGACACAGCTGCGCGATGTGCGTACCGGTCAAAGAGCGGAGGTGAAGGTGGATCTCACCGGAAAGACGTACCCCGGCCGCGTGGATTCGATCGCCGGGGCTACGGGGACAAGAATGAGCCTACTGCCTCCTGAGAACGCGAGCGGAAACTACGTGAAAGTGGTCCAAAGGATTCCAGTTAAGATCGTCCTCGATGCCATTCCCGGCGCTAATACGATGCTTCGCCCCGGAATGAATGCCGAGGCCACGATCCTGACCAAGTGAGCTCGCTGTTAGAGATTCAATGCCACAAGAAACATCGTTAGGGGTGCTGAAGCCGGATGTCAATCCGTGGGTGATCGCCGGAACGGTGATGCTGGCGACGTTCATGGAAGTACTGGACACCAGCGTCGCCAACGTGGCTCTGCCGCATATCGCCGGCAATCTCTCATCTTCCATCGACGAAACTACCTGGGTGCTTACCGGCTACCTGGTGGCCAACGCGATCGTACTTCCTTTAAGCGGCTGGTTCTCGACGCTGTTCGGGCGAAAGCGCTTTTACATGACGTGCGTGCTGCTCTTCACTATCAGCTCTGCGATGTGCGGCCTCGCGCCCAGCCTGCCCGTGTTGATCATATGCCGCATTGTCCAGGGGCTCGGAGGCGGCGCGCTGCAACCGGTATCGCAAGCCATTCTACGCGAGACTTTTCCACGGGAAAAGCAAGGGATGGCGATGGCCGTTTACGGCATGGGGGTCGTTTTTGCGCCCGTCCTGGGCCCGACATTAGGCGGCTGGATTACCGACAACTTTACCTGGCGTTGGATTTTCCTGATCAACATCCCGGTCGGCATTTGCTCGCTGCTGTTGACTTCGCTGCTGATCTTCGATCCGCCCTACCTGGTCCGCAAGAAGCTGGGGGAAGGTTTGAAGATCGATTACATCGGGCTGGGACTGCTGGCGACCGGGTTAGGCGGCCTCGAAATTGCGCTGGACGAGGGGCAGCGCCACGATTGGTTCTCTTCTTCGGGGATCGTTGCCGCCGCCGTGATCGGCGTCGTAGCGCTGGTTTCCGTAGTGTTTTGGGAGCTGCGTCAAAAAGATCCCGTAGTGGATTTTCACCTGTTGAAGGACCGCAACTTTGCGATCTCGACGCTCACGATGTTTATCCTCGGCTTCGTGCTGTATGGGAGCACCACGGCGTTGCCGCTTTTTCTCCAGGAGCTGCTCGGATACACAGCGATGCAAAGCGGTATGGCGCTTTCCCCTGGCGGCGTCGCGATTATGGTGATGATGCCCATCGTGGGATTTCTGATGGCCAAAATCGAGGCTCGTTGGCTGGTGATCTTCGGGCTGCTCATTTCCTCATTCGGACTGTACCAAATGACCAGCTTCGATCTGAATATCGATTTTACGCATGCGATGAACGCTCGCATCGTGCAGAGCCTGGGCTTGGCCTTCCTGTTCGTACCCATTAACACGATGGCCTTCTACTTCATCGCTAAAGAGAAGACCAGCTATGCCACCGGACTCATCAATCTCGCTCGCAATTTTGGAGGCAGCACCGGCATCGCGCTCTCCACTACACTGATTGCGCGCCGGCAGCAGTTTCACCAGCACCGGCTGGTGGAGAATTTAACCCCGCTCAACAGCGCCTACCAATCTACGCTCGCAGGAGCGAAGCAGATGTTTATGAGCCGGGGCGCGGATGCTTTTCACGCCGCCGCCCAAGCTCAGCAGTTGGTCTACGAGATGGTGCAGCGGCAAGCCATGCTGCTTTCTTTCCTGGAGGCTTTTCGGCTGCTGGCGTTGACCTTCCTGGCTGTGATTCCACTGATGTTTCTGATGAAGAGGATCCGGCCGCGCAAAACTGAAATAGTGGTGGAATAAAGTTACTTTATTCGTTCGTCTTTTTCGACTTTGCCGTCGCGAATGTGGATGACGCGATGCGCGCGCATGGCGATGTCGAGTTCGTGCGTCACCAGCACGATGGTGTTGCCTTGCTGGTACAGCCGCTCGAACAATCCCATGATCTCGTTGCCGGTGACGCTATCGAGCGCGCCAGTCGGCTCATCGGCCAGCAAGATGGACGGATTGTTTACCAGCGCCCGTGCCACGGCGACGCGCTGTCTTTGTCCGCCGGAAAGCTCATTGGGCTTGTGATGCATGCGCGGCTCCAGATCCACGGCGCGCAAGGCAGCCTTGGCCTTTTCGATCCGCGTTTGGGATGGTATCCCGGCATAGATCAGCGGCAGCTCGACGTTGTGCAGGGCTGAGGCGCGCGCCAGCAGGTTAAACGTCTGGAAAACGAACCCGATCTCTTTGTTTCGAATTCGTGCCAGCTCATCGTCCTGCATGTCGCTGGCTAATTTGCCATTCAGATAATAAAGACCCTTGGTGGGAGTATCCAGGCAGCCGATCAGGTTCATGAGCGTCGATTTTCCTGAACCCGACGGCCCCATGATCGCTACATACTCGCCCCGATGGATCTCGATATCCACGCCCGACACGGCATGGATCTCCTGATCGCCCATCACGTACGTCTTCCACAGATCGTACGTCCGGATTACTATACCATCCCGCTTTAAACCCTCGCCGCGATCGACGAGGTCTTGTGTGGCTGTGGCCATGCCGGGAACTAGCTCTCCGTTTTCACGATCGGCGGCGTGTTGTCGACCTTGACTTTCGCGGAATTTCGCAGAGTCCGAATCACTTTATAGCTGCCGGTCACGATCTGATCGTCTTCGGCGAGCCCATTCAGGACCTCAATGTCCGTGGCGCCAGTGATTCCAGTGGTCACTTTCTGAAACTCCGCTTTCCCGTTGCGAACCAGGAATACGCCCTGCAACTCTTCCTTCTTGGCCTTCTCCGCCACGGGATCGATCTTGGCGGCGGCTTGCACGCCTTTGTTCTTGGCCGGCGGCTCCAAGTCACCCTTCTGCCGGACCGTCAGCGCCTGAATGGGGATGGTGAGCACGCGTTGGCGTGTCGCAGTCGTAATTTTGCCGGTGCAGGAAAGGCCCGGCCGAATCGACTCCGGCGGATTGTCGAGCGCGATCACGACTTTGAAATCCTTGGCTTCCTGTTCCGAGGTAGTACTCTGCGATGCCGCTAAGCCAGTGGAGCGAAGGATTGCCGTGTCGCCGATCTCGATCACGTGGCCCTTGAAGGTCTGATTCGGCATGGCGTCGATCGTCACCTCGGCCCGCTGGTCGATTTTGACATTTACGATGTCGGTTTCGTCCACTTTTACCTCGGCTGTGATCAGTGACATATCGGCCACCGTCATGATAGTGCTGGCCGCCGAGTTCTGTACGCCGGGGACTACCGTTTCGCCCATGCGCACCGGGAGATTCGTGATTACCCCATCGATGGGCGAGATCACAAAATACTTGTCCAGCACGTCGGCATAACGCGTTAAATTCGCCCGCAACTGGGCAATGCGCTTGTTCGCGGAGTCCAACTGTTGCCTGGCCTGAGACTGTTGCGACTTGGACTGGGCAAGGCGCGCTTCGGCTTCACCCATGGCCGCTACCGCAGTGTCGTACTCGGCTCTTTTCTGATCGAAGTCCTGCTTGGCCAGAAGTTTTGAATTGTACAGCTCAGTAGCCCGGTCCATGTTCAACTTGGTGCGATTCAGCTCGGCCCGATTCCGCTCCAAGGTCGCCAGGGCGGTCCGGACGGCGTCTTCCATGGATTTCATCCCGGCCTCCGCGGCAGCCGAGTCGGCCAAAGCTGTATCAATCGTGGCTTTCTGCGCCACCACGTCAGCATTCGCCTGCACCGATTCGAGCTTGGCGACCACCTCTCCTTTACGGACATGGTCGCCTTCCTTGACCAGGATCTCAGTGATGGGAGCGGGCCCTAACGTGTTGGCTCCCAAATTAATGTAGTTCCTGGGTTTAATTTCGCCTGAGGCTGTTACAACAGCGGTCAGATCCTGCCGCAATACCCTTCCGGTTTGTACGCCGACAATTCCGCGCTGATTGTACTTGATGCTCGCGAACACACCGCCGGCGGCGATTGCGATCAGGCCGATTGTCAGCAAAACCTTCCACTTAGTCTTCACGCAGGATATTCCCCTGTTGGAATTAGACGTACAAACAGGGCTGTTTGTTCGATAAATCCATCGTAACATGAGCGACTAGAGTACTTGTACTGTACCGTCGGGAAGGACGTGAGCCTTGGCCCCGCTTAGTAAGGTTTGAAACTGATCGTGTTTCAGGGCCACCAACGGAATCGGACGGTCGTACATCTCGTTTGAAACGACGGAGGCCAAGGCCAGGAAGGAGTCTACGCCTATGGTCAGAATCGCCGCCGGTGCGGTTCCGGCCCGGACCGCTTCGAGCAACACCGCGGTAGTTGTGCTCGATCCGATGGTGTTCGGAAGCGCCAGCACACGGCCCGTAACAATTTGCCCCGAGAGCGGATGCCGCCGGGCGATAATTTCGCCGGTCCGGGAATCGTAGCCGCCCCAGAAACTGAGTGGCTCCAGGCTGACCAGCAATTCGCCGGACGCGTCGCCCGCCACGACGACCTGGCCACGCATCACTGCTGCCATAGCGTTTCGTCGCGCACCACGCGTCCTTCGATCGCCGAATTGACGCAATCCGCCAGGCTGCCGAACACCACCTGCGTCGCCAGGAGCCCGGGCGCGTAGTAGGCATACTTGGCCGAATTTGTCATCAGTACCTGAATCGATTTGGGGAGCATCGGAGTCGCCAGGATGCAGGTGTCCACCGTCAGCCGCGCGCCGAAGCTCTCGACGGGTGCGAGCACGCCCTTTTCGGACGCCAGCGCGCTCATGATGCGGCTGGTGGTCACCAGGAACTGCACGTCCGGATGTCGACGCTTTCCTTCAACGAGCGGGGCAAGCTGCTGGAACTCAGCGACCGAAAAGTGTGGACTGCCGAGCACCACCATATCGAGCTTGGTGCCGGTGGCAGTGGTCAGTTCTCGGCGGATCTCACGCAGTTGGTCGAGAGTGATGGTGTGCTCTTCGGTAACGGGCCGTCCCTGAAATGCCGCTTCGAGGGTCGGGGCCTCGGGAGTCACTCCCACGATATGAAACAATGCCACGGCGCCCGAGGAAGCGGTCGCGGCCCCGAAGGCCTTAAGTTGATCTTCGGCGGGCGTCGCGGTGAGGCCCGATATCACTGGAATCCTTTGACCGGCCAAGCGGCCGACGAGGATGCCGAGCACCGGATAGAACGAATCGTCCTGCTGGAGCGGGGGTGGGATGTCGTCGAGACGAATCAGCAGCTGGCCGGCACGATTCTCTGTTAGATGCAGTCCGAGCGCGGGAACGCGTCCAGTGATGGCCGCACAGATGTCGAGCAGATCCGGATAACGCTCCGTACGCGCGCCAATCACGGAGTTGGCGAACACGATCGCGTTCGACTCGCCCCAGGCGATCTGCTGACCGAATTTAGGTGCCATCGACGTTTGATAAGGGGCGCAGGTCCACATGGGAACGCAACCCATGCTCTGATATGCGCGCATCTGGCGCTGCGCCTTGTGCGCCCAATCCTCCGGCACCGGCCATTCGCGCCAGTGGCATTCGTCAAGTCCGCTGACGTTGAGCGATGTCGGCACCGCAACCTTCGCGCCCCATCCCGCCAGTCGCTCGGCGAACTCCAAGCCGGCTTCTCCCATGTAGATGGTGCTGTCGATGTGAGCCTGCGAAATGTCGAGTAGCTCGCGCGCGCTCTGTATTTCGGCCATGCGCGTGATGATGGACATAGCCATGCGCGGCGCCGGACCTCGGTCGCCTGAGAGCAGCGAGCGGTCGTAATCGGACAGGATCATCTGGAACCGATCTTACCGCCGATTAGCTAACCTCAAATTGATGCCCTTCGACGGTCTGCGCGTCCTGTCCTTCGAGAGCCGGCGCGCGACCGAGATCGCCGAACTGATTCGGCGGCAGGGCGGCGACCCGTTGGTTGCACCTTCCA
The DNA here is from genome assembly GCA_035484655.1 of Bryobacteraceae bacterium. Lineage (GTDB taxonomy): Bacteria > Acidobacteriota > Terriglobia > Bryobacterales > Bryobacteraceae > Palsa-89. Next base: position 24,554 of record DATHOT010000087.1, on the reverse strand, counting down.
TGCGCGAGGCGCCTATCGAAAATAACCCGGAAGCTTTCGCTTTTGCCGAGCTGCTCTTTCGCGGGGAGTTCGACATGATGATCTTTCTCACGGGAGTCGGCACCCGCGCGCTCGACAAAATCCTGGCGTCTCACTACCCGCCCGAAACTTTCGCCGAAGCTTTGCGGAAGATCACGATCGTGGCCCGGGGGCCGAAGCCGCTGGCCGCGCTGCGCGAGATGCAAGTGCCCGTGACGGTCACCGTTCCCGAGCCAAACACGTGGCGCGAGCTGCTGGCAGCCATCGCCAATCGGCCGGAGCGTCAAATCGCTGTCCAGGAGTACGGCAAATCGAATCCCGAGTTATTGGACGGTTTGAGAGCGCGCGGCGCCGATGTCACGCCGGTGCGCGTCTACCAATGGGACCTTCCGGAGGACACGCGTCCTCTGCGCGAAGCTATTCGGAGGATTGTCGAAGGACAAGCCGACGTCGCAATCTTCACCACCTCCATTCAACTGACGCACATGTTTCGAATTGCCGCTGAAGCGCGCCTCGAAAAAGCAATGCTTGGTGCGCTGCGCCGCATGGTGATCGCCTCGATCGGCCCAACAACATCGGAAGCCCTGGAGGAGTTCGGCCTCACACCGGACATCGTACCGTCCCATCCTAAGATGGGTTTCCTGGTGAAGGAGACCGCAGAGCAAGCCGCCGCGGTTTTGGAACGTAAGCGCGCCGCCCATGCCTAAGGACAACCTGATCCGTGAGTTCGGAAAATACTACAGCTTGGCGTTTCTTCTGCCGGCAGCTATCGCGGTCGGCTTCCTGATCGGCTACGGGCTCGATAAGGTGTTCGGGACCGGCTTCCTGAAAATCGTCTTCCTGTTCCTTGGCGTCGCAGCCGGCATCATCGAGCTAATTCGCGAGTTGAGCAAAGACGATGCCGCTGGGTGACCAGGCTTTCTACGATCGATTCATTCGCCGCGTTACCTGGATCATTCTGGCTCTTGCACTCGTTGGATTCGCTTTTCTTGGGGTGACCAAAGGAATCCGCATTGGGGCGGCCTTTCTGATCGGCGCAACCGTTTCCTATGCAAGTTTTTGGGGCTGGCGACAGCTTGTCGATGCTCTTACGCCGGAGCCGAAGAAGCGATCGTCATTTCCGTTCGTCGCGCGCATTCTACTGCTCATAGTTATGGCCTACGCTATAATCAAATTTCTAGGATTGAATGTCGCGGCCGCGGCTGCGGGTCTTTTGGTTTCCGCGGCCGCTGTACTCCTCGAGCTAATCTTCGAACTTATTTATGCCCGAACATGAAGTAGACTTGTGGACCACCAAACTCTTCAATCGGTTTTTGGCTGGACCGCTAGATTCTCTGCTCAACGCGATCGGCCGTCCACCCGAGAATCCGGCGCATCCATGGGAGAACTGGATCACCATGGAGATCCTGGTGGTGGTCATCATCATGGTGCTGTTCGCGTTGCTACGCTCGCGCCTTTCAGCCGACAAACCCGGCGGTTTTCAATTGACCTTCGAAGCGATGTACAACTTCATCGCCGGGCAGGCGCGCGACGCCGTGGAACATGGCGCCAGTAAATATGTGTCGTTCATCGGGACTTTGTTTATCTTCGTTCTTTTGATGAATTTGATCGGTGTGATTCCAGGCTTCGAGTCGCCCACTATGACACCGGCCGTGCCCGCGGGCTTGGCGATCGCAGTGTTCTTCTACTATCACGCGATGGGCGTTCGGGAGCAGGGTGTCGGCCGGTACCTGGTGCACTTCGCCGGCCCGATGCCTTGGCTTGCACCATTAATGATCCCCATCGAATTCATCAGCCACCTGGCGCGGCCGCTTTCACTCACGATTCGTCTTTACGCGAACATGTTTGCCGGCGAGATGGTAACCATCACTTTTCTCTCACTCACATATTTGGTGTTGCCGGCCGTCTTTATGGGCCTGCACGTATTCGTCGCATTCTTACAGGCGTTTATTTTTATGCTGCTCACGGTGATCTACGTCAGCGGAGCAGTCGCGCACGAACATTAATGGCTTTATTCGTTCCGAGTGTGAGCCCGTCGTCCCCCAGGGCAGATAGGGAACCACCTCCTCGCGAACAAAATCTATACAAGGAGAACAGTCACATGACACGCAAGATGATTTTTCTGGCAGTGGCGTTTTTGCTGCTGGCCAGCCCGATTTTCGCGCAGACTCCCGGCGGGGGAACAACGGACCTGCGTCTGCCTTTCGCCTATCTCGCCATGGGCATCGCCTCCGGCCTTTGTGGCCTCGGACAAGGAAAAGCCGTCGCATCAGCCGCGGAGGCCATGGCACGGAATCCCGGCGCCCAGGCGGGCATCCGATTCGCCCTCATTCTCGGATTGGTACTGATCGAATCATTGGCGCTCTATACGCTGGTCATCACCTACGTCGCAAGAGCTGCTTAAGTTTTCCAAGGGGCAGCTTCCGGGCTGCCCCACTACCCCATGAAGCTGCAAGGAATCTTCCCGCCCATCGCCACGCCGTTCAACTACGAAGGTGAGATCTGGAAAATAAAAGTCCAGCACAACATCGAGAAGTGGAATCTCACTGGACTCGCCGGCTATGTCGTCTGTGGTTCTACTGGCGAAAGCGTGATGCTCACGACCGAAGAAAAAATCAAGCTCTGGGAGTGGGTGGCCGAGTACGCTGCCGCCGAAAAGGTGTTGATCGCCGGGACCGGCGTGGAAAGCGTGCGCGAGACTGTCGAGCTTACGAATCGCGCGGCCGACATCGGCTACAAAGTCGCGATGGTGCGGACGCCGCATTACTACAAGAATCTGATCAATAACCAGGCGGCGCAGATGCTCTACTTTCGCGCCGTGGCCGATCAAGTGAAGATTCCGATCTTCGTCTACAATTGGCCGCAAGTCACTGGCGTGGATATTCCGGCCGAGGCAGTGGCCGAGCTATCGCATCATCCCAACATAATCGCCATCAAGGAAAGCTCCGGCAATCTCGAAAAGGTAATGCGGATGATTCGCGAGGTGAAGCCTGGCTTCCAGGTGCTGACCGGATCAGCGCCGACACTTGCCCCGTCCTTCGCCGTAGGATGTTCGGGTGCAGTGCTCGCTTTCGCCAACGCCGCGCCTTACGCCACGGTTTCGATCTGGGAAGCGCATCGGACGCGCGAGCCGGAGGCCGCGCTCGACTGGCAAAATCGAATCAGTCACGCAGCGTACTTGGTAACAACGAAGCACGGGCTACCGGGCCTGAAGTATGCGATGGATCTCGCCGGTTACTATGGCGGCCCGCCGCGACTGCCGCTGACGGTGCCTTGCCCAGCGGCGAAAAAGGAAATCGAAGAAGCTTTTGCCGGCCTGCGCGGCTGATCCTTGCTACTTTCCCCCCATCGCCTCGACCACTGCGTCGGTCACGTCCAGCGTCCGGCTCTTCCCACCGACATCCGCGGTCCTCACTTTTCCATCCGCCAATACTTTCGCGACGGCGTGCTCAACCACATGGCCGGCTTCCTCCAGGCCGAGATGATCGAGCATCATTCCCGCCGATAAAATCGCCGCCAGCGGATTCACCAGCCCCCGGCCCGCTATGTCCGGCGCCGACCCATGCACCGGCTCGAACATCGACGGAAAGCGTCGCGTAGGATCCAGATTGGCGCTGGGCGCGAGGCCAATGCTGCCAGTGATCATGGCCGAAACATCGCTCAAGATATCGCCGAAAAGATTCGATGCCACAACAACGTCAAAACTATGCGGACGCCGGATGAAGTTCATGGCCGCCGCATCCACCAGCAACGACTCAGTTTCGATGTCGGAATATTCCGATGCCACCAACTGAAACACGCGGTCCCAGAGCACCATGCCGAAGCCCTGCGCGTTGGATTTAGTAATGGATGTCACGCGCTTCTTTTGGTTACGCTTGCGCGCCAGCTCGAATGCGAATCGTATTACGCGTTCGATACCGCGCCGCGTAAAAACGCCAGTCTGGATGGCTACCTCATCAGGCTGCTCGTGGTAAACAAATCCGCCGACCTGCGCATATTCACCCTCCGTGTTCTCGCGCACCACCACCATGTCGATCTTGCCCGGCTTGGCGAGCGGCGACTCGACACCTTCGTACAAAATCGCTGGGCGAACGTTGGCGAATTGATCGAAGGTTCGGCGGATCGGCAGCAACAGTCCGTTGAGCGTAATGTGATCGGGAATTTTCGGATCGCCGACCGCGCCTAACAGGATCGCATCCTTGACCCGCAACAGATCGAGCGCATTGGCCGGCATCATGCGGCCGTTCTTAAAGTAGTAGGCTGCGCCCCAGGCGAACTCTTCAAAGTCGAAGGCCGCGTCGAATTTTCGCCCGGCTACCTCGAGCACGCGCTGAGCGGCGGGTGTGACCTCTTGGCCAACGCCGTCGCCGGGAATGACTGCAATGGAGAATCGTTTCATGCCAGCAACCATTCTCGCGCGCCTTCGATTCGCGCCGCCAGGCGATCAGGGATTGCTTCGGGAAACGTCCAGGATGGGCAGATATTCCCGCCACGGACCAACGGCGTCGCGATATTGGCGCGCCATAACACGTTCGATCTGTGCCAGGTGACCGAGGTCGTGGACCACCCACGCCGCCAATAATTGCCCTAGCGTCACCTGGCCGAGCGCCGGATGTGTGCCCGTGCGACTGAGCATAGTCGGCTCGAGCTTCAGCGCGGAAAGCTCCTGCAGACTCGCTTGTCGGAGCGCCTCAAAAGTGTTCAAAAGCTCTTCTATCGTTTTTCCTGCAATCAGATCCTCGAAACCGACGCGGTCGAACGGATCAAACGGCCGGGCTTCGCCTTGCTCCAGGATAATTCGGATTCTGGGAATCCAATCCACCTGCTCACCGTAAATCAAGTGACCAAGAACATCGAGGGGGCTGAACGTTTTCGGCCCTTCGCGGCAGTCCAGCCAGGGTTGCGGCATCCCGCACAGCAACCCTGATAAAACCGCCGGAGTCCGCGCCAAAAACGCCGTCGTGTCTTTCAGATGAACGTCCATAAATTCAGTCTACGTCGCCAGCGAGTAAAATGAAGGTGTGCGCATCATTCTGGCTTTCCTGCTCGCGTTGAGTCTCGGCCCGCTTAGCGCGCAGCCGCCCGCTTCCACTCCCACCGTGCCGCAGGATTACGTCTGTCCCATGGACAAGGACGTCCGCTCCGACAAACCCGGCTTCTGCCCTCGCTGTCACATGGCGCTGGTGCTCGGGATTCCCGATGAAGAGGAATATCCGCTTGATCTAAAGCTGAATCCCGCCGTGTTTCACGCCGGCGAGAAGGTGAAGATCACGTTCCAGGTCAAAGACCCGCATACCGGCAAAATCGTAGATCATTTTGAGCTAGTCCACGACAAGCTTTTCCACATGTTTGTCGTCAGCGAGGATTTGCAGTATTTTCTTCACGACCATCCGGTGCCTCAGCCCGATGGTTCATTCGTGTTCGACATGACCTTCCCGAAGCCCGGAATGTATCGTATCGTCGGCGATCTTTATCCGGCCGGCGGGACCCCGCAACTGATCGCCAAGACCGTGATCGTGCCGGGCGCGGCCGGCGCCGAAGTGCCCTTAGTGGATGCCAAGCTGCAGCCGGAGTTGGGCGTCAGTCATTGCAAGAATATGGATGTCGAGCTGGTGATGGATCCACCGGTTCCTATCGTTGGCTTGAAGACGCTGCTGTTCTTCAAGATCACACCCGCCGACGGAATAGAGCAATACCTAAGCGCGTGGGCCCACATGCTAGTGGCTAGTGATGACAGCATCGACCTCATCCACGACCATCCTTACATCGCCGATGGCGGGCCGCAGATGCAGTTCAATATTATCTTTCCGCGCGCGCGGACTTATCGCATCTGGGTGCAGTTCCAGCGGAAAGGCGTGGTGAACACCGCGGAGTTCACCATCCCCGTTTCGGAATTGAAGTAGACTCTTACTTCTTCAGTTTTTCCCGCTGCTCGCGCAGGATCGCCTTGCGGCTGAGCTTGATCTTGTTGCCGTCCAGCGCCAGGACCTTGACCATAATCTGGTCGCCTTCCTTCAGCTCGTCCCGCACGTTCTTGATGCGGTTCTCCGAGATTTCGCTGATATGCAACAAGCCATCGGTCCCGGGGAAAATCTCGACGAACGCGCCGAATTCCACGATCCTCACGACTTTGCCGAGATAGGTTTTACCGGGCTCCGCGACCGCGGCAATATCGGTCACGCGCTGAATCGCCTTCTTGGCCGACTCACCATCGGCAGCGAAGATGTTGACCGTACCGTCATCTTCCACGTCGATCTTGACACCGGTTTCGTCCACGATGCTGCGGATCATCTTGCCGCCGGGTCCGATCAGCTCACGAATCTTGTCGGTCGGGATGGTCAGCGTATAGATGCGCGGAGCGTATTGCGACATCTCCTTGCGAGGCTCAGAGATCACCGCCTCCATCTTGTCCAGGATGAAGAGCCGGGCTTTGCGAGCTTGCTCCAGCGCCTCCTTCATGATCTTGGTGGTGACGTTGGGGACCTTGATGTCCATCTGCAGGCCGGTGATGCCCTTCCGGGATCCAGCGACTTTGAAATCCATGTCGCCGTAGTGATCTTCGGCGCCGGCAATGTCGGTCAGAATCGCGTAATCCTTGCCTTCCATCACCAACCCCATCGCGATTCCCGCGACGGGCGTCTCGATTGGAACGCCGGCGTCCATCAGCGCCAGTGTCGCGCCGCAGACCGTCGCCATCGAACTCGACCCATTCGATTCCAAAATGTCGCTGACTACGCGCATCGTGTAGGGAAAGGCCTTATCATCCGGATTTACTGCCGCAATCGACCGTTCGGCCAGCGCCCCATGGCCAATCTCGCGGCGTCCCGGCCCGCGCATGAATCCTACTTCACCCACACTGAAGGGCGGGAAGTTGTAATGCAGCATGAAGCGCTTGGATGTCTCGCTGAGATCGAACATCTCGATGCGCTGCTCATCATCTTTAGTCCCCAACGTGACGGTAACCAGCGCCTGCGTCTCGCCGCGAGTGAATAACGCTGAACCGTGGGTACGGGGCAGAACGCCCACTTCGCAGTCGATGTTGCGGATCTCGTCGAATGCCCGGCCATCCGGACGCCGGCGCGCCTTCAGCATTTCGTCGCGGAAAATGCGCTCCTTGAGGTGGTCGAACACTTCCCCGGCCTCTTCGAACTGCTCTTCCTCATCGTCATCCAACGGGTCCAGAACCTTCTTCTTGGCTTCGGCGACGCGGTGATAGCTTTCCAGCTTCTGATATTTCTTGGTGTCGAGCGCATCCGTCAATTCGGTGCGGATCTGCTTTTCAATCTGCGCGTACAGCTCCTTGTTCATCTCGGGGGGCGTGTAGGACCATTTGGGCTTGCCCGCCTTGGCGACCAGTTCGCGGATGCCGGCCACGATCTTCTTACAGCACTGATGGCCGTACTCGATCGCTTCCAGCACTTCTTCTTCGCTAGCCTGTTGCGCCCCCGCCTCCACCATCACGATGCCGTCTTCGGTTCCCGCGACGACGATGTTGGCCTTCGATTCCTTGGTCTCTTCGTAGCCAGGATTGGCCGTCAGCTTCCCATTCACGGAGGCCACGCGCACTCCACCCAGCACGTGCTGGAACGGAATGTCCGAGATTGCCAGCGATGCGCCGGCCCCGATAATTGCCAGCGTGCTGGGATCACGCGCCGGATCGGCCGAAAGCACCATCGCAATCACTTGCGTCTCGTTCATGTAACCTTCGGGAAACAGCGGGCGGATGGGCCGGTCGATCAGGCGGCTGGTCAGGATTTCTTTTTCCGACGGCCGTCCCTCGCGCTTGATAAAGCCGCCCGGGAATTTGCCGGCAGCGTAAGTGTATTCACGATAATCCACCGTGAGCGGAAAAAATGCGGCGTTCGGTTTGGGTTGCGGATTGGAGCAGGCCGAAACCAGCACCACCGAATCTCCCGAGCGCACGATAACGGCCCCATTGGCCTGCTTTGCGATCTTGCCTGTCTCCAGGGTGATCTTTTGACCGTCAAGGTCAATTTCTACTGTATGTAACATCTGAATGTCCTTTTAATCCAGGTGAAGCTTCTGCCCCGCCTGCTGAGGATTAAGAGGAGACTTTGGAGTGAATGATCTGTGGAGCGCCGCCCACCGGGGCGGGTTACCTGAGCTCGAGCATCTAACGGCGGATGCCCAGGCTTTGAATCAGGTTCTTGTACCTTTCCGGATTACGGCTTTTCAGGTATTTCAAAAGGCGACGGCGCCGGGCGACCATCGACAACAATCCCCTGCGGGAATGATGATCTTTACCGTGTAATTTGAAATGATCCTGGAGCTGCAGAATACGCTGGCTCAGGATGGCTACCTGTACTTCTGGCGAACCGGTGTCGGTATTGTGGACTCGAAACTTCGTAATCGTTTGTGCTTTCGAATCAGTCGCCAGTGCCATTCTCGAATCGATACTCCTCGTCTTGTCTTAATCTTTTTGTACGGTAACAGAATAGCACATCTGACCTGGAACTCGCTTATAGCACTCTATTTCTTGGTCTCCTGCTCCCGCTCCTCCACCATCCGTTTCACGCGATCCAGCTCCTGCCGCAGCTTCCGCTCCCGCAACGCGATCGAGATCACGTATACAATGACGACCAGCCAGGCGGCCAGGAAGCCATAAAACATGAATGTGTAGTTGGATGTAGGCATGGCTCCCTCAGAAAGCGTGCGCGTAGCGACGGAGCGAATCGATCTCGCGCTGCATCGATTCCTGCCGCATGCGGACGATCACCAGAGCGCTCGCGAGCAACAGTAAAGCCAGAAGGTTCCACCACAGCGGCGCTTCCATTCCAGGCGCCATGCCACCGCCGCCACGGATCTCCAGTACGGGACCGGGATGCTGCGTGCGCCACCACTCAATCGATTTCCAAACGATCACGATATCGATGGCCGCGAAGATTGACAGCACTGCACCCAGCCGCGCTCGCGTAGTCGGATCGTCGATCGCGCGCCGAAGCATGAAGTACCCAACGTACAGGAGCCAGCACACGAAATAAGAAGTGATGCGCGGGTCCCAGGTCCACCAGATACCCCAGATGATGCGGCCCCAGATGCTGCCGGTGATCAGCGTAATGGTGGCAAAGGCCAGCGAAACCTCGTTAACTGCGGCAGCGAACGCATCGAACCGGAGGTCTTTTTTCATCAGGTAGCCGACGCCCGCGAACATCCCGATGTAAAACCCCGTGAAGGATGTCAGCGCCGAGGGCACATGGAAATAAATGATGCGGAAGGCCGCACCCTGGTTCAATTCGTCCGGGACCTGTGTCACATCGAACATGGTATGCAGGTTCCAGGCGAGGATCAGTCCGGAGAGCGCCGACAACGCCAAGATGATTTTCACGCGCATATTTTTACCCCACTAACACGGTTTCAACCAAGGCTAAAGCCAGAATAGTGAATATCACATCAAACGCAACCAAGAGCCGGAACCAGATTTGGTTTTCCGCTCCCAACGGTTCGCCGGCAATGAGCACTCCACTCAACTGAATCGCGCCCATCAGCGCCGGAATCAGCATCGGATAGATCAGCGTGGGCAGCATCAGCTCGCGCAACCGCAGATTGACCGTCATCGCGCTGAACAGCGTCCCGATCACAGTGATACCCCATGTCCCGAGCAGCATGACCAGGAACAAAACGGCCAATTGCCGCGGCAACCGAACATTATAGAAAACGGCGAAGATCGGCAGGCAGATGCATTCCACGATGACCAGCAGCACGTAGTTTGCCACGCACTTGCCAAAAAAGATCTGCGCGCCGCTGGCCGGCGACGAGATTAGTGCATCCAGGCAATCATTCACCAGCTCGCGAGCAAAGCTGCGATTCAGAATCAAGGTTCCGGCAAATGCGAACACCAGCCACAGCAGGCCGCCGGCGATTTCGCGAACCTGGTCGGACCCGGGGTCGAAGGCAAAGCTGAACAGCAGCAGGATTACGAGCGCGAATGACAAAGAGGCGTTCACTGTCTCCTTGCTGCGGACCTCGGAACGCAGGTCCTTGGCGGCCACTGCCCACGCCCGGCGGAAAAAGTTCATGCTTCTCCGTAGTGGCGATACAGCCAGCCTGGATCTTCGGCCATTTCAGATGTCCTTACACCGCGAAAAGCCAGCTTGCCGCGATTGATAAGAGCGACATCGGTGGCCAACTCCAGCGCTTCGCGCAACTGGTGCGTGGACATAATGATGGTGCGGCCTTCCTGGAGCGCCGACGTCAGCAGATCCTGCAGAACTTTAATAGCCCGATCGTCCAGCGCCGTGAATGGCTCGTCCAGCAACAGCAGCGACGGGTTGTGCAGGAAGGCCCTGGCTACAGCCAGCCGCTGCCGCATGCCGCGTGAGAATTCGCGGACCAGGCCGTCACGCACGCGATCGAGCCCCGTGCGGTCCAGCCATTCCCTTGCGGTCTTGTTCGGATCGGCGATTCCATATAAGCGCGCAAAAAGCCGCAGGTTTTCGTAAGCCGACAGCTCTTCGTACACTCCGATGCCGTGCCCCAGCACGCCAATCTTCCGCCGCGTGATCTCCGCTCGCGCGTCTTTTCCCAGGATCGTAACGCTTCCGCGCGCGGCTTTGGACAACCCGGCCAGAATTCGCAGGAGCGTAGTTTTGCCAGCGCCATTGCGGCCCAGCAGCGCCAAACACGCCCCGCCATCAACCGTGAAACTGATATCCCGAAGCGCGGGATAGTCACCGAAGAATTTCCAGACGCCCTCGATCGCGACGGCGCTCATGTACCTCTGGAACTACTCGCCGAACTCCGATATAGCAGCACGGATCCCAGGCCCAAAATCCCAAACGCCATGCCTAAGATCCAATACAACCGATCGTAAATCTTCGGCTTCACCTCTTGAATGCTCGGCATGCCGTTGTCCTCATCGGAGGACGCCGCGCCTGGCTGCTGCAGCGATCCAGTGCCTTCCACCTCGACCTTGTAGCTGGCGCCTTTGATCTGGTAGATGCTGGCCTGCGTCTTGGGCTCTTGCCCAGCCAGCTCGATATTGTCGCCCTTGAGAGTGACGCCGCTCGGAGCCACGAGATCGGATGCGCCTTCCGAATGCAGTATCTTGCCCGAGAATATCTGGGGATTCGTTACCGGAACGACGTAGTTCAGATCGAAGCGAGTCTCGCCCGGCTTGATCGGATAATCGACCTTATAGACATTCTCCTCCTTGGTCTTCTCAGCCGGCCGCTGGATCGGCATTCCTCCCGGCGCGTTGATCGTCACGCTGACTTGGCCCTTGGCCTCGGGAGGGAGGTAAAAGCGAAAGGTCCCGTTAGCAGGGTCGCTATAAGTGAGATTCGGGTCGCCTTGATAAAGGACGCCTTCGCTCACTGCCATCTCGCCCGCTCCCGGCTGCAGCACAATGAAATGCTGGCGGACCTTGGCCACCGGTTTGTTAGTGGAGTCGAAGACTTGCACCTGCAAGCCGTTGGTGGGCGTGCCCGGCACGATCATTTTGTTGTAGAGCACACCCGCGTAGAGGGCCTGCAGAAGCGTCGGACCCTGCAGTTCCTTGTCGAAGCGAAACTTGCCTTCCGCATCGGTCTTGGTGCTGCCGAGCGCCTGCATCCCTGCCTGGCTCGGCTGGACCAGCGAAACTATGGCATTCGGCTGCGGCTTCCCGGTGGAGGAGTTGGTCACAACGCCGTCGACCGCGGCCAGCACAGGAAGCGCGAGAAGCGCAGCGCAGAAGATCCGGAACATCACGCCATCGCCTTTCCGCACGCACCGCAGAATTTCAACGACAGTGGAAATTTCGCGCCGCAGTATGGACAGGTTTTGCCATCAGGCTTGGGTTTCGATTCCGCGGCTGTGGCGGCGGCCTTCACTTGAGCGGGCTGTACCGTATCGATCTCGGCCAGCACTTTCGCCAACTCTCTCTGTAAATCGACTTTGGTCTTCTGATAATCCGCATCGGAGAGCTTTCCCAGCCGATACTCAAACTGCAGATCGCGCAGATTCTCGTAGATCTGCGCTTTGCGTTGATCCAGGTGCGCGGTGGGTGAGATCGCGGGAGTTTCAGGAACATCTTTGCCGCGTACGATCAACGTGAAAGCGATCGACCCCAGGGCAAGAAGAACCGCGACAGCGAAGACCATCAATCGAGCTTTTCCACTTCTTTCTCGATCTGGTCGTGGTAGCGGCTTAACTCCGGATCGCTCAAGGACGCGCCGGCGATGGCCGGGCCCTTGCGGCTATATCTCCGGATCACGAAAACGACGAGAATTAATCCTAGCGCCGCGGCGGTGTAGAACGAAAGCGAGCCGATCACACCTGGCGGCACCGCTACGACATCCTTCCCCATCTCCTTCGCGAACTGATCCAGAATTGCCTGGTCAGACATTCCAGCGGCCTGCATGCTGAGAATTTTTTTCTTGTTATCCCAACAAGTGCGGCAAGGATAAGGATCCATACGGCATGCCATGTTCGTCTTGCACCCACATGGACAAAGCAGTTTTTCTGCCACTCGATTGCAGGCTGAGCTCTCCATTTCCTCCGCGGTTTGCGCAAAGGCCGCCGTAGCGGCGAACACCAGCAAAATTAGGCTATTTCTCAACCGTCGCATGTTTTTGAGCTACTCCAACCACCTGCGTGCGCGCGTAAGACAACCTGATCTTACTGGGGATCAGGCACACCAGTGTCCCCATCGCCAGCACCCAGAACCCAATCCAGATCCAGGACACCAGCGGGAAAACGTAGGCTTGCACCACGGCCCGCTTATTGTCCGCCGACGGCCCCGCAAAGTTTATGTATAGGTCTTCGTTTAAACGACGACGTATCGCAACTTCGGAAGTCGGTTGCTGGCTGGATTTATAAAAGCGATGCTCGGGCTCGAGCGTGCCCAGAGATTTTCCGCCGCGCGAAATTTCCGCGATCAGCTTCTGCCAGGCGTAGTTGGTGTTCTCGTCCGACTGAACCTCCGCGACTCGCACCGTGTAGGGTCCCACCTCGAAGCTCTGCCCCGGAGCAACTTCCTTGGTGACATCTTTGTTGAACGCCGCACCCGTGTAGCCGATGAACATGAACACGATGCCCATGTGCACCATATATCCGCCGTAGCGCCGCGTATTGCGATGAGTCAGCTCCACGGCCGCCGGGATCAAGCCAGTTCCGCTCTTGGCCCGGATCGCCGAGGCGCCCTTCCAGAACTCAGAAAATATGGTCGTCGTGACGAACATGCACAGGCCGAACGACACCAACGCATAGGGATGCTCGTACACGCCAAAGACCGCGAGAACTACCATCAATCCCACGCCCGCGATGGACGGCCAGAAAAACGCGCGACGCAGGCTCTCCATCGAGCTTCTACGCCATGCGATCAACGGACCGATGCCGGTCAGCAGCATCAGGCCAAACGCGATCGGGATGTTGATGCGATTGAAAAACGGCGCGTCCACGCTGATCTTCTCGCCAGTCACCGCTTCCGAGATCACCGGGAAGAGCGTGCCCCACAGCACCGCGAAGCAGCTGGCCAGCAGAATCAGATTATTGAACATGAAGCTCGACTCGCGCGAAACTACGCTTTCCAAGCGCGCTTCACTCTTCAAGTAGGGCAGCCGGTCGAGAATCAGATAAATCGTCGCGGCCAGTCCGAGTGCCAGGAACGTTACAAAATAGGTTCCGATCGACGACTGCGCGAAAGCATGCACCGAGCTCACCACGCCCGAGCGCGTGAGGAACGTTCCGAAGATGCACAGGAAGAAGGTCGCCGAAATCAGAACCATGTTCCAGACCTTCATCATTCCCTTTTTTTCCTGCATCATTACCGAGTGCAGAAACGCGGTGGCGGTAATCCACGGAAGCAGCGATGCATTCTCCACCGGATCCCAGGCCCAATATCCGCCCCAACCCAGCACCGCATAAGCCCAGCCTTGGCCTAGCAGAATACCGGTGCTTTGAAACAGCCACGTCACGATGGTCCAGCGCCGCGTGGTATGAATCCACGATTCGCCCGGCTGCTTGGTGATCAGCGATCCCATCGCAAACGCGAATGGCACCGTGAATCCGACGTAGCCCAGATACAACATTGGAGGATGGATCACCATAGTCCAGTACTGCAGCAGTGGGTTCAAGCCCCGGCCCATCCCCTCGACGATATTGCCGCGGCCGGCGATCAGCACCGAAAATGGGCTCAGCACGAAAGAGATCAGAATCAGGAAAAAGGTCTCTGTCGACATTAAGACAGCGGTGACCCACGGCATCATGTCGCGAAAATTCCGGCGATTCATGAAAACCACAACCGCCGAATAGGTAGACAGAATCCACGCCCACAGCAGCAACGATCCTTCTTGGCCACCCCACCAGGCGGTGAATTTGTAGATCGCAGGCATGGACGCGTCGGTATGCGACGCGACATAGCCCAGCCGGAAGTCGCCGATGATGAGGGAATAAATCAGGAGGCCGGAAGCAATGGTTAGTAGAATCCAGACCGAGTAAACCGCGCGCTCCGCGCTCACCACCAGGAATGCGTTCTTCTTGACCTTGCCGGCAACGGAGCCGACGACCGCGTATATGGCGAAACAAAACGCCAGCAGTATCGAGAGAGCGCCTATATTTTCCATTCGAGCGTAGTCCTCTGAAATGATTCAGGCGCTTTCGCCTGTCGTGCTATTTGCTATATGCCGGCTTGACTGGGGTCTTTCTTCAGTTGCGGCTTGGCCTCATACTTGGACGCGCACTTGGCCTGGATTTTGCTGGCCTGAAATACGCCGTCCGTGCCCAGCTTTCCATCGGCCATGGCCTGCGCATCATCCTTGAAGGTGTCCGGCAGCGGGTCGATTCCGCGGTACACAACTTTCAGCGTCATCGCGTCCAGCTGCCTTTTGTTCGGGTCTTGATGAATTACGAATGAAACTTCGGAGCCGTTGCGCACAATCGATCCAGCCTGAACAAAACCATCCACACGCACGCGCTTGACCTGCGCCTGATCGCCCATCTGTTTCAGCTCGGAAATCGTCTTGAAGTAGCTCTTGCTCTCGTTCGTGCCGCCGACGGCTAGCCAGGCGAGTACGCCAATCACGACCACCACGATGGCCCCAAATTTCACGTAAGTATTCATGCGTTGCTCCTGAACCTCCAGTATACCGCCGCTGCAATCATTGGACCAAGTCGGCTCGTCGGTCGCATCTCATTGCAAAACAAGTACATATGCTTCCACATCGGTCGTTCTCGTGCGAAATTCGAGGCTAAATCGCGACTAACCCCCAGTTTTCACCCACTGCGAATACTCCTACGCGCCCGCGTGGCAGAGTTGGCAGGCGGTGTTGAGAGCCCCCTTCGCGACGGGCGGTGTCATGCTGTATTTATGAACCATAACCGCCAGGACGAATAGGGTCGCGAAAACAAGTAGCGCACGCACTCCCCGGTGCCGTGTTGGCACTCGTGCTAACACTTGTGGATTCTCAATCCGCTCCCACAACTCCTCCGGCGCCGCAACCCGGCCCAAATGTCTCGTCAATACTTCACCGATCTCCGGCTTATACACGCCTGCCTCCTCGTACCCGAAAATGAGCCAACCGCCGCTCCAGCACTTTGTGCGCTCGATTGAGCCTGGATGCCACTGTCCCCGCCGAACATCCCAGAATCTCCGCGATATCCTCGTACCCGAGCCCTTCGGTATATCGCAATACCACCACGATCCGCTGTTCTGGCGGCAAGGTACCCACGATCTTCTGAACGTCCTCCGCCATTTCCGCGTGCAGCAATTCTTCCAGGGCACTCTCCGCCGGAGCGCTGATCATATCACGAAGTCCGTCAAAGAACGGTGTTAGCCGGCGGCCACGGCGCTGGTGATCCAGGCAGCAATTCACCACGATCCGATACAGCCACGACTCGAAACTCGCTCCACCGCGAAAATCGCGGATCGACGAGAACAGCTTTAGAAATGTCTCCTGGGCGATATCCATCGCGGCCGATTCATTCCCGCAATAGCGCAGCGCGATCGAATAGACCCGGTCCTGGTGGGATTCAAACAGCAGCCGAAACGCGTCCCAGTCGCCGCGTTGGCAGGCCTCGATCACTTCCCGGTCGTTCGCGTCCAGCACCATGCCGAAACCACCACTACATTAGACGAGCGGGCGCCCCGGTTTCTTCCCACTTTTTGATAGCACCAAGCTTTTCCTGTGCTTTAGATGTTATCCTTGCCGGCGCACGCGTTAGAGCTAGACGTATCCTCGTGCGGTGGATGTGAAGCGTGGTGGTTCCGAAGTACGTGGCAGTACCGGTCTTCATTATCAAGAACAATCTCCGAACCGCGAGTATGTCCCGGGAGCGCTATTCTGAAGTGCTATCTGAGTAAGACGTTATGCCTGGGCCGCTTTCGATACGCCGTTGTGCTGGGAGCTTTTCGGCTGGAATAAACCCGGCTGGAACAAACCGGGCTGGAACAAACGAGGATAGGTGCGGTACATTCGGCGAGCAGTTTCCAGATCTTTGAGAAAGGCCTGCTCGTGCTGCTGCAGCAACTGTTGCACAGCTTCGAAATTTATGTCGCCGGACTCGCGAAACTGCGCCAACAGTTCTTCCATGAAGGCCAGAAGCCAATGGTCCGAATCGAGTCCGGCGGTAGAGATTGGGAGCGTCTCGCCGTGCTCGAGTCGGCGTAAGGCATTATGAACGCGGCTCATATTCCTGCGCCTCCTGTCAACGCAAGTTAAGTAACCGTTACAAGCGCGGTTTCTGCTGCACCAAAGTTTCAATTGGCTTGGGCGCGTCTTCCATGGCGGCTTGCGGCGGGCCCTTCCACAACGAATGTAGCGCAACAAACCACCCCGCCAACAGAAGCGCCGAAAGAATAAAAAGGGTCGTCATAAACCTCGGTATGCCCCTGGTACCCCGAAACCAAAAAAACCGCCGGCCGCAGTGACAGCACCGAAACGGACTCAGATAAAACAGGCTCAGAAGCAGGTCCGGAGGCCGATGCAACCGGCACCGTCGAACATTTCCTGATCGGCATCTTGGGCACTCTGTCATGGGGGGCACTCCGTCATGGGGGAAACTCCGTCATGTGCATTCCACCATACGTGGTTGCAGGCTATCACTTATCCAGGTGCCGAGAAACTGGAAGGAGTTCCAGAACGGCTACCTGGTATGCTATGCGGCAACAGCAGGTCCGCCCTGTGCTACAACGTGTGCAGTGGATAAGCTCGCCTACACCACGCCGTCCGCCGGCTACCTGGAAAAACGCGGACTGCGGCGTCATGCCCGGGTCCTCCACCTATGGGCGCTCGGCGTCGGCGCGGTAATTTCGGGCGACTTCTTCGGCTGGAACTTCGGCCTGGCGAGCGGCTTCGGCGGAATGCTCGCCGCGCTGGTCATCATGACGCTGCTCTACGTCGGACTTTGTTGCAGCATCGCGGAAATGTCGCCCGCCCTGCCGCACACCGGTGGAGCATATTCGTTCGCCCGTACCGCCATGGGTCCTTGGGGCGGCTACATCACCGGCTTGGCCGAGAACATGGAGTACATCCTCACGCCCGCCGTGATCGTCGTTGGTGTCGGCGGATATCTGGGCGCGATCTTCGGAACTCCGCCCGCCTACGCGCCGCTCTGGTGGCTGGCCTGTTACACCATTTTCGTGGCCTTCAACATCGGCGGTGTTGAGATGTCTTTCCGCGTTTCTATCATCATCACCATCTGCGCTCTCGCGATCTTAGTCGTTTTTTACATCGGCGCCGCGCAGCTCTTCAGCCTCGATCGCTGGGCGCTCGAAGGTGGACCGTGGCTTCCCAAAGGCTGGTTTGGAATCCTGACCGCGCTGCCCTTCGCATTATGGGTTTATCTCGGCATCGAACAACTGCCGCTCGCCGCGGAAGAAGCACATGACCCGGCGCGCGATATGCCCAAGGGCATTCTGCTCGGTCTCGTAACGCTGGTCCTCTGCTCTTTCCTCACCGTCATCCTCAACGCCGGCATCCCGCCCGGCGCGAGCAAGGTCGAAACATCCACCGAGCCTTTATTCCTCGGCTTCCGCGCCATATTCGGTCAGGGCATGCGCGCACGGCTTTTAGCGCTGTTTGCGTGCACCGGACTGCTCGCGAGCTTCCACACCATCATCTATGCCTATGGGCGCCAGATCTATTCGTTATCGCGCGCCGGTTATTTTCCTAGCTGCCTCTCGGTGACGCACGGGAGCCGCAAGACGCCGCACCGGGCTTTGATCGCGGGATCTCTGCTCGGTTTCGCTGCCGCTCTCACGATTCAGCTGGCCGGGCAGAACAGCCCGGTGGGCGGGGTGTTGCTAAACATGGCCGTTTTCGGCGCGGTGCTGGCCTACATCCTGCAAATGCTGTCATTCATCCTGCTGCGGCGAAAGTTTCCCGGGATGGCGAGGCCCTATGTGAGCCCGGTCGGCGTCCCCGGCGCTGCCATCGCCATGATCATAGCCGCCGTAACGCTCGTAATCCTGTTTCTCAATCGCGACTATAACCTCGGCGTGATCGGCGCAGCGATCTGGTTTCTGTGCGGCATCGCGTATTTCGCCTTCTACGCGCGCCGCCGGCTCATTCTTTCACCCGAAGAGGAGTTCGCGCTGGCTCAGCAGGAAAGGCTGAAACAAGGAGTGAGTGTGTGAGCGGATATTCGCACACGGTCGGCAGCGTCGTTTACCAGTTCGGCGATTTGAAGACGCTGCTCGCGAAGGCAACGCCCACTCGCTCCGGCGACGATCTTGCGGAACTTTCGGCGTCAAATGCCGAGGAGCGCGTGGCGGCGCAGATGGCTCTGGCCGATCTGCCGTTGACAACTTTCCTCGCTGAGGCGCTCGTCCCTTATGAATCCGACGAAGTGACGCGCCTCATTCTGGATGAGCACAACGCAGCCGCGTTTGCACCCGTCTCGCATCTCACGGTCGGCGATTTTCGCGATTGGCTGCTCAGCGATCAGGTTACCGGCGAAGTTCTCGAAGCGCTGGCGCCGGGCCTCACATCAGAGATGGCTGCGGCGGTTTCCAAAATCATGCGTCTCCAGGATCTGGTTTCCGTGGCGGCCAAGATCCGTGTCGTCACGCGCTTTCGGAACACCATCGGACTGCCCGGCCGGCTTTCGACGCGCCTGCAACCCAATCATCCCACCGATGATCCGAAAGGAATCGCCGCCAGCATCATCGACGGGCTCATGTACGGCAGCGGCGACGCCGTGATCGGCATCAACCCGGTCTCCGATAATCTACAAACTGTCGAGACTCTGCTCCGGATGCTCGATCGTCTGCGCGAGTCCTATCAGATTCCTGTCCAGAGCTGCGTGCTCGCGCATGTCACCACGCAGATGGAAGCAGTGCGGCGCGGCGCTCCGGTCGATCTGGTGTTTCAATCCATCGCCGGCACTCAAGCGGCCAATACTTCCTTCGGCATCAACATCGCAATGCTCGAAGAAGCCCGCGATCAGGCGCTCGATCTAAAGCGCGGGACCGTCGGCAACAACGTCATGTATTTTGAAACCGGACAGGGCAGCGCCCTCTCGGCCAATGCTCATCACGGTGTCGATCAGCAGACATGTGAGTGTCGAGCCTACGCCATGGCTCGGCACTTCGAGCCCATGCTGGTGAATACCGTGGTCGGCTTCATCGGCCCGGAATACCTGTACGACGGCAAACAGATCTTGCGTGCCGGCTTGGAAGACCATTTCTGCGGGAAGCTGCTCGGCCTCCCCATGGGCTGCGACATCTGCTACACCAATCACGCCGAAGCCGATCAAGACGACGTGGACACGCTATTGACCATGCTGGGAGCGGCTGGCGTCAATTACATCATGGGCGTTCCGGGCGCCGACGACATCATGCTCAACTACCAGAGCACTTCGTTTCACGACGCGCTTTACCTGCGCAATATCTTCGGACTGCGGCCCGCGCCCGAATTCGAAGCTTGGTGTCGCACGGGCATCCCTGCCTGCGCAGGCTTCCTCGAAGCATGAAGTCTCTCCGCGAATTCACTCCCGCGCGCGTCGATCTCGGCCGCACCGGTCACAGCCTCCCTACTTCCGAGCTGCTCGATTTCCAGCTCGCGCACGCCCGAGCGCGCGACGCCGTCCACTTACCTCTGGACGTGCATTCCATGCTGCTCGAACTCCAGCAGAAGAATATCCCTTGCATCGCGCTAGCGAGCGAGGCCGACGATCGATTTACATATCTTCGCCGCCCCGACCTCGGCCGCCGCTTGAACGCCGCATCGCGGGATCGGTTGGCGCCGCTGAAGGCTGATTACGATGTTGCGTTCGTGATCGCCGACGGACTCTCAGCCCTGGCGGTCCATCGCCACGCCGCGCCTTTGCTCGAACTGGTTCTCTCGAATCTCGACTTGAACATCGCGCCGGTCACGATCATCGAGCAAGGACGGGTGGGAATTGGTGACGAAATAGGGGAGTTATTGGCCGCGAAGCTGGCGGTCGTCCTGATCGGCGAACGCCCCGGTTTAAGCTCGCCCGACAGCCTCGGCATTTATCTCACCTGGCAGCCGCGGCCTGGCCGAACCGATGCAGAGCGAAATTGCATCTCCAATATTCGCGCCGAGGGGCTCAGCTACGAGATCGCAGCCCACAAATTACTTTACTTGATGAACGAATCGAGACGCCTGAAGCTCTCGGGCGTGCAGCTTAAGGAACGTGCGCCGTTGCTCTCGGATTCAAATGTTTGAAATAGCCGAGATCATCACCAGTCAGCATTTTCGTGGCAAATATAATCTGGCCGGTGTGCTGCGCAAAATGCTCGACCACCTGATAAATCGCTTCCATCTTGGTGACCTCCATGTTCTGGATCGTCACCTTCTCCATCAGGCGTGCAGCATCGAAATTTCCAAGAATGTCGATCGCATCGGAAACAGTCTTGCGCGAGCGCTCAATCAGCTCCTTCGGTTCCAGGCCGCCGCGCGCCGCAAACTCGCTGTCGCGATCCCGCTGATCGGCCAGATCGCCGATTCCGAAACCGATCCATTGGCGAACGTTGCCGCACAGATGCAAAACCAGGTTGCCGATGGAGTTCGCGTTGTCCGCATTGCGCGTCCAGATTTGATCGTGGTTGAGCCGTCCAACGCAATCTTCGATGCGGCTTCCCGACCGGCGCAGCTTTTCGCTCGATATCCGGAGAAAGTCTTTCTCGATCACAAAACTTCTTCCGCCCAATTCTCCAGAATCGATTTGACCTTGCCGGTATACTGATCGGCCACCGCGCCATCGATCAGCCGATGGTCGAATGTGAGCGCCAGGTACGCCACCGAGCGAATCGCGATCGCGTCGTCCACCACCACTGGAATTTTCTCCACCGATCCTACGCCCAGAATCGCCACTTGCGGCTGGTTGATGATCGGCGTCGCGAAGACGCTGCCAAAACTCCCGAAGTTAGTAATGGAGAACGTCCCGCCCTGCACTTCATCGGGCTTCAACTGCCGCGACCGCGCGCGTGTGGAAAGATCGACGATGGAGCGCTGCAATCCGGTGACGTTCTTCTCGTCAGCGTTGCGAATGACCGGCACGATCAGCCCGTTTTCGAGCGCCACCGCGATCCCGATATTGGTTTCGTTGTGATAGATGATGTTGTTGCCTTCGATAGAAGCGTTGACGATGGGATACGCGCGAATCGCCTCCACCGCTGCTGCAATCACGAACGGCAGGTAAGTCAGCGAGTATCCGTAGCGCTGCTGAAATTCGGTCTTATGCCGCTCCCGCATCTTGGCGATCTTCGTCATATCGGTCTTGTGGACCGTGGTGACATGCGCCGAAGTTCGTTTGCTAAGAATCATGTGCTCGGCGATCTTGGCGCGCATCGTGCTCATAGCTTCGACGCGAGCCCGCGGTGCTTCCGCCCTCGGCATGGGTGTGGTTGGGATCGATGCGGCGGGACGCGGTGAAGCGGCGGCCGGCGGGGCAGGCGCTGGCCCGGCCGGCGCAGCAGATGGCGATGGAGCCGGCGCCCCGGCTTGCGCCATCGTACGCGCGCCTTGCGCTGACATATAAGCTTCCAGATCCTGTTTGGTGATGCGGCCGCCCCCTCCGGTCCCCTTCACCTGGCGTAGATCGATGCCGTACTCGCGCGCTATCTTACGGACCAGTGGCGAAAGAGCTCCTGTTTGGGAGTCCCCATCCGCTTGCGCGGCTGGTTGCGGTTCCTGAGCTGCTTGCGCGATGGGCTGGGGCGCGGGTTCGGGGGCCTTGGGAGGCGGTGCCGGAGCAGCCGGGGCTTGTATTGCAGGCGCTTGTTTGGCAGCCGCCGGTGCTGAAGCAGATGCGCCATTCCCGGCGCCCTCCTCGATCCGGCCGACGACGGTGCTGATGGCCACCGTCTTGCCCTCTTCCACTAACACTTCTTTCAACACGCCGGCCGCGGGCGACGGAATCTCGGTGTCCACTTTGTCGGTGGAAATCTCAAACAACGGTTCATCGCGCTCTACGTGTTCCCCAGGCTTCTTCAGCCACTTCGTCAGCGTGCCTTCGACGATACTTTCGCCCATCTGGGGCATTACAACATCAGTCATGAAATTGTCTCCATTGTAGTGACACAGGCATTCTTGCCTGTGTAATCTTCGAACTGGAAGTGTTTAGCGAACTGCCGCACCAGCGCTGCAACTACCTCGTCGCGCCCCGCACGCGACCCCAGCGCCTCCATTGAAGTAACCGGCTTGGTCAGCCCACACGGCACGATGTAGTGAAAATAATTCAAGTCCGTCGTATGATTCAGAGCAAAGCCGTGGGATGTGACCCAGCGGCTGATGTGAACGCCGATCGCTGCCACTTTCCTGCCATTCACCCATACGCCCGTGCAACCATCCAGCCGCCCGGCGTGAATATCGAAGTCGGCCAGCGCGTCGATGATCGCTAACTCGACGGCCCGAACGTAAGCGACCACGTCGCGCTTCCATTCTCGCAAATCGAGGATTGGGTAGCCCACAATCTGGCCGGGGCCGTGATATGTAATGTCGCCGCCACGATCGCTGGGATAAAACTCGATCCCCGCCCGCTGCAGCACCTCTTCGCTGGCCAGCAGATTCTCTCTGTGGCCATTGCGGCCGAGTGTGATCACGTGTGGATGCTCGACGATCAAAAACTGATCGGAAATCAGACCCTGCTTGCGCTGCTCCACCAGCTCTTTCTGAATGGCCAGAGCCTCGGCGTACCCGGCGCGGCCCAGATCGCGGAACTCGCAGGTGCGCATCTCACGCATTGATCGTGAGGCCGTATACGTTGTTGAATGCTTCACCCAGCGCTTCATACAGCGTCGGGTGGGCGTGAATAGTGCTCATCATGGTGTCTACCGTTGCTTCCGCTTCCATAGCCGTCACCGCTTCCGCAATCAGCTCGTAAGCCTCCGGCCCAATGATATGGACGCCCAGTATCTCGCCGAATTTCTCGTCGGCCACAACTTTTACGAAGCCTTCGTGACTACCCAGGATACTGGCCTTGCTGTTGGCCGCGAACGGAAACTTCCCGACCTTCACGGCGTGGCCCTGCGCCCGCGCCTGCGCCTCAGTCAATCCCACGCTTCCAATTCCAGGCTCGGTATACGTGCAACTGGGAATCCGATTCCGATTGATCGGCTTGGCAGGCTTGCCGGCCATGTTAGCTACCGCGACCATCCCTTCCATGGTGGCGACATGAGCGAGCTGCGGCGTACCGGCGACCACATCGCCGATAGCGTAAACACCCGGTTCGCCAGTGCGCTGGAACTCATCCACCTTGATGAATTCGCGATCCAGCACAACCTTCGTGCCTTCGAGACCGATGTTCTGCGTATTCGGCTTGCGGCCGACGGCCACCAGCAATGTCTCGGCCTCCATATCCTCGCGCTTGCCATTGGAAAGAGCGACGCACAGCCGAACACCCTGCTCGGTCCTGGTGATGTTCTCCGCTTTAGCGCCGGTTTCGCAGCGGATGCCGGTTTTCTTGAAATAGCGCTCCAGTTCTTTCGATATTTCTTCGTCCTCGACGGGAACTAATCGCGGCAACATCTCCAGCACCGTCACCTTCGTTCCGAATCGGTTGAAGATCGACGCGAACTCGACGCCCACTGCCCCAGCCCCAATAATCAGCATGGTTTTGGGAATCACCGGCAGGTCGAGAATCTCGATATTGGTGAGGATCGCCCTCGAATCGGGCTTCAGACCGGGGAGCATGCGCGCTTCTGAGCCGGTGGCGATGATGACGTTCTTCGATTCGAGCGTCTGCATCCCTCCGTCGGCTTTCACTTCAACTTGCGCCAGACCGTTGGCGCCGCGCGGCTTGAGCTTGGCGTAGCCCTTGATCCAATCGATCTTATTCTTCTTCATCAGGAACTCGACGCCCTTGGCGTGCTTGGCGACGATTTTGTTCTTGCGGTCGAGAACCTTGGCGTATTCGATTTTCGGATTTTCGCAGTGAATGCCTTCGTCGCTGGAGTGCACGAAGTGATCCCAGACATCGGCTGTGTGGAGCAGCGCCTTGGTGGGAATACAACCCACATGCAGACACGTGCCGCCGAGCTTGGGATCTTTTTCGATGATGGCGGTCTTCAGGCCGTACTGCCCGGCGCGTACCGCGGCCGAATAGCCGCCCGGACCGCTTCCGATAACAAT
>DATHOT010000086.1:0-5714 GCA_035484655.1 Bryobacteraceae bacterium | reverse complement strand
TTTAATCGGCCTGAGAGACATTAGTGGTTCCTTTCCGCGCCACAGGCATCAGTGTATGATCCCCGGCGCCTCGTGTCCCGTCTTTTGAACATACTCTATGTACGATCCCGGATAAACCAGCGGACTTCTATCCTTGCCGCTGTCGCCGCCCAGCTCCAGCACTCGCGAGCCGAGCCCCCGCAGGAACGTGCGATCGTGCGACACGAAAATCATTGTGCCTTCGAAATCCTTCAGCGCCTCCACCAGCATTTCCTTGGTCGCTAAATCCAGGTGATTAGTAGGTTCGTCCAGCACCAGGAAATTGGGAGGATTATAAAGCATGCGCGCCATCGCAAGCCGCGATTTTTCGCCGCCCGACAGCGCCCCGATCCACTTCTCTACATCGTCGCCCGAGAATTGGAACGCGCCGGCTAGCGTACGCAGTGAGCCGATGCCGTCCTGCGGGAAATCGCGCTGAAGTTGCTCAATGATGGTTAAATCCGGATCCAGAACGTCCAGCGCCTGCTGCGCGAAGTAGCCCATGGTCAGGCTCGCGCCCAGCGTCACGCTTCCAGCATCGGGCTCGCTCGCGCCGGCGATCATTTTGAGCAGAGTGGTCTTGCCTGCGCCGTTCCGTCCCATCACGGCCCAGCGTTCGCCCCGCCGGATGGTGAGATTGAATCCACGGTAGATGGTCTGCGATCCGTAGCTCTTGTGCAGGTCTTCGATAACCGCGACTTGATCGCCCGAGCGCGGCGGCACGCGGAACTCAAACCTCACCACCTGCCGTTTCCGGGGAAGCTCCACCTTTTCGATCTTATCCAGCGCCTTGATGCGGCTCTGCACTTGGGCGGCCTTGGCGGCGTGCGTCCGAAAGCGGTCGATAAAGCGCTGCTCTTTGGCCAGCATGGCCTGCTGCCGGGTGAAAGCCGCCTGCAGATTGGCATCCTGGATAGCACGTTCGCGCTCGTAGAAGTCGTAGTTGCCGGAGTAGGTGATGATCTCGCCCGCATTAATCTCGGCGATCCGCGAGACGATGCGGTTCATGAACTCGCGGTCGTGCGAAGTCATCAGCAGCGCCCCCGGGTAGGATTTGAGGAAATCCTCCAGCCAGATGATCGATTCGATGTCGAGGTGGTTGGTGGGCTCGTCCATCAGCAGCACGTCCGGACGGCCCAGCAGCACGCGGGCCAGAGCGACGCGCATCTTCCAGCCGCCGGACAGCGCCCCGACGTCGCCATCGATCTGGTCATCGCTGAACCCGAGCCCATGCAGCACCTCGCGGGCTTGCGCCTCGAGCGAGTATCCGCCGAGATGCTCGTACTCTTCCTGCACCTCGCCGAAGCGAGCGAGAATTCGGTCCATTTCGCTCGCGCGCGCTGGATCTTCGAGGCCCTTCTGCAAATCCTCCAGCTCGTGGTGCAGATCGCCAATCCGTCCGCTGCCTGCAATCGCCTCATCCAACACCGGCCGGCCGCTCATCTCCTCCACATCCTGGCGGAAATATCCGATGGTCAGTCTCTTCGGAACCGAGACCTCACCGTCGTCGGGCTCTTCCTCTCCGACCACCATGCGAAAAAGCGTGGTCTTGCCGGAGCCGTTGGGGCCGACCAGTCCCACCTTCTCGCCGGGGTTCAACTGAAAGGAGGCGTCCACGAAGATGAGCTGCTTGCCGTACTGCTTGCTTATATTCGAGAAAGAAATCATCCGCCGCTAATACCAACGTAACAGAGCGGATCAAGCTCTTCCCCGCAGCCGGGCGATTTCCCGGCGATCGCGCTTCGATGGCTTGCCTTCCCGCGTTGTTTCTGTACGCGGCATGGTCTTACGCTCGTCGGCCAGCTTGAGCCGCAACTCGCGGCTGGCCTCTGTTTCGCTATAGAGCTTCTGTGCCACCGGCGCCGGGCCACGCATCTCGCTCAGCGCCAGGACCTCGATCTGGAACTCGCCGCTGGGGTTCTTCACTCGCAACAGATCGCCGACCCGTACCTCGCGCGCCGCCTTGGCCGGTTGTCCATTGGACTCGATCCTGCCGAGTTCGCAGGCCCGCCCGGCGAGCGAGCGCGTCTTGAAGAATCGTGCGGCCCAGAGCCACTTGTCCATTCGCACGCCAGTCATGATCCCATTCTCGTACCTCGATGGGTATCCAGCTGATGTTTTCGGCCGTTAGCGTTTCGCGGTGAGATCTAGCGCAAAAGAGGGATCATCCGAGGTGCCAGTAACCACAAATGGCACCACGGTGATCGATTTCTTCTTCAGGAACGGGCTCATCGCTTTTAACACCAGGGACTTGAAGCCGGACTTCGTATCCGCCAACTTCCCGCTGGTATGCAGGACGCCTCGCAGATTTAGTTTCTTATCGATCAGATCGAACGTGCCCTCCATTTCAGCCAGCGTCCCGGGCTCAGTGAACGAGGCCTTGGAAAGCTTCGCAATTCCTTCATTCGCCGAAATGTGGCCCTTGAGATTCGAAAGCACCATCGTCTTATCCGCTTCCTCTTGGTGCTTAGTCTCGCCGCGCGCGCTTTCTGCGAGCCGGTTTACCGGCTCCTGGATTTGAGCGTCCGTAAAGTGGCCACTGCCAATTCCGAATTCGCCATCCAGGCGCAGCCGTCTTAAGAATGCCAGTGGCCCAGGCGGCAACTCCACCCTCGTCCGCAACCGGACATTGCCAATTTCCGCGGGTTGGGCCGAGCCCGTGAAGAGGCGCAACAGGTCCTCGATGCGTCCTTGCGGGACATTCAGGTTGAGCATAACGGTTTTTCCGTGCTGGCCCGCGTGGCCTTTTACGTCGCCCTCGGAAATCACGGTGGTTCTCCCGAAATGCGATTCTACGCGGGTGAGATGAGTGTCCCCGTTGGTTCCATCCACAACAGCCTGAAAGTTCGACGCCAAGCGCACCGGATGGCGGCTTCCGGAAACGGCGAAATCGGGTACGTCCACGTTCCCTGCGGCGTCGATATGGCCGAGCGTGCCGCTAAATTTCCCTTGGGAGGACAAAGTTCCTGCGATGCCTTCGAACACTCCGAGCTTGACGTGCTCATACGTGTACGATCCCGAAAGTTGTGTGCTGCCGGGATCGTCGTCGTTCCATGGACCGAACCGTCCGTCGGAACGGATCTCGCCCGGCGGCTCAGTGTTATTGAACCGGGCGTGGTACGTGACCGGGTCGTTTTCGGCCACGTGATCCAGGGTCAAATGGTCGATCTTCAGCATGAACCGGTCCTCCGCCGGATCTTTTGTCAGAAATTCCACCACGGCGTTGTCGGTAGTGATTTCGCCAATCGTCACAGTCTTGCCGGAGACGCTGTTGGTAAGCGGGAACGTTTCTTGCGTGGCACCAGGATTCTTCGGGGGCACCCGGATGTGCAATCCTTCCACTCGGACAAAATCTATCAGCTTTGTAGTTCTCAGCAGCCCGGTGTAACCGGTGCGAAGCGTCAACGTTTCTATTGTGATCAGCGGCGGCAGATCCTTGCGTTTCCGGTGGAGGAATTCGACTCCCTCGGCCACGCAGCCTGGCGGAAAATAGGTGCCTCGGAATTTGCGCACCTGCACTTGCCTGGCGAACCGATCCTGTAGCGTCTTTGTAACAGCCGTTTGGGTGAACGGCCAGTTCAAGGCGAGCAGAATCGCTGCCACGACTACGCCAATCGCCACGATAGCCGCGCTCACTAAGATCCAGCGCCGGGCGCTAATCCCCGTTGACCCAGTCGCGGTACTCATTTCATGAACTTCATCAAATGATAATCAGGGCAGCCCGATCCCTGGGCTCTTGCAGGTGTGATGCGGGCCCGGAGTTAGTGTTACATTTCGTTTGCCACTAAGCGCTCCGCCGCAACGCCGTTAATGCGCCTTCGCCTTCACCGCCTCCCGGCAGCGGTCATTGGTGAAGATGTCGCGCGAGTAGCTCTCAGTGAGCCTTACTTGTTTTCCGTCCGGGCGTGTAACCCAGATGTGCTTTTCGTCGAAGCTTATGGGCACAGTCTCGCCGGGCGCGGTCCAGACAGTCCATCCGTGGTGGACCTTCGTCAAGTAGTTCTTCGACCCGTCCGTCCAGTTGAGTACGCGGGTCCTTTGATAGGCGACCAGGACCTGATTGTCCACCGCAAAGCAATAATAATAGTCGCCCGTTCCGAAGAAGCAATTCGTGCAGGGCAGTTCAGCGCGATCGAGCAATTGCGCTTGTGCCTGCTGCCGTTCGGCCGCCCCTCCGAAACAGGCGGGCACGGCAAGCGAGGCAGCTAGACAAACGGACATCCGGACAAGCGAGCGGGCAGAAGAATACCATGTCATCGTTCCAATGGTAACCTGTTGCGGCGCGACAAATATTTGGCGAGCTACCGAGGCTCGCGGCTAGTGCGACCGAGCCCTTAGTAGGGCATCGCGCGGCTGGTGACCTTACGCCCGGCCGCCGCTGTTTGCTCGCCGGATCCGATCATGAAACCCGCCTTGATGTCCTCGGCCGTGTGATTGGGTGTGATCCCGATCCACGCCAGCTTGTGCAACTTGGCCGCGGCAAAAATCCGCGCTTCGGCCGCTAGAAGTCTTGGATCGCCGCTCTTGACTCCCAGAGATAGCGCCATATCGCCGGGGCCACCTTCGCCGAACCCGATGCCCGGCACCTTCAAAGTCTCCTCGACGTTGCCGAGCGCAACCTTGTCCTCGATTTTGACGCCCAGCAGCAATTCGCCGTTCGGGTTGAGCGGCCAGGGATCCGCTTTCTGCATATACTCTTCCGTCGACACGCCCCAGATCTTGGCTGCCATGGCCGCTCCGTGAGCGCCGCGCGTCCCTTCCTTGAGTCCTGCCTGCCCTACGCCCTGTTCGCGGTTGGGATAGCGTACCGCTTCCACCAAAGCCCGTACCGCGCCGGGCGTGTCCGCATGCACCAGAAGAATGCCATGGACACCTGTCGCCAGCACCTGTTCGAACATCCAGGAATTCGCACGCACTGAAGCTTCATCGGTGCCCCGGGCGGCAACATTCACGATGACTGCTGGAGTCCGATGCCCGGTCCGCGTCGGGCCGCCAGCCGCCAGCCCTTGCATGTAGGCAGCTAGGCCCGCGATATCGTACGGCGCGGCTTCCATGTCATAGCTGATGTAATCGGCAAACGTTTGCGCGTCTTGTTTGCCCTGCTCAAAAGTGCCTGCCGTACCATTGTGTGATCCGGCATAGTAGATCGGCTGGCCCTGTTCCAGCAGCTCGATCGCGCGATTGATCCGCTTCGGCTTCGGCGTTTGGGCGACGGTTACGGTCAACCCGGCGATGACGCACAAACTTGTGACAACAGCAAATAGTCTCATTCCAGCGCTCCTTCCATGCTTGTCGGCTAGTATACACCCAACCAACCTATGCTAAGCTCCGGTGACTCCCGCAGGTAAGGTAAAGTAGTTTTTTCATCGCGCTTACTGGTGCACTGCTATGTAAAGCGTCTGCGTACCGGGTGTGCCACCCATGTTGAACGTTAGCGGAACCAGGTCGCTATCCGGCACTGCCGGAACCACCACGTTGAACTGATATAGCCCCACGTAGTTCGGCGACAGTCCTTCGTACGAGAGCTGTGCGGGCGCCTGTCCGAAATTCAGCTGGAAGGTCATGGCTAGCTTATTGTCTCCGGTGACGATCTCGCCGGCAGGAAAGTCGGGCGTGACCTTGCCGAATCCAACGCCGTAGATCACCAGCGTCTCGGCGGGCTGGGCTGGCCTCGAATTGATGCCCGAGATCGCGCC
>DATHOT010000085.1:0-8589 GCA_035484655.1 Bryobacteraceae bacterium | reverse complement strand
GAAAAAGCCGGCGGTCGCAAAGATTGGTTCGGAACAGGCGTGCTGCGGGTCGTCTTGCTGCGCAGCGAAGGACTAATGGCCAAGGACTAACGAACATGACCGGATACTACAATGTGCTTTTCCTGTGCACCGGGAATCGTGCGCGGTCGATCCTCGCCGAAGGAATCTTGAACCACAAAGGCAAGCCGCGGTTTACCGCGTACAGCGCGGGAAGCCATCCACACGGCGTTGTCCACCCGTTCGCCATACGGCAACTGCAGACGGCGGGAATTTCAACCGATGGATTTCGCAGCAAGAGCTGGGACGAATTTGCGGCTCACGGAGCACCAATAATGGACTTCGTCTTCACGCTTTGCGATTCGGCGGCCAAGGAAACATGCCCAGTGTGGCCCGGCCAGCCAATGACGGCGCACTGGGGAATTCCCGACCCCGGAAACGCGGGCGAGGACCAAGCGACGCTGGAGCGCGCGTTTCGCGATGCTTTTGTGACGCTCGACCGCCGCATCGGATTGTTCCTGAGTTTGCCGCTGGCAAGTCTCGACAAGCTGGCGATCAAGCGGGAAATCGATGGGATCGGCCAAAAATGAAAGCGTCGCTTGGACAACAGCTCACGGCGGAATTTCTCGGAACCGGATTCCTAGTGGCAACCGTGATCGGCTCGGGAATCATGGGAGAACGCCTTGCGGGCGGAAACGTGGCGATTGCACTTCTGGCGAATACGATTGCGACAGGCGCTGCGCTTGTAGCGCTGATATTGGCGTTTGGCCCGACATCGGGGGCGCACTTCAACCCGGTGGTGACGCTGAGCGATGCCATCGAGGGCGGCATGCGCTGGAAGGAAACGCCGGGCTACATAGGGGCGCAAGTGCTGGGAGCGATGGGCGGAGCGATGGTCGCGCACGGTATGTTCACGCTGCCTGTCGTCTCGCTCTCGCAGCATGCGCGAAGCGGAGCGGTGCAACTTTTCAGCGAATTCGTCGCGACGTTCGGATTGATGTGCGTGATATGGGGATGCGCGAAACGGCGCCCGGACTCGGTGGCATTTGCAGTGGGAGCTTACATTACCGCGGCGTACTGGTTCACAGCGTCCACATCATTTGCGAATCCGGCGGTGACAATCGGTCGCGCGCTGAGCGACACATTTGCAGGCATCCGCCCGCAGGACGTGCCGGGATTCATAGCGGCTCAGGCTGGCGGCGGCCTCGCCGCGACGCTCTTGTTTCGATGGTTCCGGACTGAATCGCAGCCGGTGGCTCGACAAACTGAAACGAACTGAACTTCGAGAAAGGTCTGTATTACTTTGCGGCGGGGGCTATCGGCGGAGCCGACGATTCGGTGACGTCGAAGACGTAGCGTACCGTGAGCAAGCCCGTGTGGGAATTGTCGAGGCGAACGCTCTCGTTGAGTTGCTTGCCGTCGGGGGTGAGTTCGTAGGTGCGCGTGATTCTGCCGCCATGCAGGCCTTTTTCCTCGGAGACGAGGCGCGCTCCGTCCCAGTGGGCGGCGGATTCCTGATAGTTCGCATCCTTGGATTTTTGCGGGTGGCGGCTGTCGGTCAAGTAGATGCGCTTGCGGCCCTGATCATCGGTGACGTCCACTTCGCCTTCCTTCTGGACGAAGCTGAGTGACGTGGCGGGCTCGACCAGATCCTGAAGCTGCTGGCGATCCTCGTAGTTCGTGGGATCTCCCGTGCCGCCTCCGTGCCGCCCGGAGGGACCGTTGTTGCCTCCATTGCCCGGGTAGGGCGAGCCACTGCCGGGATACGGAGAATTGGTGGGGCGGCCGTAAGGACCGTTGCCACCGCCATTGCCGGGATAAGGGCCGTTTCCGCCGCTGCCTGCGTTTGGATTGTTGCTTCCACTTCCACTTCGATTGCGCGCCTGCTCGATTTTTTGGTGAACGTCGTCACTGTCGTCGGGATTAATTCTCCAGGAGCCAACCAGATTTTCTTTTTTCTGCGGCGGATACTGCTTCGCCGGAGGGGGAGGAGGAGCCGAAGAACCATCGGACGACTGCGAGTCGGCGGCCGGGGGATGGATCGGGCCAGGAGCGGCTTGCGCGTGAAGAGATGCGGGAGATGCGATGCAGGCGCCGGTCAATAGCCCGGCTGCGATCAGTATCCTGGTGGCGTTCTGCTTCATTCGGTCCTCATAAATATCGCGTTCGCTGGTAGAGCGGTTTGATGGCTCAACAGAACCAGTTTAAGGGATGCCGGCGGAAAGGGAAAAGATGTCAGAGCCCTTGACGCCGGCCAGGCATCGGATGAGCGACTTACCGATTCGCATTGGAATACTTCTCGGCGCCCTTTTCCACCGGATAGCCTTTTTCCACCCAATCGGTAGCGAAGTCGTGCGTAAGGACTAACACGCGCAGATTCGCGAAGCCCATATCATGAAGCGCGTTGAAGGCGGGACGAAGGTTGGGACAATGATCGAGCGGACAGCAGCCGCAATAAACCACCAGGATCGAGTCATGCGGAACGCCCTGCGCCCATCGCTTCAGATCGGCGAGTCCCGCCTCGGATTGCGCGGCGCCGTGAAACACCGAGCCCGGCACGTGGGCGCCCATATATAGAGGGCGAAAACCAACGCACGCGACAATCGGCTTCGCGGCGCCTTTCGAGTTGTTGAGCTCTTTCAGGAGGTCAGCGGGTTGAATCGTTTGCGACGCGGACCAAGGGTCGGACGAAACGCGGGGCGAAGCCGCATTCGCTTGAGCTGCGCCTGTGGAAGGCGCAGAGAAATATCCCGCCGTCAGAATTATCGCTGCGAGCAGCACCGTAATGCTCAGAAGGCTCGTGAATCGCGCCTTTCTTCCAACCAACATTGCATGCCTCCGCTCCAAAAAAATACGGCGGGCCTTTTGAGCCCGCCGTTATATTCCACGAACGCAGGTGAAAACTCGGAACGAACCGCGGCTAGGTGGTGGGAGCCGCAGTCATCTTTTTCTGCTTGATGGCTTTTACCTTGTCTACCAGGTCGTCCGCCATCTTCAGATCTTGCTCACGAGCTTCAGCAGTCGTTTCCATATCCGCTTTCTGGCGATAAAGCAGGTTCAGGTAGGCCATCGCGTCGTCGTATTCCGGACGGCGGTCGACTGCCATCTGCAAGTTCTTGATGCCTTCGTCCACGGCGGCGCCATATTTCTGCTGAAACTGTGCAGCGAGAGCGGGCGGCATCGGGTCCGTATCCTTGATCTGTTTCTTCGCGGTTTTGTTGTACTCCTCGCGCAAATCTTTGTTACCGCGATAAGCCAGCGACCAATCGATCACACCCATCCAGTAATAAGGCTCCGGATCCTGTGGCTTGATTGCGATGTGGCGCAGGTGGTAGGTCTTCGATTCTTCGAGTTTCTTGGCATCGAACGGCGTACCGCCCATGTTGTAAACGATCGAGCCGATACCGTCGATGGCCGAGAGGTTGTTGGGATCTTTGTCCAGCACCTGCTGAAATTCCGAAATCGCCTGCTGGCCCATGCGGATGTTGTCGTCCGAAGGGGCGCCTGGAATGTACTGGTTCGCGTAGGCAGTGGCCAGGTAGAGGCGTGCGTTCGTCAGGTTGGGATCGAGATCCTTGGCCTGCTTGAAATCTTCGACGGCTTGATCGAACTGGCCGCCCTTGAAGGCTTGCACACCCTTGTTCAGTTTGTCGCGGGCGCGAAGCTTGTCGCAAGCAGCTCCCGAAACGAGCGCGGCGATAACGACGGCCAAAAGAATCCCTGTGTGGGGCTTCTGCTGCATCCCTGTCTCCTTGACGATGGCTGCACCGGGCAGGGAAATCGTAGCCCGGCGTTCAGATGTTCACGAGGAAACGAACTACTGGCCCGCTTCCACCTTGGCGGTGATTAGCCCGACCTTCTCGATGCCCGAGCCTCGCATGATGTCGATGGCTCGAGCGACTTGTGCGAATTCGACGGCGTCGTCGCCCTTGACGAACGCCACCTTTTCGGCGCGCTGCTTGAAAATATCTTCCAAGCGCGGACCGAGCTCATCCCAGGACGTCTTGTCCTGATTGATCATCACGTCTCCGCCGGCGGTCACCTGCACGACAATCGTCTTGGCCAGCAGCGCCGGATCCTCATGAGCATTCGGCGGCGCGGGCTGAGGAACGAGAGCATCGAGACCGTGCGGAGTAGTCGGCGTGATCACCATGAAAATGATGATGAGCACGAGAAGCACATCGATCAGAGGAACGATGTTCGGTTCCGACATCGAACCCTTATTTCCACCAACTGCCATCCCCATAAAAAACTCCTTGAACGCCCCTCAGCTAGTCCGAGCCGCCGGCTGCGCCTGGTGGCGGCGGAGGAGGCGCTCCGCTCTTTTGATTCTTCTCGGTCAGCAGACCGAGGTTATCGACGCCAGCCGAGCGAACTTCGTCTACGGCCTTCACCACATCGCCATATTTCGCGCGGGCATCGGACCGAACGAACACGGTCTTGTCGAGGCGGTTGGAGATCTGGTCTTTCACGGCAGTGGTGATCTCGGAAAGCTGGATCTTCTTGCTGCCCAGGTACAGGCTACCGTCGCGCTGGACAGCGAGAATGATCGCGTCATCCTTGTCGGCGTTTTGCATGTCTTCGGCGTTGTTGACCTTGGCCATGTCCACCGACACGCCTTTTTGCAACATCGGCGTGACCACCATGAAGATGATGAGGAGCACCAGCATGATGTCCGCCATCGGAATCACGTTGGGCGCCGCCATCACCGGCGGTGCTTTGGGTTTGTAAGCCATGGGTTACTTCTTTCCGCCTCGACGAGTAATGAAGTAGTTGATCAGCTCCATGGAGGAGTTGTCCATCTCCACGTCGAATGCTTCCACTTTGTTTGTGAAATAGTTGAACGTCCACACGGCCGGTACGGCCACGAGAAGACCGAGAGCGGTGGTGACGAGGGCTTCAGCAATACCGCCGGCGACCGCTGATAGACCGGTTGCCTTCGATGCCGAAATGCCTTTGAACGCGTTGATGATGCCCATCACGGTGCCGAACAATCCGACGAATGGAGCCGTGGAACCGATCGTGGCGAGACCGGAAAGGCCGCGCTTCATTTCCGCGTGGACGATGGCGACCGAGCGCTCGAGTCCGCGCTTTGCCGCTTCGATCACTTCTTCATCGCTCACCTGTGCCGAGGCTGCCTGGAACTCGGAAAGTCCGGTGGCGACCACCTTGGCGATGTGGCTCTTCTTGTTGCGCTCGGCAATCGAAATCGCTTCGTCGAGCTTGTTGTCCTTCAACGCGCCGGCTACCTGTTGAACGAATACGCGGGACTGTTTGCGAGCCGCGCTGTACATCAATGCACGGTCAATCATGATGCCCACCGACCACGCGGACATGATGAAGAGGATCGTGACGACCGCCTTGGCCGGGATACCCATGTTGTGCCACATACTGACCAGGTCCCAACCAACCGCCGGCGCTTCCCCCTGCAACATTACAATGCTGGTCCACAGTAAAGTCGAAAACATAGTGTTGCTCCTCCTCCATTTCCCTAACGATCGCGGCAGCCCAAATTCTGCCGGTCGGCAATTCTCTATCAAACCGGCTCCGTCCCCCTAGCGCAGGGCTGAGCCGAGCCCTGCTTAACCGCCTAGTGTAAATACGACGGAAATCGTTGTGTCCACTTCCACCGGATCGCCGTTCAGCTGCGTTGGCTGATAGCGCCACTGCTTCACAGCATCCATTGCCGACTTCATCAGAAGCGGCGGACCGGAGACGTACTGAAGGTCTTCGACAGAGCCGTCCTTGGCGATGACGGCATGAAGAACCACAGTGCCAGCGATGTGAGCTGTCTTCGCGATTGGAGGATACACCGGCATAATCTGCCGGACCATCTTCGCGGCCTGCACATTGCCACCTACGCGGATGCGCGCAGGAGTCGCCTTGGGCGGAGGCGGCATATTGGAACCGACGCCACCGATAATTCCACCCAAGACACCTCCGGCCGTACCGTTTCCAACACCGCCAGCCACGCCACCCGTGACGCCAACGGTGCCAATGTCCGGCGGCAATTCTTCTTCCTTAATCATTGCCACTTTCTTGGGGATGACGGTCGGCGCCATCATCTGCCCGTTGTGAATCAGGCGCACTACAGGCTTCACCACGCGCTGAATCGCCGCAGCGGGCGGCGGTGGGGGCGGAGGCGGCGCAGGCGCTACTAGAAAAGTGGTCAGCGTTTCCTTGGGCAGCGCTTCGGTGTAAATCAAAGGGATCAGGATCAAGATGCCCAAGAGTCCTGCTTGGACGATCGTCGATATGATCATCGTCCATGACGTATTGGTCCGTTTCGGATTCACACTGGAGACTACAAGATCATCGAACATGACTACTACCTCCTTGCGGCTGCTGCCACGCGCTTTTCGGCTGCGGATCCGGCGCTAATGGCAGCTCCCTGACCCCGGTACTTATTCCAAACCACAACGATAGGGGCTGCGATTCCGAAACTGGAGTACGTTCCTACCACAACTCCCACCACCATGGCAAAAGCGAAAGCACGGAGCACCTCCCCGCCCATGAGGTACAGGACCACCACGGTCAGGAAAGTTAAGCCGCTTGTTAGAATGGTACGAGAAAGAGTCTGATTAATGGACTTATTCACGATCGCCGCGAAAGGTTCGCGCCGCATCAACCGCAGATTTTCCCGCACGCGGTCGAAAATTACGATCGTGTCGTTCATCGAATAACCAACCAGGGTGAGCAATGCCGCGATCACCGTCAGCGAAATCTCGTAATGGAAAAGCGAGAAAAAGCCCAGGGTGATCAGCACGTCGTGGAAGACGGCTATTACCGCGGCAGCTCCGTAAATCCACTCAAACCTAAAGGCAATATATACCAACATCCCCAGCAACGCATAGAGCGTAGCGAGCACGGCCTGGCGGCGCAACTGAGCGCCTACCTTGGGGCCGACGATCTCCACATTCCGGATCGTGAAGTTGCCCAGGGAAAAACCACCCGCCAGCGCATTGAGCGTGGGTTGGGTCACGCCGGGCACGTTTTTGAGCCCATCGAAGCTCGTGACAATCCCGCCGTGATCCTTATCGCGCGCGTCGGTGAGTTTCTGCGCCAGATCTTTGTACCGATCGCCGGCATTCGTGCCCAAGGCCAGCGGATCCTTCATTGTGAGGTAGTCCGCCAGAGCCGATGAAGTGATGGAGTTAAAATCCTGTTTGCCGGAAGTGTCAGTCCCAAAAGTCTTGTGCAGAACGTCGAGAATTGCGTTCTTGCCGGCGTCGAGCGACTCGTCGCCCGTCCCCTGCTGCTCCAAGCCAATCACGACATCTCGCTGCGATTCCGGATTCCCGATATCGCTGATGGACTGAATGGTGCTATTAGCCAGGCCAGCCGATTGCAATCCCTTTCGAATCTGATCGATCGGCGGAGAACCGGCGAAGCGCACATACACCAGCGTGCCACCCCGGAAGTCGATTCCGTACCGCAAGCCCCCATTCTTCAGGATTGAGGCCCATCCCACTGCCAGCAGGACTAGCGAAAGGGTGACGAAGTACTTCGCCTTCCCCATCCAGTCGACGTTGACGCCCTTAAAAAATTCCATCGAGTCCTATCCGTCTTAATTGGACACCGGGTTGCCGGGGATTGTTCCCGGCATGCCCATCGCATGCAAATGCCTTAAATGCTGAGTTCTGCCTGCCGCTCCATGTGCGCCAGGTGATAATCGAAAATGGCTCGCGAGACGTAAATCGAAGTAAACACGTTGGCGAGCAAACCGATGACTAAGGTGACCGCAAATCCTCGCACCGGCCCGGTGCCAAAGAGGAACAGGAAGATAGCCGATACGATTGTCGTCACGTGCGTATCGATAATCGTGAGAAATGCGCGATCGAAGCCAAGTGCTACAGCCGAAGCCGGCGCCTTGCCATTCCGCAACTCTTCGCGGATGCGCTCGAAAACAAGTACGTTTGAATCCACGCCCATGCCGATCGTCAAAATCACGCCCGCAATTCCGGGAAGCGTGAGGACAGCCCCCGCGTAGGCCATGAACGCGATGAGAATGATCAGGTTCAGTATAAGAGCCACAACTGCATTGACACCGCTTAGCCGGTAATAGATCACAAGAAAAATCATCACCACCACGAGGCTCGCGATCGATGCGCGAACGCCCTGGCGGATCGAATCGGCGCCGAGCGATGGGCCTACTGTGCGTTCCTCGAGATATTTTATTGAGGCCGGAAGCGCACCGGCACGCAGGACGAGAACCAGATCCTGAGCCGTGTCTTGCGAAAAGGATTCGATCATTCCTGAGTCATCAATACGCCCGTTGATCGTCGGCGCCGAATAGACTTGATGATTGAGGACGATAGCCATCCGGTGACCAAGGTTGGTCTCCGTGAATGGACCGAAACGGCTGGCCGCCGCCGTCGAGAGCTTGAAATCCACCTGATACTGGCCCGGGAAATTCGAACTGGGACTGATGCTTTCGCTTCGCAGGTCTTGTCCGGTGACGATGGGAGCGCGATTGATAATGTAAAAGACGGTTTGTGACGGCTGGCCGGGCTGAGCGCTCGATTTGCCGGGAGCGATTTCCGTTCCGGGGGGAAGGACGCCGCCGTGCGCGGCAAGAGCAGCCGCTTCAGA
>DATHOT010000084.1:0-22345 GCA_035484655.1 Bryobacteraceae bacterium | reverse complement strand
CGGCAGCGTGGAAGCAAACTATTTCACCACGGCGCAGCAGGAACTGATCCAGCAGTTCGTCGACCGGCGCGGCGGCGGATTGCTCTTCCTCGGCGGGCGGAACGCTCTCGCAGATGGCGCTTACGACAAGCCGCCCTTTTCGGATCTTCTTCCGGTACATCTGCCGAATCACAAGAACACCTTTCATCGTGAACCGGCTACACCGCAACTGACTTCTTCCGGACGCGATAGCCTGATCACGCGCATCGACGAGAATCCGGAAGCCAACGTCAATCGGTGGAAGAAGCTGCCGTACCTGATGAATTTCCAGGAGGCCGGCCAGCCGAAGCCCGGCGCGGTGGTGCTGGCCGAGATGAACGCCTCAGGTCACACGCTGCCGCTGCTAATCACGCAGAAATACGGACGCGGGCGGACGGCGGTCTTCGCCACGGGGGGCGATTGGCGCTGGCAGATGCTGCAACCGGTGGAGGACATGAGCCACGAAATGTTCTGGCGGCAGATGCTCCGCTGGCTGGTGAGCGATACGCCGGCGCGCGTGGTTTCATCGACCACCAAGCCGGTGCTGTTCGACGATGGCCGCGTGCACCTGCGAGCCGAGGTTCGCGATACGACGTACCTGCCGACCAGCGACGCACAAGTGGAGGCTCGAATGGTGGGGCCGGACGGGGCGGCGCAATCGGTGGAACTGCATCCGGACGCGCTCGAACAGGGTGTCTACTCCGTGGATTGGGACGCTTCGCGGCCCGGTTCCTATGTCACGGAAATTACGGCGCGGCGCGGCCAACAGGAGCTGGGTCGCGATGTGGTGACGTTCCGCCGCGAGGATGGCGTGGCGGAGAATTTCCACCTGGAGCAAAATCGCGACTTGCTCGAGAAGCTTTCGTCCCAGACCGGCGGCCATTATTACCGGCCGAACGAAGTCAGCAAGCTGGGCGAGGATATCTCGTATTCCGAGGCCGGAATTACGGTGCGCGAAACCAGGGACTTGTGGGACATGCCGATCGTTTTCTTTTTCGTCCTGCTACTGTGCTGCACTGAGTGGCTGCTGCGGCGAAGGTGGGGAGTGGTATGAAAGCGCCGTTGTTGCTCTTGATAGGGTCAGCCCTTTTGAATGCGACCACTTTCTACGTCACTGTCGCCGGACTGGGCGGCGAACCGGATTACGAACAGCGCTTCGCTTCCGAGGCCCAGGAGATCGACAAACTGGTGAAGGCCGGCATGCCGGACGCCAATGTCACGACGCTTTCGGGCGCCCAGGCGACAAAAGTCCAAATCCAGAACGCCCTGGGTCAGGTGGCCAAGCAGGCCAAGCCGGCTGATGCGTTCGTGCTGATGTTGATCGGGCACGGCAGCTTCGATGGCTACGATTACAAGATCAACCTTCCAGGCCCCGACCTGTCGGCTGTCGAACTGGCGTCGATGCTGGACCGGATTCCGGCCACTCGCCAATTAGTGGTGAACATGACCAGTGCCAGTGGCGGTTCGCGCGCAGCGCTCGAAAAACCGAATCGCGTGGTTATCACGGCGACGAAGTCGGGCAATGAGAAGAACGCCACTGTTTTCGCGCGCTATTGGGTGGAGGCGCTGCGCGATACATCCGCCGATACGGATAAGAACGAAACCGTCTCGGCGCTGGAGGCGTTCACTTACGCGGAGCAAAAAACCAGCCAGTTCTATGAGACGCAAAAGCGCCTGGCCACGGAGCATCCCACGCTCGAAGACACCGGCGCGGGCGACGGCGCGCGCAAGCCGTCACCGGAAAACGGGCAGGGCCTGAAAGCCGCCCAGTTCAGCCTTTTGAGGATCGGCGCGTCACAGATCGCCGCCAACACGCCTGAGAAGAAAGCATTGTTGGACAAGCGCGATGAGCTGGAGCGCCAAATCGATCTGCTGAAGTACCAAAAGGCGGCTATGCCCGTCGAACAATATAAGCAGCAGCTTCAGGCGCTATTGATTGAGCTGGCCAAGACCCAGGCGGAGATCGACAAATGATTCGTGTGGCATTGGTTTGCTGGCTTGCGGCGGTCGCGCTCCAAGCTCAGACACTGCCGGCCCAGACATTGGATCAATGCCGCGGCTTCAAGCATCATGGCAAACTTCCCGAGGCGCAGGCGTGCTTCGCGAGGCTAGCGGCCGGCTCGAATGCTTACGCGCGCGCCGAAGGTCTGTGGGCGCTGGAACGATATCAAGATGCCAATGACGAGTTCAAGGCGCTGGTAAAGCAGGAACCCAAGAATGCTCTGTACCGCGTTCGCTGGGGGTACCTTTTCCTGGAGCGCTTCAACCCCAATGAGGCCGGCAATCTTTTCAACGAAGCTCTGGAGATCGACAAAGACAACGCCCAGGCGTATCTGGGGCTAGCCCGGGTGGCGGCCGAGAATTACGGCGGCAAGGCCGTGGAGTTCGCCGAGAAGGCCGCTAAGCTCGATCCGAAGTTGGCCGAGCCTCATGAGCTGCTCGCGTTTCTGGCGCTCGAGGACAACGACGAGCAGCGCGCCGCAAAAGAAGCCGATCAGGCGCTGGGGATCTCGGCCGAGGCCCTGGACGCAATGGCGATTCATGCCACCATCGACTGGCTGGATGACAAAGCCGAGGCGCCGCATCTGGAAAATCCCTGGATCGATAAAGTATTGAAGGTCAATCCGGCCTACGGCGAAGCATATGCCACCGCCGGTCATTTCTTTGTGCTGAATCGCCGCTATACCGAAGGGATCAAGTTTTATCGCAAGGCGCTGGATCTGAATCCACGGCTGTGGAATGCCCGCGCGGAGCTAGGCGTCAATCTCATGCGTCTGGGCCAAGAGGGGGAAGCGCGCCAGCAACTGGAGCAGTGCTACAACGCCGAGTATAGGAGTGCGGAAACGGTCAACACCCTTCGGCTTCTGGACAGTTACGCGAATTTCAACATTTATGAGACTAATCGCACCATTCTGCGCGTGGCGAAGAAAGAGTCCGACCTGCTGCGTCCCTACTTCGAATCCGAGATGCAGCGCGCTATTGCTACCTACGAGAAAAAGTATCAGTTGAAGCTCAATGGCCCGGTGCAGGTGGAAGTGTATCCCGACCATGAAGATTTCGCCGTCCGCACCATGGGCATGCCTGGCCTGGGTGCGCTGGGTGTGACGTTCGGCTCGGTAGTCGCGATGGACAGCCCTTCCGGCCGGCCGCCCGGCAGTTTTCACTGGGCCAGCACGATGTGGCACGAATTGAGCCACGTATACGTTCTGCAGGCCACTAACCACCGCGTCCCACGCTGGTTCACCGAAGGCATGGCGGTGTATGAAGAGACTGCGGCCGCGCCCGATTGGGGCGATCGCCTGGATCCCGAGGCCATCAACGCCATCCAGAAAAAGTTGCTGCTGCCGGTGGCGGAGCTCGACCGCGGGTTCGTGCGGCCGAGTTATCCGTCGCAGGTGATAGTCTCCTATTTCCAGGCCGGCAAAATTTGCAGCTATATCGCGGAGAAGTGGAGCTACAGCAAGCTGCTCGACATGATGCACGAGTATGCCAAATTGAAAACCACTCCGGAGATTTTCCACGACGTGCTGGGCATGTCCACGGAAGATTTCGACAAGCAGTTCCTGGCGTGGCTGGGAGCCGAGACCAAGAATCCGGTGGAGCATTTCGAGGAATGGCGGAAGCAGATCAAGACCATGGTGGAGGATCTGCGCGCCAAGAAGTACGACGACGTCATTCGCGAAGGTAAGGTCATCGGCGATTACTATCCCGACTACGTGGAGGCCGGCAGCGTCTATGAATTGATGGCCGACGCCTACACCGCCAAGGAAGACAAAGCTTCCGCGCGCAAAGAGTTGGAACAGTACAATCAGGTCGGCGGCCGCAGCCCGCTGCTGATCAAGCGGCTGGCGACGCTGGAAGAGCAAGCCGGAGATCCGAAGAAAGCCGCCGCGGTTCTCGATCGTCTAAACTACATTTATCCGGAGGATCAGGAATTGCACAAACGGTTGGGCGACTTGTGGTTGGCGCAGAATAATCTTCCCGGGGCGATTCGCGAATACCAGGCTGTACTCGCCACCAAACCGCTCGACCAGGCGGCCGCTCATTTCCAGTTGGCGAGCGCGCTTCAGAAGGCCAACCGTATAGACGAAGCCCGTGAACAAGTGCTGCTGTCTTTAGAGGCGGCTCCCGGCTACAAGCCGGCGCAAAGGTTACTATTGGAAGTTTCAAAATAAACACATGTCCACTTTAAGCACAGCCTTTAGCACAGCCGTTGCCGATTCGGCGGAACTGAAAGAGCGCATCGATCGCTTCCAGGCGGTTCACAAGGGGATCGTTCGCGAGGTCCGGAAAGTGATCGTCGGACAGGAGGAGGTCATCGAGCAAGTGCTGATCTCGCTCTTCGTCGGCGGCCATTGCCTGATCACGGGCCTGCCGGGAACGGCCAAGACCCTGCTGGTGCGTACTCTGTCGCAAACCCTCGGTCTGGTGTTCAAGCGCATCCAGTTCACGCCCGACCTGATGCCCTCCGACATCACCGGCACCGACATCATCGAAGAGGACAACACTACCGGCCGGCGCACCTGGACCTTCGTTCCGGGCCCGATCTTTTCCAATATTCTGCTGGCCGACGAAATCAACCGCACGCCTCCCAAGACGCAATCGGCACTGCTCGAAGCCATGCAGGAGCTGTCTTGCACGGTGCGCGGCCACATGTACACTATCAAAGCGCCGTTCTTCGTGCTCGCCACGCAGAACCCTATCGAGCTGGAGGGCACCTATCCGCTTCCGGAAGCCCAGCTGGACCGCTTCCTGTTCAATACCATCCTCGACTACCTGTCGGCCGATGACGAAGTGAAAGTGGTGGATCTGACCACCACCACCAAAGTGGCCACGGTGGACGCGGTCACGAATGCCGAAGAAATTCTCGATTTCCAGCAACTGGTACGCATGGTACCGATTGCCGACACGGTGGCACGCTACGCG
Organism: Bryobacteraceae bacterium; assembly: GCA_035484655.1. Lineage (GTDB taxonomy): Bacteria > Acidobacteriota > Terriglobia > Bryobacterales > Bryobacteraceae > Palsa-89. Next base: position 17,401 of record DATHOT010000084.1, on the reverse strand, counting down.
GTGGAGCTGGTTCGCGCCACTCGCCCTAACGATGCCGGCGCTCCCGATTTCGTCAAGAACTACGTGAACTTCGGCGCCAGCGTTCGCGCCGCGCAGTTCGTGGTCCTGGCCGCCAAGGCCCGCGCGCTGGTCCGCAACCGTTATCACGTTTCCTATGAGGACATCCGCGCCCTGGCCGCGCCGATTCTGCGCCACCGTTTATTGCTCAATTTCCATGCCGAATCCGAGCGCCTCGACTCCGATTCCATTCTCAAGCGTCTATTAGAGTGGAAGCCCGAGCCAAGGTAACTAAAAACTAGAAACTAGCAACTCGAAACTGAGAACTGAGTCATGCTGCCTTCGACTCCAACCCGCTTTATTGATCCCGCGATTCTGGCCGGGATCTCGCATCTCGACCTGGTGGCCAAGACAGTGGTGGATGGTTTCGTGGCGGGCCTGCACCGCTCGCCCGATTTTGGATTCAGCCAGGAATTCGCCGAATATCGGGCCTATACGCCGGGCGACGATCTTCGGCACGTCGATTGGAACGTATATGCCCGCACGGAGCGCGCGTATCTGAAGCGCTATCGCGGCGAGACTAATTGCCAGCTCACCATGCTGCTGGACACCAGCGCGTCCATGGGGTACAGCTCGCACGGGATCACCAAGCTCGACTACGGGCGCTTCCTGACTGTTTCGCTGGCCTATCTGGCCAACCAGCAGCGCGACGCCGCCGGGGTCATTATCTTCGACGATGATGTTCGCAATTACGTGCGGCCGTCCACTCGTCAGGGTCAATTCATGCGCGTGGCCCACGCCATTGAGCACGCCGAGGTCGGCACCCGTACTAATTTTTCCAAGCCGTTCTTCCACTTCCAGCAGTTCCACATCCGCCGCGGCATCGTGGCCGTTGTTTCGGATTTCTACGAACAGCCCGAGGTGGTGATCCGCGCGGTGGAACCTTTGAAGTACCGGGGCAACGATATGGTGCTGTTCCACGTCTTAGATCCGGAGGAGATCCGGCCCAAGCTGAAAGAGCCGCGCTTGTTGGTTGATATGGAGACTAAGGACGCGCTAGAAGTTTCTCCGGAATATACAAAAGAGGAATACGGCGCCAAGATCGACGCGCACATCGAAGCGCTGAAGAAAAAGGCCGCCGCCGCTAACATCGATTATTGCCTGCTGCAGACCAATCGTCCGCTGGACGACGCCATGCGCGAATACTTCCTGCTACGCAAAGGGAGGATGTGAGTTGGGTTTTCTAGCGCCATGGTTTCTGGCTGGTTTAGCAGCCATCGGTCTGCCATTCTGGATTCATCTTCTGCGTCAATATCGCAGCACGCCGCATCCCTTCAGTTCGTTGATGTTTTTCGAGCAGCGGACGCAGAGCTCCATCAAACACCGGCGGCTGCGTTATCTGCTGCTTCTTTCGCTGCGGGTGCTGCTGCTGCTATTGATCGCGTTCGCCTTCGCTAACCCTTTCGTGACGCGTACCTCGGTGAGCGCAAGCGGCCGGAAAATGCTCATCATCGGCGTCGACAATTCCTTCAGCATGCGCTACAGTGATCATCTGGCGCGGGCCAAGCAGCAGGCTCTGCAAGCGGTTTCCAGTCTCAATTCGGGCGAGCACGGCCAGGTGCTGGCAGTGAACTCGCATATCCAGTTTCTGACGCAGCCGGTGGAGGGGGCCGATGAGCTGAAGGCCGCCATTCAGGCTATCCAGCCTACCGACGAACAAAGCTCCTACGGCGAATTCGCGCGCGCGCTGCGAACCATCGCCCAGGCATCCAAGATACCGCTGGAAGTCCATTTCATCAGCGACATGCAGAAATCATCGATGCCCCCGGCCTTCGCGGACCTGCGGCTGGGCAGCGATACCAATCTCGTTTTTCATTCCGTGGCCGATTCCAAGGAGCCCAATTGGCTGGTGGAAAGCGTGATAGCTCCCGGGAAAATCTACGACCCGAAGAAAGTGCATGTGCAGGCCGTGATCGCGGGTTTCGGAACCGAGGCTACCAAGCGCACCGCTGCGCTGGTGCTGGACGGCAAAACGCTCGAAAGTAAGAGCGTGGACATACCCGCTAATGGCCGCGCCACGGTGGAGTTTCTGTCGCTTGAATCGCCCTACGGTTTCCACAAAGCCGAGATCCGCATTCAACCGGATGACTCGCTGCGCGAGGACGACAGTTTCGCGTTTGCGGTGGAGCGCGCCGATCCGCATCCGGTGCTGTTTCTCCATCAAGGCGGACAGAACCGCGGCGAGTTATTTTATCGGGCGGCGCTCGAGTCGGTGCCCGAAGCGGGCTTCGTAATCGAGCCGCTGCCGGTCGAGCAGGCCACCAACCAGGCGTTTTCGAAATACGCCTTTGTGGTGCTCTCCGACATCGGGTCCATGCCGCCTGGCCTGGAGAATAGCTTGCGCGCTTACGTCAATGCGGGCGGCTCGGTGCTGGTGGCGCTGGGTCCGGCGTCGGTCGCAATGCAACGTGTGCCGGTATCGGGTGAAGCGATTCAATCCTCCAGCTACGCTTCCCGTGAAGGCGATCGCTTTCAAACCGTCGCATCCGCGGATGCCGAACATCCGTCGCTGCGGCGAGCCAATAAGCTGGAAGGCGTACAGTTCCTGCAGGACGTTCGGGTGGATCCGGGCCAGTCGCGTGTGATCGCGCGCCTGACGAATCAGGATCCGCTGCTGCTTGAAAAGCAGGTCGGCGAGGGGCGCGTGCTGGTATTCACTTCCACCTTCGACAACCTGGCCAACGATTTCCCATTGCACTCTTCGTTTGTGCCGTTCGTCGAGCAAACTGCCCGATATCTCGGCCGGCAGCGGGACGGTGCCACCAACGTCGCGGTGGATTCCTACATCGAGCTTCGCTCCGTCAAGGAACAGGGCGCCGCCGTGGAAGTGACCGACCCGGATGGAAAGCATCCTCTTTCGCTCAAGGAAGCAGCTTCGGCGCAATCGTTCCAGGTCAACCGTGAAGGTTTTTACGAGATTCACCGCGGCAACGGCCGCCAGGAAATGGTGGCGGTTCACGCCGATCGCCGGGAATCCGACCTGACTCAGATTCCCCAGGAGACGCTGGACCTGTGGCGAAATACGGGCAAGGGCCCAGACCCAGTCACAACTAATGGAGAAGCCGCAAACCAGCCCAGGCCTTGGAGTTTGTGGCGCTACGCTTTGCTATTGGTCCTGATAACCGCGATAATTGAATCGTTGATAGCCAGCCGATATTTGTCGGTGGAGAAGGAGGCCGCATGAACGCCCTCGATCAACTGAATGCCTATTTGGGACGACTGGAAAAACGGCTCCGGCTGTCGGCATTCTCGAAAGGGACGTCGATTGTCGCCATCGCCTCGCTGGTGATGACGCTCCTGCTGGTCTGGATCATCAACCGGTATGCCTTCTCGCCGGCCAGCCTGGTGTGGGCGCGCATTCTTCTCTTTCTCTCGGTTGCCACGGCTATCGCGTTCGGCCTGGTGATCCCGCTGATGAATATGAACCGGCGCAACGCCGCCAAGCGCGCCGAAGAACGATTTCCCGAGTTTCAAGAACGCCTGCTGACGCTGGCCGAGAAACCTAATTCCAACGATCCTTTCGTGCAATTACTGGCAGGCGACGCCATGCAGATGGCCCAATCGAGCCAGCCCGCGCGCCTCGCGCCTACCGGCCCGATCGTAGGGTTTCTGACCTCAGCGGGAGTGGCCGTCGCCGTCCTGCTGTGGCTGATCCTGGCCGGCCCCGGATACCTCGGTTACGGAACGTCGTTATTGTGGGCGGGCGCGCCCAAAGCGGGCGTGCATGCTTTCTACGACATCGTTGTTTCGCCGGGCGACCGCACCGTGCGACGCAAGTCGGATCAATTGGTCACCGCGCAGCTCATTGGGTTCGATTCTCCCAAAGTCCGGCTGTTCGCCCAATACAAGGGCGCGTCCAAGTGGGAACCCGTCGACATGCAGCACTCCCCCGGCGCATCCACGTACGAGTTTCTGTTCAGCGGCCTGGCAAACCCGGTCGAATATTATGTCGAAGCCGGCGCGGTGCAATCCAAACATTTCAACCTGAAGGTGATCGATCTTCCGGCTATCAAGAAGATCCGCGTCACCTATCATTACCCCGCCTGGAGCGGGATGAAGGATTCAGTGGAAGACGACCACGGCGATCTGCGCGCGGTCGAAGGCACCGAGGCTGAACTCGCCATCCAGACCGACATGCCGTTGAACAAAGGCATGCTCATGTTGAGCGACGACAAGCAGATTCCGCTTAAGTCCGGAGAAGGGAACTGGCTCACCGCACGCGTGCCGATCGATAAAGACGGCATGTATCACGTGGCTGCCCTGGAGCAGGGCGAGAACGTTCGTATGAGCGAGGACTTCTTCATCGAGGCCCGCAAGGACTCGCCGCCCAGCGTGAAGATCAACCGGCCCGGGCGCGACATGAAGGTGAACCCGGTGGAAGAAGTCACCGTGAACGTGAGCGCCGAGGATGATTTCGGATTGAACGAAGTAACCCTGCATTACTCGGTGAACGGCGGCCCCGAGAAGACTGTATCGATGCTCGGACAAAAAGGCGCCAAGACCGCCGATGGCAACCAGCTCATCGCGCTGGAAGATTACAAGATGTCGCCGGGTGATTTAGTTAGCCTCTACGCCACTGCGCGCGACGCCAGAAACACCACCAAGACGGACATTTACTTTATCCAGGCCGAACCGTTCGAGCGCAACTATTCGCAGTCGCAGCAGGCCGGCGGCGGTGGGGGCGGCATGGGCGGCGACGATCCGCAGTCGGAAATTTCCCAGCGGCAGAAGGACATCATCGCGGCAACCTGGAACCAGCTCAAGGGAACTCCTAAGGGGTCGGCGACTGCGGCGGATGACGCCAAATTCCTGGGCGATATTGAAGATAAACTGGCGGCTCAAGCCAAGTCGCTGGTGGATCGCGTGAAAGCGCGCCAGTTGGGCGAGAGCAATCAGGAGTTTCAGGCCTACGCCAAGAATATGGAAGAAGCTTCCAAGGCGATGACCGAGTCGGCGCAAAAACTGCGGGCGCAGAAGTTCCAGGAAGCTTTGACACCCGAACAGCAGGGTTTGCAGCACGCTCTTCGCGCCGAAGATACGTTCCGCGATATTCAAGTCGCCTTTGGAAGCCAGGGCGGCGGCGGAGGCGGTGGCGGCAGCATGGGCCGCGACCTGGAGAACCTGGCCGATCTGGAACTCGACCGCGAAAAGAATCAGTACGAAACCGGACAGCAGCAATCGTCGGGAGACAGTCGCGCCAAAGAGATCGATAACGCGCTTCAGAAGCTCGCCGAATTGGCGCGCAGGCAGCAAGAATTGGCAGCCAAGAAAGATCAGCAGCAGCCCTTCCGGCAGCGGTGGGAACAGGAAATGCTGCGCCGCGAAGCCGAACAACTAAAGCGGCAGATGGAGCAATTGCAGCGCGGCGATTCCAATCAAGCCAGCCAGCAGGGCCAACAAGGACAACAGGGCCAGCAGGGTCAACAAGGGCAACAGCAAGGTGGTCAACAAGGTCAGCAAGCCAACGGGCAGCCCAGCCAGGGCGCCAATGGCGGCCGCACCGGATCGATTGCCGATCCACGCCTGCAGCAGGCGATCGAGCGTCTGCAGAAGGCCACAGATGACATGCGCGCGTCCGAAAATCAGCAGAACGGGAACCAGGACACCGCAGGTCAGCGCCGTGCGGCTGACCGGCTGCAGGAGGCTCGCGACATCTTGAATGGGATGCAGCACCAGAAGGCCTCCAATCAGGTGGATGATATGGCGCGCCGCGCCGGCCAGCTGGCCGAGCATCAGACCGAATTCCAGAACCGGCTGCGGCAACAGGTCGGCAACGCTGGCGACAGTCCTCGCTTCAACGGACAGCAGCCCGGCCAATCGCAGACGCAAGCCGATAAGATGGCGGGCGAAAAAGAACAAATGGCCGAACAGCTCAAGCAGTTGGAGAAAGACATGAGCGAGGCGGCCCGCAGTTTGGCTGGGGCTCAGAATCCGGTTTCGAACAAACTCCGCAGCGCGCTTTCGGAAGCCGAGCAGAACGAAATCGAGTTGAATATGCGGCGCAACGCCGAGTATATCCGCCGGGGCTACGGGATGTCGGCCTGGGTGCGTGAGAACTCGGTCACCAAGGGACTCAACGATCTGCGCGACCAGTTGCAGCAGGCACAAGCCGCCATGCAGGACCCGAACCAGAACGGGAAAGGTCCCGGCGGCGGCGACAAGAACGATATCGAGAAAGCGCTCGCGCAAGTGGAAGCCATGCGCAATCGGATGCAGCAGCTCGCCGAGGCGCAACAGAAGCGTGGCGCCGGGCAGGGCCGCGACGGCAATCAGCGAAATGCCGGGCAGCTGCAGCGCGGCCAGGACGGCCAGGGACAACAGGGTCAGCAATCCGGTCAAGGGCAGCCCGGCCAACAATCGGGCCAGCCAGGCCAGCAGGGCGGACAACAGGGACAGTCGTCGGGTCAACAAGCCGGACAGTCTGGACAACAACAAGGGCAGCAAGGCGGCCAGGGCCAAGCCAGTGGTCAGCAAGGGCAGGGCGGCCAATACGGACCGGGTGGCCTCGGAACGCCTAATCCCGGCGGCGCCTATGGGCCCTACGGCGGCGGTGGACCGGTTACTCCGCACAACGGCTATATGGGCGACGGCCCCGTTCCGCTGGACCAGGGCTATCGCGAATCGTTGCGCGATCTGGGCCAGATGCGCGATTTCCTGAAGGAACATCCCGAATTTTCGGGCGATGTCCAGCAACTGATGCAGGCGCTGAATCCGGCCTATCAGAATGAAGGGGAATTATCGCAGCGGCTGAATCGCGAGGTGATACCGTCTATAGAACGCCTGGAACTGGAGTTGCGCCGCAAGCTGGACGACAAAAACGGCGATCAGGTTCGGAGTGCCGGGTCGGAAACGATCCCTCCGGGTTACTCGGGCGCCGTGGCCGATTATTATCGCAAGTTGAGCAAGAGCAAGTAGAGCCTATCTCGACAGCTCCGCCCGGGTCTGCAAGAACTGCAGCACGTTGGCGCGCGTCACGATGCCTTCCAGATGATGGTTTGAGACCACCGGCAGTTGATTGACGTCGTCCCGCCCCATGGTCTCGAGCGCTTCCATCAGCGGAGTATTCGGCTCCACGGTATGGAGCTGATCGAGCGGCCGCATAATGTCGTACAGCGTGGTGTACGGCCAGCGCGCCCGTTCCAGTGCCTTGATCTCGTGCGGCGTGATCAGACCGGCAATCTCGCCCTGCTGTTCGATCACGAAACAGCGGCGACCGGAACGCAAAAGGTGATCTTCAACGAACCGCTCGACGTTTAGATTTCCATCCACAGGTTCGCAACTCCGCTCCATCACGTCGCTGACATGGGCATCTTTCAAACCGGAGCTAAGGGTCACCGTGGCGTAGCTAGCACCGGCAGCCTGCATCAGGAACCAGCCGATAAACGCGATCCACAATCCGCCGAAACCCTCCCCGGCGAAGAATCGGAAGATACCCAAACAGATGAACAAAAGAGCTACGAATTGTCCGGTTCGCGCGGCCAATTGGGTGGAGCGCACGGCGTCTTTGTTTTTCCACCAGATCAGCGCGCGCAAAATCCGGCCGCCGTCCAAAGGGAAGCCCGGAATCATGTTGAACGCCGCCAGCATGAGGTTGATGTAGCCCAGCCACACCAGCATCGACAGCACCGGTGTTTCGGGCGTGGCGCCGATCCTCCAGCCCGCCAGCCAGGAACTGCCGAGGCAGATTAGACCGATGACAGCGCTGCAAATGGGCCCTACGATTCCGACCCAGAATTCGGTCTTGGGATCTTCCGGCTCCTTTTCGATCTGAGCCACGCCACCGAGGGCGAACAACGTGATTTCCCGCGTGGCGAGACCATGCGAGCGGGCCACCAGCGCATGCGACATCTCATGGGCCAGCAGCGCGGCGAAGAACAGCAGCGCGGTCATCAAGGAGGTAGCCCAGACAACGGTCTCGCTCCAGTCGCGGTGATTCTGATGGAATTGCGCCGTCAGGGACATGGTGATGAGCAGCGCGATCAGGAACCAACTGTAATGCAGCCCGACATCAATTCCGAAGAAACGGCCTAGCCGAATGCTTGACCTCATGCGAGAACCCTCCAATAGCTTGGATACCGGCGGCCCGGATAAGTTGCAAAGGTTACTTGGTCACCAACAATCCCGACCGTTCCAGCAAGGCGTTCGGGTCGGGATCGCGGCCCATAAAGGTGCGGTAGAGCTCAGCCGGATCCTGGCTGTCGCCGCGCGAGAGGATGTTCTGCCGGAAGCGGGATCCGATATCCCGGCTGAAGATGCCGCGAGTCTGGAACATGGTGAAGGCGTCGGCGTCCAGCACCTCAGCCCATTTGTAGGAGTAATAACCGGCGCCGTAGCCTACCGGGCTGGCAAACAGGTGCGTGAAACTGGCGATCATGCCGTAATGCTCGGGCAACTTCGCCGGGGTAAAGTCTGAGAGAATCCGGCGCGCGTAGGCCAATACGTCGTCGCCCGATTGAGGAGAGAACTCGCGATGCAAGGCCAGGTCGACAAAGCCGAAGCCCAGCTGGCGCATCTGGGTGTTGGCGGCGCGGAAATTGCGCGCGCGGCGCATTTTCTCGAAAAGGCCAACGGGGATCGGCGCGCCGGTTTTGTAATGTTTCGCAAACAGGTCCAAGGCCTCGCGCTCCCAGCACCAGTTCTCCATGATTTGCGACGGAAGCTCCACAAAATCCCAGGCTACGTTGGCCCCCGCCAAGCTGCGCACCTCCACCTGGCTAAGGCAATGGTGCAGCAGATGGCCGAACTCGTGGAAAATGGTCTGGACCTCGCGGTGCGTGAGTAGCGACGGCAGGCCGTTCACCGGCGGCGTGAGGTTTCCGCAGATGAGCCCGACGTGCGGATCCAGCCGGTTGCCTAGGGCGATTCCGGTAATGAAAGCATCCATCCAGGCGCCGCCGCGCTTGTTCTCGCGCGGAAACCAGTCGGCGTAGAAGGCTCCTATCAGCGAATCGCCGGAGGGGCGGCTGTCGTCGTGGATCTCGTAATGCTTTACCTGCGCGTTCCAAACCGGCGCGCCGGGTTTTTCAACCACGCGAATGCCATACAGCCGCTGCACGATTTCGAACATTCCGCATACTACGCTTTCGAGCGGGAAGTAAGGACGCAGCGCCTCCTCGTCGAAATCATAGAGCGCCGCGCGTTGCTTTTCGGCATAGTAGCCGATATCCCAAGGCGCCAGTTCAGTCTTTCCGGCGAAGGCGCACAATTCCTGGTTCTCTTTTTGGAAGTAACTTTCCGTTTTCTGCTGTAGATCCGCGAGGAATTGCTGGGCCCGCGCACCGGTATGCGCCATGCGGTCTTCCAGCACCAAATCCGCAAAGTCGCCGTAGCCGAGGAGATTGGCTTTTTCGCGGCGCAGTTCCAAGATGCGCCCGATAATAGGGCGGTTATCGTGCTTGCCTTCGACAGCACGGTTTACAAAGGCTTCGTATACCTGGCGGCGAATCGCGGCGTCATCGAGATAAGTCATCAAGGCGATATAGCTCGGCGCCTGTAGCGTGAACCGCCAGGACGGCTCCGCAAGGCCTTTAGAGGCGGCACTGGCACGTCCCATTGCGACCGCGCTTTCCGGCAATCCAGCTAACTTTTTTTCGTCCGCGATCACCAGATCGAACTCATTGGTGGAGTCCAGCACGTTTTCTGAAAAGCGCATGGTCAGTTTCGACAGTTCGACGTCAATTTCCGAAATGCGCTGCTTTCCAGCCGAGTCGAGCTCGGCGCCGTGACGGCGGAAGTTGTCGATGGTTTTTTCGAGAAAACGCTTACGCGTGCCGGAGAGGTTCCGGGCCTCGTCGGATTTCGCGTAGGTTTGCACGGCCCGCCACAACCCTTCATTTAATGGCAACGAGGAATAAAACTCGCTGACCGGAGGCTGGACGGCGTTATGTGCGGCGCGCAGCTCCGGCGTCGTGGCCACCGCTTCCAGGTGGCGTGTGATTCCCACCGCGAAATCCAGGCGCTCTCCCAGCTTGTCGAGTGGCTCCATGGTGTTGGCGAAGGTACGGGGGCCGGGCTCGGACGTGATCTGATCCAGGCGCCGGCGGGCGTCGCGCAGCAACTCCACCACGGCCGGTTCCACATGTTCGGAGCGGATTTGGTCGAAAGGAATCTGAAATGTGATCGCTAAAAGGGGATTTGAACCGGCCAAAGGCTGCATTCTCACTCTTTACAATTTTATGACATCCGGGTCGCGGTGAGGAACAAAGGGCCTGTTTCACACGTATGCTAGTTATTAAGTGCAGTCGGAATACGCTATTGAAACAACCGGCTTAGTCAAGGTCTATCGCTCACGCTGGACGCGCCGGGAAGTGCGTGCCGTGGACGGGATTTCGCTGCGAGTCCCGCGCGGAACCATCTTTGGACTTCTGGGACCGAACGGGGCGGGGAAGACGACCTTCGTCAAACTGCTGCTTTCGGCGGTTCATCCCACCGAAGGCAACGCGCTGATCTTCGGCCGCAATGCGCGAGAGCCGGAGGCGCGTCGGCCCATCGGATACCTACCCGAAAATCACCGTTTCCCGACCTATTTCACGGGCGCCGGCATGCTGGATTTTTATGCCGCCCTGTCCGGCTTAGATAGCACGTCGAGAAAAAAGCTGATTCCGGAGATGCTCGAACTGGTGGGGCTGAAGGATTGGGGGAGCGTCCGCCTGGGCAAGTATTCCAAAGGCATGCTGCAGCGCGTCGGCCTGGCGCAGGCGCTCATCCATTCGCCATCTATGCTGATTCTCGACGAGCCGACCGACGGAGTAGACCCGGTCGGGCGCCGGCACATGCGCGAGATCCTCACGCGGTTCGAGGAAAAAGGCGTGACCATCTTCATCAACTCCCACCTGCTGGTGGAAGTGGAGCTGTTCTGCCGCGAAGTGGCGATTCTCGACAAAGGGAAGGTAGCGCTCAGCGGCAATCTGCACGACCTCAGGGCCGGCAAGGGGTACCGATTGACGATCGCCAGCCAGACGCCGGAAACTCTTCTGGATGAGCTGCGCGCCAAAGCGACGTCCGCCGCGGCCAGGGACGGCATGGTCGATTTTCAATTTGCGACCCGTGAGCAGGCGAACGAAGCAGTGGATTTGGTGCGTTCCGAACGCTGCAATATTGAAGCGCTGGTTCCGACCACCAGTACGCTCGAAGAGGTTTTTGTTCGCACGGTTGAGAAATGACGAAGATGGAATGAAGAAATGACGGATTCCTTGATAGCCACAGGAGCCTTGATCCGGGACACGTTTCGGGAGGCGTTAGCCCGAAAGATTTTTTGGGGGCTTTTCGGACTCTCTGTAGTGATGATCCTGTTTTTCCTTTTCCTGCTGAAGATCGACATCGTCGAGGGCGGCGTAGCGACGGTATCGTTGTTTGGTGGCACCAGTAACAGGACACAGGACGTCGACCGGATAGTGCGGGGCGTGTACGGCGGAATCGCAACCTTTCTCTATACCTGGGGAATGTTCCTGTCGGTATTTGCATCCTCGGGCCTGATTGCGAACGTCCTGGAGCCCGGGCGGATTGAGCTGCTGGTCTCGAAACCGGTCTCGCGCACGCATATATTACTGGGCCGATATGCCGGCAACGTCCTGGTGGTTTCTTGCAACGTGATTTTTCTGGTGCTGGGGATCTGGACGATTCTGGGCATCAAAACCGGCATCTGGTCCGGAACATTTCTGATCTCGATTGCGACCACGATCTTCATCTTCGCCGTATTGCTGGGGGTGGTGGTGCTGATCGGAGTGTTGTTCGAGAGCACGGCTCTCTCGACCATGGTCACGGTGGCGTTGATGATCATGAGCCCGATCCTGGCGCAGACCAGCTTAATGATGCGGCTGCTGTCATCGGAATGGTCGCGCGGGATCTGGCGCACGCTCTACTATTCGCTACCGAAGGTCTATGACATGGGTAAGATGACCCTGGACGCGATCCAGAGCCGGAGTTTCGGCGGATTCATGCCCATCTGGACTTCGGCCGTGTTCGGAGCCATCATGCTGTCGGCGGCGCTGGTGATTTTTTCGAGGAGAGACTTTTGACGCGGCCGCTATGGGCGGCGCTGTTGTGTTTGGCGATAGCGGGCTGCCAGGCGAGGAAATCGGAATCGCTGCACATCGATCCGGCGCTGGAGTCGCTGGTGCCCGCCGACACGGTCTTTGTGGTGGGCGCGAATGTGGAAGCGATTCGCGATACACCGGTCTTTCAGAAGCTTCTCAGCCGGATGCCGTTGCCGCAACTGGACGAGTTCACGCGGCGAACCGGCCTCGATCCGCGCAAGGATCTCTCGCAAATATTGACGTGTTCCAATGGCAAGTCCGCCTTGTTGATGGCGCGCGGCAAGTTCAAAGCACAGGAGGTAGAGCCGCGGCTGGAGGCGAACGGAGCCAAACCGTTCGTCTACAAGAAATACAACTTGTTCGGCGATGAAAGGGGCGCGATCTTTTTCCTGGACGACTCGACTGCCATCGCCGGGCCGACCGAAGGGCTGCGGTCGATCATCGATCATACCGGCCCGCGCGGGCTGCCTGCGCCGCTACGGGATCTACTGCGTACTCTGCCGGCCGGCGATCAGATTTATGCGGCGCTCACTGGTGGGCTGGAGGGATTGAACCTGGCCATTCCACAAGACAGCAATCTCGGAAACATCGTGAATGTGCTGCGAGCGATCGATAGCGCAACGTTGGGGATGGACCTGCATAGCGGCATCGCCGCGACCGCCGAGGTGACTTCGAAGACCGAGCGCGACGCGAAGTTCGTACACGATATGGTGAAGGGCATTGTGGGGTTGGGGCGGCTCAACACGCCGGACACTCATCCCGAGCTGCTCAGGCTCTACGATGCGATTAAGGTGGAGCAGCAACAGACGCACACGAAGGTGACGGCGGATATCCCGGAGGACCTGGCCGACCGTTTCCTGGATTTGTGGCTAAAGCGCTAGTTGCGCCGCATAAATCGCATCCAGGAGGACCGCGACCTGGTTTATTCCACCCGGAGCGCTTCAATCGGATCCACGGCGGCGGCGCGTCGCGACGGCAAATAGCTAGCCAGCGTGGCAGCGGCCACCAGGCCTATCGCAACGGCGCCGTAGGTCACCGGATCGAAGCGGCTGACTTCGAACAACAGGGATGACATCAGCCGCGTGAGAGCGATCGAGGCGACCAGTCCGCAGATCACTCCGGCGGCCGTAAGCAGCAAGCCGTGGCGCACGAACATGCCCGTCAGTTGCTGGTTCTGCGCGCCCAGCGCCACTCGAATCCCAATCTCGCGCGTGCGCTGCGATACCGAGTAGGCAATGACCCCGTAAATGCCGACCACGCCCAGCAGCAGCGCCATGCCGCCTGCTACCCCGAGCATGATGAGCGTGAAGGATGTGCGCGCCATGGACCTACGGTAGTAGTCGTCCAAAGTCCGCACCTGGGCCAGCGGGAGATTCGCGTCCAGCGACCAGACAGCCTGGCGGACTTCTTTGAGGAAGCTTTCGGCTCCGGCGCGGCTGGTGCGGATGGCGAAGGCAAACGTCCGCTGGGCCATTGTTTTCTCGTCGTAGATGTGTTTCGCGAGAATTGGCCAGTACACCGAGCTGGGTGTGGGCTTGTCCACGCTATCGTCGCGAATATCGGCCACCACACCGATGATCTGATGCCACCCGGCATTGTTGGCGACACGGATTCGCCGACCGAGCGCGCGAGCGGGATCGTGCCAGTATTCGCGCGCGAGATTCTCGGAAACAAGGACCAGGGGAGCTTGGTTTTCGAGATCGGTCCAAGTGAAATCGCGACCGGCAAGAAGCGGCGCGCCGATAGTTTGGAAAAATCCAGGCGAGACATAGTGGAACCGGCGGATAGGCGGAAGCTGGCCTTCGGCGTAGGTTCGATCCTCCGTGAATATCGGATCCCAACTTTGATTGTCGTCCATCGGAATCTTGGTGGCGATGCTTGCCGAGGTTACGCCGGGTATGGCCGAGATTCTTCGCAGCAACTCCTGCTGCATACGGAAAACCTGCTCCTGGTCCTTCACCTCAGCTTCGGGAATGGAGATGCGGAGCGTCTGAACTTCGGCCGCGTGTGAGAAGCCGGGCTGCACGTGGGTCATGGCCCGGAAGGTCCGAATCATCAGGCCCGAGCTGACCAGCAGGACCAGTGCGAGCGCCACTTGAACGACCACCAGCGTGCTGCGCGCTCGATGCCGTTCCCGGCTCTGGCTCAGCGTTCGTCCACCTTCGCGCAGGCCGGTCCCGAGACGCGCCCCCGCATATTTGAACACGGGGATGGAGCCGAAGAGCAAGCCCGCGAGGAGGGAGACCGCGAAAGTAAACAACAACACCGGTGCATCGATGCCGATCTCATTGAGCCGGGGCAGGCCAGTGGGCGCCATGGCGATCAAGGCCCGTATGGCGGCATAGGCGACCGCCAATCCGAGCGCGCCACCCGCCAGGCCGAGCAGCAGGCTCTCGAACAGCAACTCGCCGGCAATTTGGGAACGGCTCGCGCCGAGCGCGGCCCGGATCGCCAGTTCCTGCTGGCGGCCTTCGGCCCGCACCAACAGGAGATTCGCTACGTTGGCGCAGGCAATGAGCAGGACCATGCCAATGGTCGCCATCAGGACCCACAGTGTGTTGCCGACATCACCGATCACATCCTGCTTGAAGGGCCGTACATTGGGCCCGATGCGCGCCTGTTCGAAAAGCTTGATGCTGAAGCCCAAGGGCAGCGGGAAACTACGATTGACGATCGGCAGCATGCGTGCGACGTCGGCGTTGGCCTCGGTGATGTTTGCTCGCGGCTTTAGCCGCGCGACGGCCTGATAGCTGAAATTCCCCAGAAAGGTCTTGTTGCGATCGAACTTCATCGGGATGATCAGCGGCGGATCTTCGCGGCCGAGGAAATGGAAATTTGGCGGGAGTACGCCGATGACCTCGCGGGCCTTGCCGTCCACCAGGATACGGCGTCCGATGATGGTGGGGTCGGCGCCAAACTTGCGTCGCCAGTAGCCATAGGTCAGCAGCATGGTGTCGGGACTGCCGGGCAAATCGTCTTTGCGCGTAAACCAGCGGCCCAGCATCGGAGGGATGCCGAGTATGGGCAGCACGCCATCGGTGACCAGGAGCGCGACAACCTGTTCGGGTTCGGCTACTCCGGTTACATTCACCGAGTCACCAGTGTAATATCAAAGAGCTAAACGCCTCGCCCTCCACGTACTTCATCTATCGCGACCAAAACCGCACCTTCCAGGACATCGGCCTTTTGAGGCCCGGAGCCGTATGCCACACTCCGACCAGGTTGTCAGCATGCGGATAAGGCAGCGGTTTGAGCAGGACGCCGTCGAGCACGCTGAAGATGGCGGTGTTCGCTCCGACACCGATTGCCAGAGTAATGAGCGTGACCGCGGTGAACAGGGGTGCGCGGCTGAGGCGGCGGAAAACCTGGTTGAGCTGAGGGAGGCTCATGGAGGTTAATACGTCAGAGACAGGAAAAGGTTCCTGCCTTGTAAATTCAGCGCAGGCTCGCGATTACTTTTTGCCGACCGGAATCGCGTCGCCCAGATTCATCGACCCGCCGCCTTCGCTGACATAATTGCGGTTCCAGGAAGGAATCTCGACCTCGACGTCGCCTTCGATCACGCATTGGCAGCCCAGGCGGGACTTGAGCGTGAGCCCGGCGGCCATGTCCAGGCGGTCGGCTTCCTCATCCGTCATTTCGGAGAGGTTCTCCATGCCCTTGTTGACAATCACGTGGCAGGTCGTGCAGGCGCAGTTCCCTCCGCAGGCATGTTCCAGGTGGATTCCGAAGTTGAGGCAGACGTCCAGGATCGATCCGGGCAGGCCGTGTTCCTGATAGGGCAGCTGGCCCGCTTCGAACTCCACGGTTTTCCCGTCGATGGTAAGCTTCGGCACGTCCCATTATAGCGTTCGCATGAGTGCGAACGCGGCACGCATGAGTGCGTGCGCTACTGCATACTGGAAAGAAGTGTTTCATATTATCGAAAAACAGATTAGCGAGCGCGTGCGGGAGCATGTGCGTTCGCACTTCGGCGCGGACATCGCGGTACTGCTCGAACAGCCCAAGCAGTCTTCGTTCGGTGAACTGGCAATTCCCGTAGCGTTTCATTTGGCACGGCAGCTGAAGCAGGCACCCAAGGCAATCGCGGCGCAAATGGTTGCCGACCTCGGTCCCATTGAAGGCGTCTCTGCGATGGAAGTGGCTGGGAACGGCTACATCAATGTCCGGCTGGATCGCGGCGCCTATGGGTATGCGGTGTTGCAAGGCGTGGAAGACCGGGCACCATCCGGCGGCAAAATCATTGTCGAGCATACCAATATCAATCCCAACAAAGCCGCGCACATCGGTCATCTGCGGAACGCGGTGCTGGGCGACACATTCGTGCGCATGCTGCGGTCGAGCGGCCGACGCGTGGAAGTTCAGAATTACATCGACAACACTGGCGTGCAGGTGGCCGACGTCGTGGCGGGTTTCCACTACCTGGAGCACAAGTCGGCGGCTGATGTCGAAAAGCTGCTGCGCGATCCCGTGGTGCGGTTCGATTACTATTGCTGGGATCTGTACGCGCTCGTATCGGCGCATTTCAAGGATCATCCGGAGGCACTGGTCTGGCGGCAGGAGACGCTGCATGCCATCGAAAATCGTACGGGAGATTTAGCCTGCCTGGCGGCGCTGGTCTCCGACGTGATCGTCGACTATCATCTGAAGACCATGGACCGGCTGGGCATCGAGTATGATGTGTTGCCGCGCGAAAGCGAGATCCTGCACCTGCGATTCTGGGAAGCCGCCTTCGCGCAGCTAAGAGAACGCAAGGCGATTTATCTCGAAACCGAGGGGAAGAACAAAGGCTGCTGGGTCATGCCGGCCAGCGCATTCAAGCAACAGGCCGGCGAGGATTCCGACGACAGCAAGGTGATCGTTCGCTCGAATGGCACGGTTACCTATGTGGGCAAGGACATCGCATACCAGCTCTGGAAGTTCGGATTACTTGGCAAGGATTTCTATTACCGGCCCTGGAAACAATATGGCGGGCATACGGTTTATATCAGTACCGCGGAGCCGCAGCCGTTGAACAGCGTGAAATTCGGAGGCGGCGAGCTGGTGTACAACGTGATTGACTCGCGCCAGTCGTATTTACAGGATGTGGTGGTGGCAGGTTTGCGCGCGCTCGGTTACAACGAGCAGGCCGATCAATCGGTGCATTTTTCGTATGAGATGGTGGCGCTGACGCCTGGAACGTGCGTGGAGCTGGGGATCGAACTTTCAGAGGAAGACCGGAAGCGGCCCTACGTGGAGGTCTCGGGGCGCAAGGGCCTGGGCGTGAAGGCGGACGATTTAATCGACAAGCTGATCGAGAAAGCCTTGGA
>DATHOT010000083.1:0-5979 GCA_035484655.1 Bryobacteraceae bacterium | reverse complement strand
CCCCACTCGTGGACGGTGAAGTCGCTGGGCTGCGGAGCGCGGTTCTCGGCGGCATTCAGAAACGTCGTTGTCCCCAGGACCAGCGCCAAAGCTCCAACCTGCGGAAGCCTCATAGTCGATTTCATTTGTTTCCTCCCGGAGCAAACGCCTTTAGAGAGGCTTCGATTTCAGCGTCAGTGGCCGGGCGCGGAAAGAATTTCGACGATTCCCTGATAAAGCCCTTCGGGCCGACGGGAATAATCGCGCCGGCGGTCTCATTCGCGCAGGTACCTTTCAGATTCACTACCCAATCGCCTTCAGCCGGCCAGTTCCGATACACTGCATAGACGCCAGGTTTAGACATTTCCATCACGTTGAGCGGTACCGAACGTCGAGCTCCCTTCACGACACCTTCAGCGGTCCCGCCAATTTGTGCTTTCGCCGCGTCCGCGCAGCCTTCCGCGCGAAAAACAAACGCAGCCGATTTTGCCCGAACATCCTGGGACGCTACCGGGCTGCCTATGCTGAATGTGAACCCTTGCGGGTGCGCCAATGCAGCGACGGCGCAGATTGCAATACCAAATCGCAACATAGAAAAACTCCTTTCGGGACCTTTAGACGCACGTCCGGCAAATTTCTTCCCGATCTCACCACGTCCAGGCTAGTTCTTCTTTCCAGCGTCTTAGAGTGTCGGGATCCAGCTTCAGTGCCAGCTGGCGCGAAATTCCCGGCGGAACGGGTGTAAGCGAGGCGATGCGGTCGTAAACACGCGCCCTATCCTGAACCCCAACCCGCGACAGGAGATGCCACAGCGTAAGCGTATCGCGCACGCGAGCCTCGGCCAAAATGATGTTGAGTGGGTCGTCAGCGGATTTCTCGAAGCTGAAGGTCTCCAGGCCCCGTTTCATACTTTCTGAGGCGTCGTCGAAATATGGAATACCGGGCCCAACATGCTGCTCAGCGCGACAACTGGCCCCGGCCGGGACCAGCGACTCCAGTCCCTTCCACTCAAACGAGACCCAACCTTTGGACACCCGGAGCAGGCTGAAACTGTCTTCACCGGCATTCAGCGTGTACTCGCAGCCGAGATCCACCGCGGTGCCGGACGCAGTTTCCACGAAGAACAACCTGGGCGGCGCCGTGATCTTCGCTTGTATCTCGCCTCGCGAAAGAGCGAGCCGATGTTCGCCCGGTTTCGCCGTGACCACACGCAGCCGCGTGTTTGGCTCGACCTCGACCGACCCAATCTCTCCGACCTTAACGGTAGCGCTCGACCCCGAATCCGTCTCGATCCATTCACCGGCTCTTATCCGGCCCACACTGCCGATGTGTTTCCCGTTAACGGTCGGCGAGCCATCCACCCGCGTCACGTCCCAGCGTGCTTCCGATTGGCGCGTAACGGCCCAGTATGCAGCACCCACCGCCACCAGTGCGGCTGCGGCAAACGCCAACCTCCAGCGGCGAACCGGTGATCCCACAGCGGGTCGATGTTCCTGAAGCGCTGCCTCGATCGACGTCCATATTGCATCGGGAGCCTCGGCCGCGGGCAGATGTTCCAGAATTTCCATCCCAAATCGGACGTTCTCGCCTTTTGCTCGGCACTCTACGCAGCGCTCCAGATGGAGCTCGACCTGCCCGGTCTTTTGCCGGCTGAGTTCGCCGTCGATGTGAGCTGCCAGCTGGCGCCAAATATGCCTCGTAAACATCGTTATGCCTTGGTGTTAATCAAACCCTTCAGCCGCTCCGCCAGAATACTGTGCCCCCGGCTCAGCCTCGACGCCACCGTCCCCATGGAACAGTGCAGCGCCTGCGCCATCTGTTCATAGGAGAGGTCTTCGAAGTAACGCAAAAGCACGGCAATCCGGAACTTCGGCGGGAGAGCGGACACGGCAGCCCGTACCGAGCTCGCCATCTGGGCCCGGGCGTAATCTTCCTCCTGAGATGCCGGCCCAGCGAAAGTTTCCAGACGAGATCGGTCTGAAATGATAGCATCCGTTTTGCGGCGCCTGGCCACGTCCGTGCACGCGTTGACTACCAATCGGTAGAGCCAGGTGGAGAATTCGGCGTCGCCGCGAAAATCGCCTATGCTCGTCATCAACTTAAGAAAAACCTGCTGGGTGACGTCGCTGGCCGCGGCTGAATTGCCGTGGAAAAAATAGAGAGCAATGGAATACACCCGGTTCTTGTACAAGTCGTAGAGCGCACGAAAGGCGTCCCGGTCGCCCGAACGGCAAGCTGCGACAATCTCTTCGCTCACCTGGCGATCACTCAGATCAACCACCGGCGAGTGAGACGCACCGTCGAAGGTTTTTCTTCCATTTTTCTGGCAAGAAGATACCCTCGCTGCGAACCCGAAGCGAAACTAGGAGGCTTACAGAGCCCCTTCCCCCCGGTCGTCATTTCGGATCCGGATCGCTTCCGCCACGTCGAAGACGAAGACCTTGCCGTCGCCGATCTTTCCGGTCCGCGCGCTCCCGACCACGGTGCGGACCACTTCATCGGCGCGGGCGTCCGGCACCACCATCTCCACCTTCACTTTGGGAAGCAGATCCACCTGGTATTCCATGCCGCGATAGATTTCTTTGTGGCCCTTCTGGCGGCCATGGCCCCGCACTTCCGTGATGGTCATGCCGTCGATGCCGATGGCCTTGAGAGCTTCCTTAACATCCTCCAGTTTATGCGGCTGGATAATCGCTTCTATCTTTTTCATGGTCGAGTGTGTGCTCCCAGGCTACGATTCGAGATTATATCCCTCTTCGCCGTGCATGCTGACGTCGAGGCCTTCGAGCTCTTGATCGGGCGTGACTCTCACGCCCAGAATTACATCGCAGATCTTGAGGACGATGAGAGTTCCGATAATGGCTAAACCCCAGGAGATTGCGACTCCGATGGCTTGATTGAATACCTGGCCGGGAACGCCATCTACCAGGCCGAGCGGAAGCACCTTGCCGCTGGCGTCCTTGAGTCCATCATTGATCGCGCTGGTGGCGAACACGCCCGTGAGGATAGCTCCTATGGTTCCTCCGGCGCCGTGGACTCCGAAGGCGTCCAGCGTATCGTCGTAACCGAACTTGCCCTTGACCACCGTGACCATGAAGAAGCAGACCACGCCGGCGATGAAACCGATCAGCAGCGCCGGAA
The DNA here is from genome assembly GCA_035484655.1 of Bryobacteraceae bacterium. Lineage (GTDB taxonomy): Bacteria > Acidobacteriota > Terriglobia > Bryobacterales > Bryobacteraceae > Palsa-89. Next base: position 2,859 of record DATHOT010000083.1, on the reverse strand, counting down.
AAGGCTTCACAAATCCCGACGCGGGCGTGATGGCGACTAATCCAGCCACGGCGCCTGAGATTCCGCCCAGCACGCTGGGCTTACCATTGCGGATCCATTCGACCAGCAGCCACCCCAGCACCGCCGCGGCGGTAGCGAAATGTGTGGCGACGAATGCACTGGTGGCCAATGCCGAAGCGGCCAGCGCGCTGCCGGCGTTGAATCCGAACCAGCCGACCCACAGCAGGCACGCGCCTATCACGCTGAGCACGATGCTGTGGGGCTTCATCGGTTCGGCCCCGTAGCTTTTCCGTTTTCCCAGGTAAAGCGCACAGACCAGAGCTGACACTCCGGAGCTGATGTGCACCACCGTTCCTCCGGCGAAATCCAAGCACGGAATCTTCCCGCCTAGAAAAGCGTTCAGGAGCCCGCCTTTCCCCCACACCATGTGTGCCAGTGGAAAATAGACGATCATTGCCCACAGCACTGAGAACAGCAGCATCGCGCTGAACTTCATGCGTTCCGCGAAAGCGCCGGAGATGAGAGCGGGCGTGATGATGGCGAACATGAGCTGATAGACCATGTACGTCTGCTGCGGGATTGTGGCGGCATAGTCGGCATTAGGCGCAGCCCCAACGTTGTTCAAGAAAAGATATCGCAGGTCGCCCAACACCGGTGAGCCTTCGCCAAAGGCCAGACTGTAACCCACGATGGCCCACAGAACGGTGATGACGGCCATCAGAATAAAGCTATGCATCATCGTGCCCAGAACGTTCTTGCGCCGCACCAATCCGCCGTAGAAGAGAGCCAAGCCCGGTCCGGTCATCATCAGAACGAGTGCCGCGCTCACCAGCATCCAGGCGTTGTCGCCGGCGCTCTGAGCCGATTTCACAGCAGCCTCGAGATTGGCTAGTCGAGTCTCGGGTGACGGACCCGCGGCCTGCGCCATCGCGAGCACGGGCGTCAGCAGCGCAAACCAAAACCGATACGGCATAGATCTAATGATTATCCCCTGTGCGGGTGGCGGGTCGGATAGGAATGTTCTATGAGATGGATAGGCGGTTTCTATGACCCCTGCCCTATATATTTTTTCAGAACTTGAAGATCACATCCATCGCGAACTGAAACTGGCTCTTGCGGGTTCCATCCGCATACGCTGGACGATCGAGAGCTTCATCAAATCTGATTTCGGGACGAAACAAAATAGTGCTGCCCACCCAGTGGCCCCACATCAAAGTCCCTTCGGTGTAGCGGTTCTTGAAGCCGGTTCGCTGGCCTTTTATGTCGTCCAAGAAGTCGGAGCGAATCGAAATGTAATTCTTTGCGGAGAGCTCCTTCTCGACGTAGTTAACAATGGCCCACTCCGGCGCCAGGCAGCGGATCTCGCCTGGTGAGCAGAACGCGCCGTTAGTACCCTTTTCCGGTGCCACAGGCCCCGAGACGCTGGGCACGCCGCGCTGATACATGTACCAGGCCTCGGTGGCCATATGCCATGAGGCGTTGAACTTGTGGTACCAGGTGTTATCAAACATCTGAATGTTGTTGTAACTGTACCTGCCGTTGTTGATTCCGTTCACGCAAGGATATACGTTGTCGTTGCCTTGATTGAATGTGTAGCTGACGCACGCCGTCAGCGATGGCTTCGCGTCCCCGGACCAGGGAGCCACGTCATGGCTCGCGGTAAGCCCAAGCTGGACCAGCCACCGGTCATTAACGCGGACCGTACCGAGAATACCGGTGTCGGTAAAAGGGTCGACAGTGTAAAGCAACGAGTGGGTGTAGACGTAATTGTTGGGAGCCAATTGAGCTTCAATGCCCGGAATGGAGATGAAGCGGCCGACCCGGATGTTGAGTCCCTCGGCGACCTGGGGGATATATAGGTCCACATACTCGAGCACGGGATCAAAACCGTACTGCCGGTGGTCGTCCAGTAATTGACTGCTGAAATAGCCCAGGTTGGTGGTAAAACGATAGCTGGTGCCGAACAATCCGCTGAGGTGGAATCCCCAATCGAAGTGATCGGTTTGAACCGTGTCAGGAAGGCGTTCGACATAAAGCACCGCTTGATCGAACTCGATCCGATTGGGGAAGATGTCATAGGCGGACGGATAATTCGAGTCGTGCGACGTGCTGAGGTTCAAGCTGCCTTCAACCCATCCGTACAATTTGACCCTGCTTTGCTCCCAGGCTTTCCCATTCGGGCCGCCATAGAGCGCTTCCATGAGCGGGGGCACATTGGTATCCGGCGCACCGATTTCGGGCGATCCGCCGTAGGACCAGTCGGAGTTAGGAAAAGGCGGCGAGTTCAAGGGCGAAGGCAAAGCCCGGCGGGGAGGCTCGGGGCCGCTGCTAGCGGTGCCCTTCCAGTCGTCAGCATACGCTCGAGAAAGTCTTTTCAGAAATCCTGCGTTCGCGCGGAGCGTGAGATTCAGCATCTGATCCACGCCGGCGGCCAGGTCCTCTTCTGCCACCGCTGAATCGGCGAACCCGGGCTTGGTCGCTTTGAACTGGTGATGACCTGTCGAAAGGTTATCTATTGCGAACGACCCGTCCGCGGCGCTCACGGATTCCCGATCAGTGTTTTCCTGGGCGCTGTGAGCCACCACTCGAGCCCCGGCGACCGGTGATCCGCTGGCGTCCTGAACCAGGCCATGCACCCGTGCATTTACTTGCGAGAAAGCCGGAATGACGAGCCAAAGGATCAAGAGAACGGCCGCACTCAATGGCGATTTTGTCACGGGGCGGTCTGACACTAACCTGAAGTTCAGGCTCAATCCACGTCTATCGAAAATCCCTGCGCCTTAGCCGCCGCAACGAAAGCCAAAGCCTTAGCCTCATCGTGGGGAAGGTCGAATAAAATCTCACGATCGCCGTAATGGT
>DATHOT010000082.1:0-16134 GCA_035484655.1 Bryobacteraceae bacterium | reverse complement strand
CCGATCGCAACCGCAATCAGAAATCCGAGAACGATCTCCATACTGTCTTAAGATTCAATCGCTCGCGATGTGGATGCCGCATTCCAACTTGCGCCCGCCCCACCGGCCGGATCGCAAATTATCCGGATCGGCGGGCGGCGTGGTGCATGGCGCGCAGCCGATACTCGAATATCCATTGTCATACAAGGGCAGCACTGGAATGCCGCGCCGCTTGAGATAACTCCACACCTCCGCGTTAGTCCAGGCTGCCAACGGGCTCACCTTGAGTATCTGCTGGCCGGTCGGCAGCTTGAAATGATCGACGGTCTGAAGATTCGCGCGCGTTGGGGATTGCTCGCGGCGTAGCGCTGTAAACCAAACGCCGTATTCGGCGAGCCCCCGGAAAAGCGGTTCCACCTTGCGCATCCCGCAACAACGGTCCGGCGCGCTCTGGTATAGGATTCCGAACTGCGCCTCCTGCTCTGCCACAGTGAGTTTAGAAGATAGATTTACCAGGTTGAGCCGTAATCGCTCCGTCATTTGGTCGCGATATGCATAGGTTTCCTGGAAATGGTAGCCGGTTTCGAGAAACAACACCGGAATATCCGGCTGTTGGGCCACGAGTAGATCTACTACTACCATGCACTCGGCCTGAAAGCTGCACGTGACGCAGGAGTCTTGCGAAAGCGAATCCCGGATCAGGGATGATGCTTCTTCGATTTTGTTGTCGAGCGTCGTCATCTAAATTCCCTCGCCCCCGGTCAGTGACTCATCCGGCAGCAACACGCCGGACTCCTCCAGCCTTCGAATGACCTCGTCCGCCGCTTGCGCATCGTCAGCAGGCAAATCAGAGACTTCATCCGAAAGCAGCAACACAAGTAAGCCCGTAGCAGCGGCGTCTACGCCTGTGTGGTTCGCTACAATCACCGAACATCCACGATCGAACAGCCTTCTCTCTAACTCCCAGGCGAGTTGCTTTCTATTGCCTAACTCCACCGTCGCGCCCGAATGCCGAAACCGCGCGATCCGCTCCGCCGCCGTCACGCGACCGAGCCTCAATTCGACCGTCCGCCGCGTGCGTTCCGCCTGCACCGCCGAGAGAATCATCCCCGCGCCCACCGTCGCGTTCGTCGCCGGGTCGAGCAGAATAAAACTGCCAGTGCCGCGATTCTCCGAGTAAGCGTCGAAAAAAATCGGCCGGCTGGTCTCGATTCGCAGCACACCGATGCCATTCATCTCCAGCCGGTCGGCGGATTCGGGCTCGAGAGTAGTTATATTCACTCGATGCTTTACTGCTTTTACTTCGGCTGCGACGCTCTGAGCGGTGTGCTTGACTATGTAAGTTTTCGCCGCATCGAGCGGCTGCTCGTTCAGCCACACCACACTGGCATCGAACTGTCGAGCCACCTGCGGCAGTCTTTGCACCGACGCAATCATGTCGCCGCGGCTGATGTCTAACTCATCTTCCAGCGTCAGCGTAACCGACATGGGCGCGACCGCTTCCTGAAGCGGCCCATCGAACGTCTCAATGCTCTCGACTCGCGACCGTTGCCCTGAGGGAAACGCCACAATCGCATCACCCGGCCTTACAGCTCCCGAAACGACCTGTCCGGCGTAGCCTCGAAAAGTCTGGTCGGGACGCACCACCCGCTGCACCGGAAAGCGGAACGCAGCCGCGCGTACTCGGTCGAGCACCGGTACCGTCTCCAGAAACTCGAGCAGACTGGGGCCTTCGAACCACGGCATCTTCCGGCTTCGCCGCACGACATTGTCGCCTTCCAACGCGCTGATGGGCAGAAAATAAACGCGCGGGCTCGCGTGTAAAAGTCCCAGGAATTCGCGGAAATCCCGCTCGATCGCGCGAAAGACGCCTTCGTCGTATTCGACCAGGTCCATCTTGTTCACTGCGATCGCAAAGTTCGGAATGCCCAGCAGTGACGCGATGTAGGCATGCCGGCGCGACTGCGGCAGGATGCCGTTGCGTGCGTCGATCAGAATGATCGCCAGTTCCGCCGTCGACGCCCCGGTCGCCATGTTGCGCGTGTATTGCTCGTGGCCCGGCGTATCCGCAATGATGAACTTGCGCCGAGCCGTCGCAAAATACCGATACGCGACGTCGATCGTGATGCCTTGCTCGCGCTCCGCCCGCAAACCATCCGTCAGCAATGAAAAATCAATCGGCCCGGCTGACCTGTTCACCGACGCCTTGGTAACGGCCTTTAACTGGTCTTCGTAGACGTTTTGCGAATCGAAAAGCAGACGACCGATCAGTGTCGACTTACCGTCGTCCACGCTCCCGGCCGTAGTGAATCGCAGCAGATCCTTGGCCTGCTCCTGCGCGAGAAAACTCTCGATGTCGAAAGCTAGCGCGTTGTCAGCCAGTGCCGCCATCAGAAATACCCTTCTCGTTTCTTCATCTCCATCGAGCCGTCCTGATCGTGATCGATCACCCGGTTCTCGCGCTCCGAGCGCCGGAACGAAATCAACTCCTCGATGATCTTAGGAACAGTATCGGCGTCCGATCGAATCGCACCCGTGCACGGGCTGCAACCGAGCGACCGCATCCGGCAGCGCACCCATTGCGGCTTTTCCCCCGGGAGCATCGGGATGAATGGCTGCTCCACTGGAATCAGCGTGTCGCCATGCACCAGCATTTGGCGGTCTTTGGCGAAATACATCGGCACGATGGGAATCTTCTCGACATGGATGTATTGCCACACATCCATCTCCGTCCAATTTGACAATGGAAACACGCGCAGGCTTTCGCCCGGCTCGATTCGCGCGTTGAAAAGATTCCACAACTCCGGCCGCTGGTTCTTGGGATCCCATTGCCCCTTGGCATCGCGAAAGGAAAAGATGCGCTCCTTGGCCCGCGATTTCTCCTCGTCTCGCCGCGCTCCGCCAATCGCCGCATCGAACCCGCCGGCTCGCAGGCCATCCAGCAGACCTTTCGTCTTGAGTAATCCGCAGCAGCGCTGCGTTCCCAGCCGGAACGGATTCGCGCCTTCCGCAATTGCCTGCTGATTGGTGTACACGATCAGTTTCGCGCCCACCTCGCGCGTGTAGCTATCGCGGAATTCGATCATCTCGCGAAATTTGTAGGTGGTATCGATGTGCAGCAGCGGAAACGGAATCGGCCCGGGATAAAAAGCTTTCTGGGCCAGCCTCAACAGCACCGAGGAATCCTTGCCGATCGAGTACAGCAGCACGGGTCGCTGAAACTCCGACGCCACTTCCCGGAGAATCTGGATGCTTTCGGCTTCCAGCAGCTTAAGATGGCCGAGTTGGGACATCAGCCGCAGATTACCACGTAATCTACCTAATGTCTATAGAGATTGCAATGTTAGCTAAGTAAGCCCTTCTTTTTTAAGGTCTTCCAGCAACTCCCCCTTGGCGTTCAGCGGATATCCAAAGTCCCAGAATGGCTCGCCGGCCGATGTTTCCCACACGCGCTTTTCCCGATCGGTCAGCATTGCTTCGAATCTCCGGTCCAGCTCCTGGACCTCACTATCCAGGCCCAGCATGGCGATTATTCCACGCAAATCCAGATCGTTGCGATAGTCTTCCAAGCCCAATTTATAGCCGTGCTCGACCGACTCCACAAACTTGCGCCAGCGATCGATTAGGCCCGCGCGTCCGGCCCGAACAACATGCTCCGGATACCCGTTCTCGCGCAGATAGGCGGCCATCTGCTCGTCAGTCATACGCCCGCCTGGATTGCCGCCGAAAGTAGCGCTCCCCATCATTGGGGATAAAGAACGTGCGGATGGTTCCGTCCGGATTATAGGCGCCGAAATAGCCGTGACGCCGGTCGAATCGGCTGAACTCACCGTTCGATCGCCTGGCTTCCAGAATCGGACCGCCTGGTGGAGCATCCCGCAGTTCCTGCGCCAGCCGCAAATAATCTTGCTTGCTGATGTTGCCAAACTCAGCGCCATGCTTGCTGTAATGCTCGTCGAGCTGTGCCCGGCTGCGGAAACCTGGGCCCCCGGCCCACAGCAGAATCGCGATTAGAAGACTAAAGATGAGTTTGCGCATGTTATTGGATTGCGATAGTGACCATGTCGGTAAATCCGTTGGCGGTCTCAATCGCCAACGGGACGGCCGCGCTGGAATCCACGCTCAAGGGAATCGTGACGTTGATCTGATAGAGGCCGGCATAGCCGGGCGTCAATCCCTGGAAGAGAATAGCCGAGGTGTCGACAGCGGCGGCGCCGAAATAAATTGCTTGAACGGAATTGCTACGGCTGAGTCCGGTTGGACCCTTGCCGTCGGCGACGGGCGGCGCCACCGCTCCGAGGCCGGCCAGGTAAATCACCACCGTCTCGCCGCGCGATGCAGGGCTGGAAGCCGACACCAGGCTCCCATTAGCGTGCGTGATCGCTCCCGCACCCAAGCCGTTCTGTGCGACCGCCGCAATACCAGGCGCCGTAGCAGCCAGGGGAACAGTGATCGTGTTCGATTGCGCGGAGCCATTCGAGAGCACAATTGTGGCGGACGAGCCTGTCACCTCGTAGGGCACGACCGCAAATACCTGCGTCGACTTGATTAAATACAGCGGCGCGGGCGTATTGTTGATCATTAGCTGTACGCCACTGAGATTAGTTGGAAAAGGAACCGGCACAGCGCTTCGGGCCGGCAGCCCTGTTCCATAGATAGTGATAAATTCTCCAGGCGCGATCGGATTGCCGGCGGGGGCAAAGCTGAACACATCGAAAACGCCTTGCGGATTCAAAAACATTCCAGTGCCCGAAACCGGTGGAGCTTGCACCCCGAAAAACAACTCATAACGCGTCGTATCGGCGGTGGAAAGCCCGCTGCCCAGAAACAACTGACCGTTGCTGGATACCGCCACAAGGTTATCCAGGAGAGTCCCCGATCCGTTGGCCCCCACCGAATACGGCGTTAACTCGGTCACATCCAGGGGACCGTTGTTAGAACGCAGCCGCCGCGACCAGGTCATGTTGGCGTTGTCCACCGCTACTGCCGATCCGGCAAAGTCGGAGTAGCTCTGTCCATCCACGCGAAGATCCGCGGCCCAAATAGGTGTTCCCATGCTAAGACCCGTGCCGGACCGGACTCCGATCACCAGGCCCGGGCTCGCGGCAGCTGTGCCGCCTCCAAAAAAGAAACTGCCATCGGGGGCAACATAGATTGTCTTTAGGCCGCCGATAAGCTGCTGCGTCGGATCTGACCCTGCTGGGACTGGAAAATTGAGCGTTCCGCTGTTGTTCGAGCTTACGGCGTAGGTCACACCCGCGACCGCTTGCGTGAGCCGCGTGTCGCCCAGATTCGTTGCCTCTCCGAGCACGTTCGGGCTGCCGAAACTGCCGCTTCCGTTCGCAGTCGCCTGAAAGAATGTCTCGCGCTCCATCGTGAAACTCCCGTTCAAAAACTCGAGCGAAGCGATCCAATACGTCCCATTCAACACGCTCGTGTTGACAGGCGATGCCGGTACGGGAACTGCCACAAAGATGCTGAAAACGTTGTTGCCGGCTTCGGTGTTAGAACCGATCAACGCGCTGCTTCCAAGCCGGGCATTGATCGTCGCCCCGCTTCGTAGAGGATCTGTCATCGTGACTATACCGCTCGGGTCCACTGAGTAGGTGCCGCCGGTAACACCGCCGTTTCCGTCAAAGGTCAGAGCGCCATCACTGCTGAGGATTGGTTGCGGCGCGTCGGTGACGAACAGCAATTCGTGGTAGAAGTACTTTCCCGTTAACGATTTATTGGAAGGAGTCTGCGCCGTCAGCGCAAGACATGCGCAGATCCAAATCAAGCCCAGGCGAACAGCCATGCTGTAATTGTAAACGCGGGGCATCGCTCCAATGAACATGCGCATCAGCAAGATCGAAACTTTCATCGCCGGCAATCCCTGGAAGAACTGGCTGTTCACCAAAGTCTGGACCGATGAAGGGGTCTACGGCGTGGGCGAAGGCACGCTCAACTACTTCGCCAAAACCGTTGAAACCGCCATCCACGAGCTTGCGCCGTTGATTCTCGGCATGGATCCCTTCCAGATCGAAATCATTTCGCAGCGCTTGATTCGTGATTTGTATTCGGAAGGCGCGCAGATCCATATGTGCGCGGTGTCGGCCATCGAGATTGCCTGTTGCGACATCATCGGCAAGGCCACCAATCAGCCGCTCTACAACCTGTGGGGCGGGCGTTGTCATCAAAAGCTGCGCGCCTACGCCAACGGCTGGTATCGCGGCCCCCGGACGCCGGAGTCCTTCGCCCAAAAAGCGAAGACCGTCGCTCGCCGTGGTTATACCGCGCTCAAGTTCGATCCCTTCGGCAGCGCCTGGCGAACGCTCTCGCGCCAGGATTTCGATCTCAGCATCGACATCGTGCGTGCCGTGCGCGAAGCCGTCGGTGATTCCGTGGACCTGTTGATCGAAGGCCATTCGCGCTTCGATGTGTCAACCGCGGTGGAATTAGCGCGCCGGCTCGAGCCCATGCGCCCCGCCTGGTTCGAAGAGCCGGTGCCGCACACCAACATCGCGGCCATGGTGGAAGTTGCGCGCCGAAGTCCGGTTCCCATCGCCACCGGTGAAAGCTTTTCCACCAAACAGCAGTTCGCCGAGTTGCTCAAGCACGAAGCCGTGAGCATTCTGCAGCCCGAGCCGCTCAACTTGGGCGGACTCTTCGCCACCCGCAAGATCGCCGACATGGTGGACGCCCACTATGGCGTTCTGGCGCCGCACAGCGCCCAGGGTCCGGTCTGCTCGGCGGCCTGTGTCCAGCTCAACGCCTCCATCCCGAACTTCTTCATCCACGAAATCTTCGATGAGTTCAATGAGCCGTGGGAAAAGGAGATCGTGATCCATCCCGTGGAAGTAGTGGACGGCTACATCGAAATCTCTGAACGGCCGGGGCTCGGAATCGATCTGAATATCGAAGAGATCGCCAGGCATCCCTACCGACAGGAAAACTCGTTGCCGCTATTCCAAGCCGGTTGGGAACGGCGACGCAGCGCGGTTGAGCCTTAGGGTACGGCCCACTTGCGCTTGATCGGCAGCCGGAAGCGATGCAGAACCGCTTCCACATCCTTTTCACTCAGCCGCGACGCGTCGTACTCCACCGCCAGCTTGTCCAACGATGCCGCCGGCTGCACCCGCAAAATGCCGTACCAGCTATGGACGTCGGCGACACCGCTCGCGTCCTCATCCGTCAACGGCCGGACGAGATCGTATTCCAATTGAATTTTTGTCATCCCCGATTTATCCGACCCCTCAGGATATCACTGCCGCTCTCTACCCAGCTTCCATTGAATCTGTCGGAACATGCCCAACCACACCTCCGCGTCGTGTGCTGGAAGATCCAGGCGCCGGATCAAGCGCCGGATTTTAGCCTCCGTGCTGTTGGCATGCACATATCCGGATTCCTCCAAAACTTCGGTGAGCAGGCGCGTGATCCGGTCCAGATCCTGCGCAGTCGCTGGCTTTCGTTTTTCCGGCTTCGACGCCGCTGCCTTCCGCGTCAGCTCGTACAGGCAGACCGCCACGGCCTGGCCGAGATTCATCGAACCTTCCGTTCCGATGCGCAGCAGCCAGTGGCAATAACTCAGATCGTCGTTCGACAGTCCAAACTTTTCCGATCCAAACAGCAGCGCCGCCGGCGCCGAGGCTAGCCTTTTGCGAATCACACGCCCGCCGTATTCGAGCGTTCGCAGCGGATGCTGCAGCTCGCGATGGCCGAGCGATGTGGTCCCCACTACCAGCCCGCAATCGGCGATCGCCTCGGCCGTTGTCTCGTATTCTTTGGCATTCTTCAGGATTTCAGCCGCGCGTACCGCCGACCGCGCCTCCTGATACGCCACTTGGTAGGGACTCACCAGCCGCAGATGCCGGAAGCCGAAATTGTGCATGGCCCGCGCCGCCGCTCCGATGTTTAGTGGATTGCGGGTGCCGATCAGGACAATGCGCAGGTTGTCGGTGGAAAAACCGATTCTTTATTGCTCCAGGTACGTGTACCCGTTCAAGCCGTCTTCATAGAACCGCAGCAGCCGGCCGGACTCCTCATAGCCGATCTTGCCTTCCCGGAGCGCAATCTCGACGTCCCGGCGGAACTCCTCGAGCAGAGCTTTGGAGTTAAATTGAACATAATCAAGGACTTCGCGCACGGTGTCGCCTCGGATCACGGTATCGAGCAGCACATCGCCGTTGTCGCCCAGGCTGACGTGCACCGCGTTGGTGTCGCCGAACAGATTGTGCAAGTCCCCTAGAATCTCTTGATAAGCGCCCACCAGGAAAGCGCCCAGGACGTAGGGCTCGCCATTGAAGGGATGCAGCGGAAGGGTCCGTTTTACGTCGCGGCGGTCGATAAATTGGTCGATTTTGCCGTCAGAATCGCACGAAATGTCGCCCAAAACGCCACTTCTGGAGGGCATTTCGTTCAACCTGTGAATGGGCATGATGGGGAAAAGCTGCTTCACCGCCCAACTGTCGGGCATGCTCTGGAACAGCGAGAAATTGCAGAAATAGGTGTCCGCCAGCATGCCGTCGAGCCCTTCCAGGTCCTCCGGAAAAAATTCCAGTTCTTTGGCCATGCGGTGCACGCGGCGGCAGATGGTCCAATACAGTTTTTCGGCCTGGCTGCGCTGCGCCAGCGGCAGGTAGCCCAGGCTGAACAGGTTTAAGGCCGCGTCGAGGGCCTGCTGGGCGTCGTGAAAACTCTCCAGCAGGTTTTTGGAGCTAAGCGACCGGTAGGTCTCCTGCAAGTCGATCAGAGGCTGCTCGGCATCGTGCGGCACGGGTTCAAATGAATCGTCCCCGAATCCGGTGACGCCCATGACATTGAACACCAGCACGCTGTGATAAGCGGCGATGGCGCGGCCGCTTTCGGACACGATGGTCGGATGCGGCACTTCCGCTTCGTCGCACACGTTCTGGATGTGATACACCACGTCGTTGGCATATTCCTGCAGCGTGTAATTGACGCTCGATTCGAAATCGGTCTGCGATCCGTCGTAATCGATGCCCAGGCCGCCGCCGACATCCAGGTATTTCAGCCCGGCGCCGGCGCGCTTGAGTTCGACGTAGATGCGGGCGGCTTCAATCACCGCGGCTTTGATCTGACGGATATTCGTGATCTGGCTGCCCAGGTGGAAGTGCAACAGTTCGAGCGAACCCTCCAGGCCCTCGGCTTTCAAGAGGTCCAGCGCCTGCAGCGCCTCGCTCACCGTCAGGCCGAATTTGGAGCGATAACCGCCCGAAGACTTCCAGCGGCCCGAACCTCTTGCGGCCAGCTTGACGCGCAGCCCAATGGTCGGATCGACGCCGACGCGCCGCGAGTGCTTAACGATAAGATCCAACTCGCTATATTTTTCGACGACGGGAATGATTTGCCGGCCGATCTTCTTGGCCAGCATCACCATCTCGATATACTCGTCGTCCTTGAAGCCGTTGCAGATGATGGGTGTCTCGTTATCGGCCACCGCCAGCACCGCCAGCAACTCCGGCTTGGAGCCTGCTTCTAATCCAAAGTGATAGGGCCGGCCGAACTTGAAAACCTCCTCGACCACTTGCCGCTGCTGATTAACTTTGATCGGGTAGACGCAGCAGTAGGTGCCCTTGTAGCCGTGCTCGCCGATCGAATTGGCAAAGGCCTGGTGCATCTCGCCCAGGCGATGCTTCAGAATTTCTGCGAACCGGACCAGAATCGGCAGCGAGATGCCGCGCAGTTCCAGTTTTTCCACCAACTCTCGAAGGTCGATGCCGCGCGTGGCGTCCTTGGTCGGATGGACCCACAGGTGCCCATTTGCGCCCACCGAGAAATAACCTTTGCCCCAACTGGCGACGTCGTAGAGTTCGCCAGCGTCGGCAATGTTCCATCTCTCAGTCGGCTCCCAAACAGCAGCTTCGCTAAGTTTCAATTCGCGGTCACCTCCATGTGTAGAGACACCAAATCCCAGTTTCCTCGGAATTGCCTGGAAGGGCAAGCATTTTTTCGTTACAAAGGTTGCCGCCCGGCTAAAATGTCACCATGCTGCTTCAAGGCAAGACTGCCTTAGTCACAGGCGCCGCGAAAGGAGTCGGCCGCGGGATCGCACTCGAGCTGGCTAGGGAAGGCTGCGACGTCGCGATCAATGATTACGCCGATTCTGCGGGAGCTGAGGCAACCGCGGCAGAAATCCGGGGCTTGGGCCGCCAAGCATTCGACGTCATGGCGGACGTCGGCGTTGCCTCGGAAGTCGATCGCATGTTCGAAACTGTACTGGAACAATTCCTACGTCTCGATATCCTGGTGAACAATGCCGGCATTCAGACTTGGAAATCGCTGCTCGATCTGGAAGAGCGCGACTGGGACCGGGTTATCGCCACCAACCTGAAAGGCTGCTTCTTGTGCAGCCAGCGTGCGGCGCGCCATATGAAGGCCGCGGGCGGCGGGCGGATCGTCAATATCGGGTCGGGGTCGAATAAGGTCGCCTTCCCGAAATTGGTCGATTACACGGCCAGCCGAGGTGGCATCGAGATGTTCACCAAAGTGTCGGCGGTCGAACTCGGGCAGTACCAGATCACCGTGAACTGCGTGGCGCCGGGCGCGATTGAAACCGAGCGCACCAGGACCGAGGTACAGGACTTCGCGGGAACCTGGGCCAAGCTGACGCCGCTGGGCCGCATTGGAACTCCCCTCGATGTCGGCCGCGCCGTGGTCTTCTTCGCCTCGGAAGCGAGCGCTTTCGTCACGGGCCAGACTCTGTGGGTGGATGGCGGCTTGTTCTCTAAGCCGGCTTGGCCTTATTAAGGAGACCGAGGAAGCGCGGCCGGCGCGGTTGCAAATCAGATTGACGGCAGGCGTCGCCGAAGTTCGTCGAAGAAGTTCAGCAGGATAGTTGCGTGGACCGTAGCGGGCTCCTGGCTCCTGGATTCAGGCGGAGCGAGCACTACAAAGCGCCGGCCATCCGGTGCTATATCCAGATTCCAAAGGGCGTTATTAGTTGGCCGGAAGAGCGGCGCCGGCGACCACTGCCGGGGTTTCTCGGGGACGAAGGAGTGCTCATTGGCTGTGTAGCGGGCGACCATGATCCGGTTATCGGAATTCACGTAGAACAGTTCCTCGCGATTGCGCGACCAGACGGGGAACTTCGCCCCGCTTTCCGATACCTGCCACTTGCCCGCCGAAGGCGCGGACGGAAACGGACGCACAGAAACTTGGCCTCCGAGTCCCGCGCCGTTGGTAGATACGTACGCGATCCAACGGCCATCGGGTGAAAACGCCGGGTCTACCTGGCTGAGGGATTCGCGCGCGAATGGCTCGGGCTTTCCCGGCTTGGGATGGTCAGGATCGTCCAAATCCAGCGGGAGCGTCCAAATCTCAAACAACCTATCCCGGCCAGTCCGAACAAATGCTAGGGCGCGTCCATCAGGGGAAATCGAAAACACTTGAAGAGGGGTTCTCTCACCGAACAACTTCTCAGGCTGGCTGGAACCATTGCTGCGAATCCACCAGATGCCGAATTCATCGTCGCTCCCGGGAACGTCCGAGCTGTAAACAATGTGCTGTCCGTCCGGAGTCCAGGCCGGATGCCGGTTCAGAGCGGCATCGAAGGTCAGCCTGGTTACCGTGCCGCGCTGGAGGTCGTGAACGAAGAGGTCTCCCGCGACCGCCAGAACCAGCCGGTTGCCGTCCGGCGAAAGGCGAGGAGTCTCCGCCTGCCGCGATATGCCGATGGATGGGCTTACGACGCGCTGTGACTTTCCGGCGCTATTCAGCCAGGCCAGGGAGCCGACGCCGGATCTCGGCGCACTCGCGTATAGCAGAATCCCGGTCCGGGAAAAAGAGACCCGGCCAGCCGCGGCATTCTCTGAATCGGCGAGATCTTCCAGCAAGGGCGCCGGCGAGCCGTGTGTTTCCAGACGCCCGAGGTCGAACGGTACGCCATAAAGCGCGCCCTTACGGAAAAATATGAGGTGGCCGCTTGGCAGATAGCGCCCAAAGGAACCGCCGCGCCGAACCACCTTGACCCGTCCCGACTTGAGCGAAAGAACTTCGATGTTGGCGCTACTGAAAGCGGCGGCGGACGATGCGACGGCGCCGGTGAACAAGACGTTCTCACCGCCGGGCAGAACCTGCGGCCAACGCCAGGTGCGTTCGCCGTGCTGCTCCGGCTTACCGATGACTTGCGGTTCACCCCCGGCCGCAGGCACTCGGAACAAATGGTAGCTATCCAGGTTGGCAATGATCGCGCCGTCCTCTCCCCAGGAGGCACCCCGCCCCAGGCCGGCGTTGTCGCACAACGAAACGACCCCGCCGCCTTGTAGGGGGATCTTCTTCAACTTCTGGCCGGCGAAGAATCCAATCCACTGGCCATCCGGAGAAAAGAAGGGATCGACCGCTCCTTCGGTACCTGCGAGTATCGTGACTGTGGACTGGTCGAGGCGGCGCATTGCCAGTTGCTCACTGCCATCCGCCCCCTTCGCGGGGAAAACCAAGCGTGTTCCGTCAGGCGACACAACCGGGTTGAAGAATTCACCACTCTCTGCCAGTCCTCGGATAGCTTCGGGTCCCAAGTCAAGGCTGAGGCGCATCATGGACCGGTCCGGGGGCCGTGTCGCGCGCCATAGCAGCACCCCGCAAATTGCCGCCACCACCGATGCAAGGGCTGCGATCATCCACGGAAGCCTAGCCGAAGGCTTCCGCTTCAAGCTGTGGGTCGCCCAACGCTCCGGCTGGCCGGCGAGTGCGGGCTGTGTCTCCAGCGTTGGTTCGAGGGGGTGGCCGTTGGGAGAACCGGCGTCCACCGGCGCGATGAACCGGTAGCCGCGCTTCGGTAACGTTTCGATAAAGCGGGGGCTTTCCGCCGAGTCGCCCAAAGCGTCGCGGAGGTGATTGACTGCCTTGTTCAGACCGCGATCGAAATCGACAAACGTGTCGGCCGGCCAGAGCTTTTTTTGGAGTTCCTCGCGAGATACTACTTCGCCTGGGTTTGCCAGCAGGAGGAGGAGGATTTGGAAAGGCTGGTCCCGAAGTTTGATCCTCAGGCCCTGCTTGCGCAGTTCGCCTGTGTGCAGGTCGATTTCGAACACACCAAAGCTAATCGGGCGGCCATTCCCGGACATATCGCTCCTGGTAGACCGAGTATACATCGTCCACACGTCTCGATAAGGCTTCGGTTTCCAGCAGCTTATGCGGGAATAGCGCGGGAACACAAAAGGCAGACTCCTTGGATTGACCTTCCGGGCAGCCAATGCCAATCTGACTCAGAATCTGCACATACGGAGGGATTACTATGCAAGAGCTGCATAAGAACATATTGAAACGCGCCGCTGGCTTGGCATTGGCGGCACTTTTGGCAGGGGGCGCCACCAGAACGGCTTCTGCTACAGAGTGGCAAGCCCGGGTTGGGGCGCAGACTCCGGACCTGGGGAACCAGATTCTGGCGTTCTTGCCGAACGAGTTTTGGATCTACGCCGGGGATAGCATTCGGTTCAGCTTTCTTGCTGATGAGGTCCATACGGTATCGTTCTTAAAGCCTGGCCAGACGCGACCCGCCGCTTTTTCCGTGGTTGGTATCAATGGCAACATTTTTATCGGGTGCCCAGGCACTACGCCCGACGGATCCAGTTTCGATAACTCGGCTTGCGTGAGCTCCGGCCCTTCCACGACTGGGCAAACCTATACTGTCACCTTTCCCAGCGCCAACAACTTCAAGCTCGTGTGCCTGGTGCACAGCAGAATGACCGGCGCGATTCACGTTCTGCAATTGTCGGAGACCCTTCCGCACGATCAAAATTTCTACGATCGACAGGCACATCTTCAACGAGCCAAATTGCTGTCTGATGCGAATAGTCTTCAGGGCCGCGGAAATGATGACGGCCAGCGAACCTCCGCGCATACCGTAACGGCGGGTGTCTCTTCGATCCTGGCCAACGGAGGCGGCTCTCAGACGCTTGCAGTGATGCGCTTCCTCGGCACCACGACGGTCGTGCATGTTGGGGACACGGTCGAATGGACCAACCTTTCCACGCCTGTCTTTCACACCATCACTTTCGGGACAGAGCCAGCAAACGATATGCCTCCGTCACAGGGAGTGACCGTGGACTCAGATGGCGTCAGGCACGCGATGGTCAGTTCACCGAATGACAACGTGAACTCAGGCTTTCTAGGCGCGCCCAACCAGGAAACGGTCGGACAACCGCAGGGGCCCCTCGATTTTACGCGATTCCGCGTGACCTTCACCGCGCCAGGCACGTTCAATTACATCTGCGCTATTCATGACACCGTCGGCATGAAAGCGACTGTGATTGTTCAATAAGAGGGGCTCCAAAATGCGGCAACGATTCTTCTGGTTCCTAGTGCTGTTTGCATCTCTGCTGTCGGGCCAGCAGGTCCCTACCGCCGGCTACCGGGGCGGCATAGTCACGCCGGCGCTGCCGAAGCCGCGGTTCATCCTGACCGATACTTCCGGTGCGGCCTTCGATTTTAGCCAAAGGACTGAGGGTTATGTCACGCTTTTGTTCTTTGGCTACACGAATTGCCCCGATCAGTGTCCGATGCACATGACAAACCTGGGCGCCGCACTAAAACAAGTGCCCGCCCCGATTGCGGATCGAATCAAGCTCATCTTCGTGACCACCGATCCCGCGCGCGATTCTCCGGCGGTGCTGCGACGCTGGCTGGATCTGTTCGACCGGCGTTTTATCGGGCTCACCGGGACGGAACGGGCAATCGAGGCGGTCGAGCAGGCCGCGGGCGTTCCCATAGCCACAAAGACGGGACCGGCCAACGGCAACTACGGAGTGGCGCACGCTAATTTCGTTCTCGCGTACAGCAAAGATAATCTCGCGCACGTCATCTATCCTGGCGGAGTAAGTAAGGACGATTGGGTGCACGACCTGCCTCTTTTGATCCAGGAGACCTGGGTACGGCAACCCGAGTAAGCAAGCCGGGTTTCCATCAAAGGAGCTAATGTCTCCCGGGGCATTCGAGGCGGGCTACACAGCCGCACTTTGCTTGTATAACTTGACCCGTAGATGTGCGCGAGGCTGAGTGAGCCGGAGGTCCATTCCGGAGAATTGCGAGTCACTTGGACGTGTAGCCAAGCTGACTTGCCACAAGCAGGCTAACCCTTCCCGTAAATCGTCCAGCGGAGTTCTCTTGGAATTGAGACCGACTGGTCAAGGTCAAATGTGTCTTCGCACCATTTCCTTAAAAGGGGCAAGCATGATTCCTGCACGTCTTTTGGCACGCTCCAGGTATACGAGAACTCCCCGCTCGCGATGCGCCCGACGAAGTCGCGCAACGTCATACTGGGACCGGGGCCGACGGCCAGTTCAGCGCCTCGGATGAGGCCTAGCTCCCCAACAAAACCATCAACCTCGGCTTCATCCCGCGCGCCCGGATGAAAAGGGCTGTCTACACTCGCGCGCTGAAAGAGGATCCTAGCTTTTTCACGTATTTGCACCCACGCCTCGTTAGCCTGTCCATTGCCCCACTCGTGAAAGAGCCGTCCTCCGGGCTTGAGCACGTCGCATGTTTCTCGCAATACCACTTGCCAGTCGGGCAAGAGATACAAAATTCGGGCGAGAATCACCCCATCGAAACAGCCCCGGGCAAACGGAAGCCGAGCACCTTCACCGGCCACAAGTGACAGCCGCCGCTCCGACGCTTTGCGCCGACACTCGTTCAGCATGGCTAGCGCGGGGTCGAGCGCCACGGTTTCGCATCCGATGTTTGCGAAGGCGACAGCCACGCGTCCGGTTCCAGCGCCCACGTCCAGAACACGGGCCCCAGGCTCCAGCCCGCCACTGGAAGCAAGGCGGCGCGCCATGTCAGGGGCCAAGACAAGCCCATGGCGGCGATCGTAGACGGATGCGTTAGCAGAAAAGTCGACGCGTTGGCCCATGGGCGACGCTATAGAAGGCCCCAGCGGGTTGTAAAAGTCAGTGTACACCGATTGGCCCGGTTGGCGGTAACTCCTCAGCCCCCGGGGGGGATGACCCCAATTCGGAAGCTGCGATGCGATGCGCTGAGTGATCCGAACAGAATCAGTCCAGGCCAGAAGCTAGTAGACCGATACGTGACATCAAGCGGTACTCAGTTTGCTGTGAGGCGGAGCGACAACCTTCGTCCGCAGCAGTATTCGAAACGCTATGCCATGCGTTATGAGAAGAAGGGGCACGTAGGCAGCCAGGATAAAATAACCAGCGC